>NZ_JWHB01000014.1:0-90531 GCF_000804305.1 Acinetobacter sp. YZS-X1-1 | reverse complement strand
GCAGGGGGCTTTTTTTATGCGTGGGGTTTAAATAGTTACAACTTTTTCTATTGATATTTTCTGATCTAAAAAATGAGTTAAGGAGTAATAAGGAGCAGCCAAAACTTCAGAGCTATTAGCTGCACCATATTGTTTGAAGTAATTAAATTTTATCTATTAATACTTCTTTAATATATTTAAGAATTTTCAATTATTTCCTATTGATCAAGCTGACGACGAGCATGTTTAAATGCTGTTCTTAGTCCTTCTTCTAAAGTCGGATGATAGTAAGGCTTTGCCAGAATCTGATGAATATCTTGCTCTGCATCAATCATCCAGGCTAGCATGTGTGCTAGATGTTCGGCTTGAGGGCAGAATAATTCAGCACCTAATAATTTTCCTGACTTTTTATCTATATATACTTCAGCTCCGCCTTTATTTTCTGCAAGGATTAATGCGCGTCCCTGTCTTTCGTAAGAAACAAAACCTCTAATATATTCCGTATTTTTCTCTTCTAGCTGTTTGAAACTTTGACCAATAATCGCCATTTCTGGTTGGCTAAATACGATTGCCAAAGGAGTTAGGGCAGAAATAGGTTGAACATCTGGAAAATTTAAGCAGTTTTGGACTACTTCTTTACCATTGTGAGCAGCTTCATGTTGAATTGGGGCATCAGGGGCTGCATCTCCAACAATAAAAATAGGGAAATTTGCTAATTGCTTGGTTTTTTTATTAATAGGTAGCTTTTTAACCTCTTGAAATTCAGAATTAATTTTTTCCAAATCTAATCGATCTAAATTAGAACTACGTCCAGTGGCTAAGAGTACATAATCTACTTCAATACTTTGCTTTTGATCATTCTCTATATAGTCAATTTTTACCTGATCATTAAGGAGTTTGACTTGATTTGGTAGGGTTTTAAATTTGATATCCAGCTCGTTATTTAGTTGATCTCTAACCAAAGCTTGTAGAGTTGGACTGGTGAGTGCACCTATTTTCTGACTACGAGCAAACATAGTAGTACGTACCCCTAAACGTTGCATGGCTTGAACCAATTCAATTGCAATGACGCCACTACCAATCACTGCTAAGGATTTAGGTAAATGTGAAAGCTCAAAGATTTCATCAGAAGTCAGGAGTTTATCGCCTAGTTCATTTTTTAAGGTGCCATCAAAATTTGGTCGAGAGCCTACTGCAATAATAAAACTTTTAGCTTGATAAGATTTTCCCTCTACTTGGACTGTTTGAGCATTAGTAAATTTGGCATGCCCTGATACTTTATGAGTTGAATCCCATTGTTCTACTTCTTTTAAAGTGGCCCGAATATAATGATCACGAAGCTTATGTAAGCGCTCCATAACAACTGAAGTATTTATTACTGCCTCATGTTTTAATCCGAAATTTTCTGCAGTTTTAATCTCATGCATACGATTAGCAGAAGAAATTAGAAGCTTGCTCGGCATACAGCCTACACGAGCACATGTAGTCTCCCATGAACCAGCATTAATAATTAAAATATTTTGGGTATATTTAATAGCTTCTTTATAAGCACTAATTCCTGCTGTGCCTGCACCGATAATAATAATGTCATACATAAATTGCTTACCAATTCTCAGAACATGAATATTTATATGCATGATTTACAATGTTTCTGATGTAAATTATGTAACTAGATTGCTTATTTTTGATATTTTGAGTAAATTTTGTGTAAAAGCCAGAAGATTAACTTTTATGGCAGCTTAACTATTATATGCAGTGGGAAAAAACATGAGTTTGTTTATAAATTTAAAAAAATTAGGGGTTAACACGACTGTTTTAGCAACATCGATTTCTTTAGTTGCATGTGGCGGGGGGGGGAGTGACGGTTACTATAATAATGACAATAATAGTCAACCAAATACAGGAGGAAATAATGGAGGCGGCAATGAATCTACAGATAATACAGCTCAAGTTCCAGAAAGCTTGAATATTAATTTGCAAGATTCGAGTGGCCAAAATATTGTTCAGGTTGTAGATAATTCAACTGTACAAATTGCTGTTCAGGTCTTAAATGCAGATAAAGGTGGAATTTCTAGCAAAAATGTACGATTAGCGATTAATGATTCAGATAAATTAGGTGTAACAAGTAAAAGTTCCTTAGTTGCTACAGCTGAAGATGGTATTGCTATTTTTGAGCTTAAAATTCCTTCAATTAATATTGAATCTGGTAAAGTACAATTAACTGCAACTGTAGATGGCACACAAGTTAAACAGGTATATACCCTTAATATTAAAAAATCTAGTGTAATTGTTAGTGATTATACTCTAGATGTGCCACAAGGCCTTACGATTGATTTACCAAATGGGACAGTTGAATTTTTTGTCCAAGTGACTGATCCAAAAGGTGGTTCTAAGTCAGGACAAACCGTTGAATTGTCTTTACCTGCTGAGTTACAAGGATTGTTTGTAATTAGCAACGGATCATCTGTACAGACAGATAGTGAAGGTAAAGCAAATTTTAAACTTGTAGCAAATAAAAATTTAACTGCGGCACAAATTCAACAGCTTGTAGATACATCTAAAACACTAAACTTTAAACTCATTGATGAGCATCGTGCAGAAAAGCAAGCAACTACGTCTCTAACATTTAAAGATATTGCAACAATTGTCGATAAACTTGAAATTATTAAGCCTGATGCACCGATTGCTGCAAAAAATGGCGAAGCACGTATTCGTGTATATGCCAAAAATTCCAATAAACAAGATTTAGCAGGTAAAAAAGTTCGCCTGGAGACCAATCAATCTGGTCGTGGTGTGACCTTGGATAAAACTGAAGCCATTACAAATGCACAAGGTTATGCGGAATTTATCCTAAAAAGTAATTCTGATACACCACTTGCTTTGAAGGATGAAGGGATTGAACTTAAAGCAACTTTCCTAGAGAACCCTGAGAAATTCGCGACCATTACTGTTGATGTCATTACTGCAGATGATAGTGCAACCGATCAAGAAGCTATTCAACGTCTAGAAATCGCTTCATCTTATAAAATCAATGCAATGTCTGACAGTGTTGAAATTAAGGTCAAAGCGATTGCGAACAATGGACATGCTGCGAAAAAAGGTAAAATCAAACTTACCTTAAATAGCGAAGCTGTAGCAAATGCTGTTAAGTTTGAAGGCAGTAGTGATGGTGTTAACTTTGATTTAAATGAAAGTCAGTCTGTCGGCGCAGAGGGTTATGTCACTTTCAGAATTAAAACACCAGCATCGCAAACAGCAGCAGCTGTAGAAGCATTAAAGGCTTCAGGGATCACAGCGACGTTTACAACAGATAACGGTATTAGCAATAATATTAAAATTGTTGTTGAAGATAAGGCTGTTGCAACTGAAGCAGTTAAGTATCTCTTAATTGACCCAATTAATGAAAACTTTGATCCTACCAAGAACCAAGACATTACGATTAAAGTAAAAGCAATTGGTGAAAAAGGTGGCCCTCTTAAAGATGAAAAAGTATCAATTAAATCTTTACTTTCAGATGATCAGCTGAATAAGTTGAGTTTAAGTTTAAGTACAGCTGCTGAAGTTTTAACAGATGCAAATGGTTATGCAGAGTTTGTTTATAAGTATCAATATAATAAATCTGCAGAACAGCAAGCGTTAGCTAAGCAAGGGATTACTTTTACATCCACGGCATTATCTAATCAAAAGACTCAAACGATTAAAGTTAACTTCAATACAAAGAGTGTCAGTGACAAAGTCAGCCTTGATTACTTTACTTTAGATACTGATGGTTTAGCTCAAATTGCACTTAATCAACAAACTGAAATTGTAGTACGTACGCAAGCCTTTGGTGTTGATGGTGCAGTTCTTGCTAATCAAGAATTAGCTATTGGTATTGATGAAACTTCGATGTCAAATGGTGTTTCATATGCCACGGCAACTAAGCTTGTATCGGATGCACAAGGTAAAGTTGAATTTAAATTAAAAGTTGCAGCACGTAATTTGACTGAATTAAATACCTTGATTGAAAAAGGACTAACTGTTGCAGTAGTGTCTTATCGTAATGATGGTTCTAAGCATTCAGTTACTCGTAAAATTGATTTAGTTTCAAACTCGATTATTGACACTGGAACGAGTCAAGTGGATTACCTCATGGTAGATCCAATCTTAACCCGTTTTGACTATACGCAAAATCAAGAAATTACCGTTCGTGTAAAAGCATTAGATGTCAATGGAAGCCCATTAGCAAAAGAAAAAATTCAGTTAAAATCTGCCCTAACTAATCAGCAGATGCAGCAGTTAGGCTTAAGTTTTACGACCCAAGCAGAACAAATCACTGATGCATTAGGTTATGCAACGTTTAAACTTAGTTACCAGTATAACGAAACGCATGAACAAGAAGAACTTGCGAAAAAAGGTCTTACTTTCAATGCTTTGGCAAATGGTAAGGTCAGTAATATTCGCATTAACTTTAAGGCTCCGAGCGATAGTATCGACTTAAGTTTCTTTACTGTCGATACAGATGGACAAGCCTTAATTTCGACCACTACAGATACACCGATCAAGATCCGTGTCAAGGCAATGGGTACAGATGGTAAGGTTTTAGCTAACCAACGTATTAGTATTGGTATTGATAATACTGCAGTTTCAAATGGCGTAACGTATGCGACCTCTAATAACCTAGTTACAGATGCATTAGGTAATGCTGAGTTCGTTTTAAATGCGAAACCAAAGAATAAAGATGAACTGAATGCGTTGCTTGCGAGTGGTGTAACAGTCGCTGTTAAAGCAACTGCAAAAGATGGTTCTGAATATACAACGCTAAGAACGATTAAGCTTATTGAGCAAGAGCAAGCATCGCAAGTATCTTCACTACTAATCGATCCGTTACAAGCAGCATATGACTATACAAAAGACCAAACAATTCAAGTACGCGTGAAAGCGATTGGTCAAGCTGGTCAGTCTTTACGTAATGAAAAAGTGAGCTTAACGACAGCCCTTAGTGCACAAGAGTTAGCTGATCTGAATTTAAGTCTTGTTGGCGATGTGACGAAACTGACTGATGATTATGGTTACGTGACATTCACATTTGACTATAAATACAATGCACAGTCTCCTGCACAAAAGAAACTGCTAAATGGTTTTGAAATTAAAGCAACTGCTAATGGAAAGACGAATAATACGATTATTAACTTTAAAGCACCTGCAAATGAACAAGAAATCAATCTTGATTATTTAGTGGTATCTACAGGTGGTCGTGCAGTTATCTCAACCGATAAACCAACAGAAGTGACGATTACAGCAACTGCATTGGCAACAAATGGTCAGGCATTAAAAGACCAGACTGTGAAAATTGAATTGAATGAAACAGAAACCAATAGTGGTATTTCATTTAATTCTGCGACAGAAGTTGTGACCAATGCACAAGGACAAGCCACATTTAAACTCAACATTGCACCAGAAAATGCATCTGAATTAGAAGCATTGCTTGCATCTGGTTTGAATGTTCGTTTATCTGCACAGCGTGTAGATGGTTCTGCATACAAAGTATCAAGAAAAGTTGAACTTTATAAGTCAGAAGCAGAAGCACCAAGTGAAGTTGATTATCTGATCATTGATCCAATTAGTGTTTATGATTACAGTAAAAATCATACCATTGCGGTACGAGTGAAGGCGATTGGTGAAGATGGTAGCGCATTACGTAATGAAAAAATTACATTGCGTCCTGAAAACATCTCAAGTGCAGAATTAGCGAAACTTAATTTAAGTTTAAATGGTGCTGCTGAGCAATATACCGATGATCAAGGCTATGCTGTCTTCGAATTTAGCTATAACTACGATGCACAATCTACAGAGCAAAAAAACCTTGCATTGAAAGGTGTAGCGTTATTGGCGACTGCAAATGGTAAAGAGCAGCGCACAGTTATTAACTTTGCGGAAACTCAAACTAATACGCTTGATTATCTTGTCATTGATATGATTGGTAAAGCTGTCATTGATACGGATGTAGAAACTAAAGTTGTATTATCAGTGCTTGCAAAAGGTACTGATGGTTCAGTTTTGGCAAATCAAAATGTTCAGATTGAATTGACCAATGAAAATGGTATTAATCTTCTTACAGCTTCATCAGTAGCAACTGATGCAGAAGGTTATGCAAAATTTGAATTCAGTGTGCATCCAAAGAACCAACAGGAATTAGAAGCATTATTGACAAATGGCGTAACAGTAAAAGTCTTATCTGCAGTTGCTGATGGATCTGTTCGTCAAGCTCAACGTAAAGTTGAATTAGTACAAGCCGAAGAGCAAGTTGAATCTAAAGTTGAGACTTTAGTTATTGATCCAATCTTAAATTCATTTGACTATACTCAAGATCATACGATTCAAGTACGCGTTAAAGCATTAGATGCTGCTGGCAGTACGCTGAAAAATGAAAAAGTTGCAATCACAACTGATATTCAAGCGAAATTAGCACAACTCAACTTTAGTTTAAATGGAGCAGCTGAACAGTTTACTGGTGATGACGGCTATGCGACATTTGTATTTGAATATAAATATGCAGAATCTACAGTACAGCGTGAGATCTTAAATGGTGTAACTGTTACTGCAACTGCAAATGGAAAAACACAGACGACAAAATTGAACTTTAGAGAGTCTTTAACTTCAGAAGCATTAGATTATATTTCTATTGATACAAATGGTTATGCTGCGATTGAAGAAAACGTACAAACTGATATTACTGTTAAGGTACGTGCAATCAATGTGGGTGGTAAAGCACTTGCTAATCAAGATGTAACGATCAGCTATAATGAACAAGCACATAATAATGGTGTTTATTTACTTGATCCAACAGGTGCGAATGTTGGTGCACAAACCTTTACGCAAAAAACGGATGCTGATGGATATGTAACCTTTACCTTTAAGGCATTGCCACGTAATAAAGCGGAAGTGCAAAAGCTGATTGATGATGTGACTGGTGATTTACAGGTTACATTAACAGCTAAACGTGCTGATGGTTCGAATTATGAAGCTTCTCGCCGTATTGATTTAAGAGCTCCTGATGTTGAGTCTACACCTGCAGAAGTTTTAATTGATCCAATTCTGCAAGCATTTGATTATTCAAAAGATCAAAAAATCATTATTCCAGTAAAAGCGTTATCTGCTGATAAGGGTGCTTTACAGGGTGCAAAAGTTACGATTGATACACCGGATTTAACCCTAGCGCAGTTAAAAACAGCACAATTCACTTTAACAGGTGAAGCAACTAAGCTTACTGATGCCAATGGTTACGCTTATTTTGAGTTTGAATATAAAGCAGCAAGTACTCAAGAGCAGATTAAGCTGGTGAGTCCAGGTGTTCGTATCACGGCGACCACCAGCAATGGTAAAGCTGCTGTTCAAACCTTGAACTTTAAATCGCCAAATGCCGGGCAGATTCTAGATTACTTTACCTTAGATGCATCTGATTATGTTGTTACATTGGGTGTGAATACACCTAAGACGATTCAGGTGACAATTAATGCGAAAGATACACAAGGTAATGCACTTGCAAATCAAGTCGTGTCACTAGGTTTAAATGAAGCTGCTTTAAGTAATGGTGTAAGTTTCAACACGCCATCTCAAGTCATGACAGATGACAAAGGTCTTGCAACATTTAGAGTGACACTCAATCCTCAAAGTGATACAGAAATTGAAAACTTGGCTGCAAATGATCTTGAATTTACAGCAACTGCACGACGTGCGGATGGTTCTGAATATACGCTGGTTCGTAAAATTGAGTTAGATAAAGCTAAGGTTATTTTACCTGAATTAGCGAATCTTATCTTTACGACAGTAGATGATAAGCCATTAGATACAATTTCTGTTCTTGGTGGTGAAACACGCGTCAAAATTAAAGCAGTTGATAAAGCTGGTAATACAATTCCAAACACGCCTATCGCAGTTGCACTATCTAGTTTAACTTCTAGTCGTGTGACATTAAGCAATGTACCAACTCAAACTAACAGTAAGGGTGAAGCTGAATTTACGGTTACCGTTTCTGAGGGCGCATATGATGCTAGTTTGATCAAAAATGGTATTGTCTTTGCAGTAGTTGGTACGAACTTAAATAATGGCGATCGTTTACAGCAAACAAGTGTAATTGGTATCACCGCTCCAGCAAATGCTTTAAATCCGCGTTTAACCTCAGATGTAAAAACAGTGACAGCTGGGCAAACAATTAAAGTGTATGCAGCTGTTAAAGATGAAATGGGGATTAATACTGCTAATGGTACACCAATGCAATTAACTCTGAATCCAGAAGCGATAGCTGCAGGTATTAAGCTGAGTGCTGAAGGAGTGGTGATACAAGGAAACGGTTCAGTTCCTATTGACTTGATTGTGCCAAAAGGTATTACAAAAACAGTATTAAGCTCTATTATGGTTACGGGTACTATTCGTGATCCACGTGGTAATAAACTTCAGACGGATCTGACTTTTACTGTTCAAGATATTAGTAATCCTTATCACTTGACGATAGATAGCAGTCGAGTATCTTTATCATCATCAGGTGATAGTGCATTTGTAACAGTTAAACTTCTTGATGCGAATCAAGGTGGGGTTGCCAATGAAACTGTAACTTTAGCGATTAATGACCCACGTAATGCTACGAGTATTAATGGTTCTTCACAAATTACAACAAATGAGTTTGGTGAAGCTGTATTTGAAGTATCAATGAAATCATTACAGGGAATATTATCAACTCCTGTTCTACCAATTGAATTAACAGCAACACATACCACTGCAACAGGTGCTATAGTAACTCAACCTGGTAGTATTCAAGTCCATTCACCAACAGTTCTAGCACCAACATTAGATTTAAAAATCAAGTCATCTAAAGATAAATTGAATCTAAGAGGCGATAGTGTTGAAGTGTCTGTATTAGTAGTAGACTTAGAAGGATCAAGTCAAACTGGAAAAGCAGTAACTTTAACAATCCCAGCATACAGTCAAAATGGTGCTTATATTCGTGGTGCATCAACTGTAGAAAGTGATGAGAATGGTTGGGCAAAATTTACAATTGTTATTGATGAAAGCTTGCGTGATCGAAACTATGACTTTGCTACTGCTGACCTACGTGTAGAGGCTATTGTTAAGGATGAACAAAATACAGAACGACGTGTACCTCATCGTATTGATGTTGTAAATTCAGAAGTGCCAGTAACTGTTGGTTCTATTGCTGTTAACTTTAACCCAACAGAGATTACATCAACAGCTAATGGGGTTTATTATCAAAAAGAAGGTTCTGTTCAATTAGTTGATGTTGATGGTAAACCTGTTGCAAATCAGGATGTTGTTCTGGATGTTCGTCCAACTTCTTATGTCATCGGTGAATGGATGTTTGGTATTCAAAAAAATCCATGGAAAGTCGTGACTAAACCTGTTTTAGATGCAAGTGGTAATCCTCTAACTAATCCTGATGGGACACCTAAGACAGAAGATGTAAAAGAATTGGATGCAGTTTATCCATTCACAAACTTGAAAGGTTGGATTAAACCAAATGACTATTACTATCCACTGTTGAATTTTACACCGTCACAGACATTAATGCAGAATTTGACAACTACATGTCCAATTAATGCAAATACTTCAACTTGGGCAGCTAATGGTCAGGCATTACGTGTGGTTCGCTTCCTAGGTGGGACAGCAAATAATAGTACAACTCATCCATATACTGCGACCTATCGTACAGATAGCACGGGTAGATTTGATTTCATTATTGAATATCCGAAAGCTAATGCACAATGGGTATCTGTAGAGGTTGGTGCGAAAACAACACTTGCACATACACCAACGAGAGGCTATACAACATTAACATTACCAAGTTTAGCTAGTGATTATGCGACTGATGGAAGTTATGCTCCGAACCGTGTAAGTCCATATACGACTTGTATTAATTGATCTAACTAAAAAAACAGCGCTTCGGCGCTGTTTTTTTTTATAGGAGCTAAAATTCAAAAAATTAAATAGAAGTTCCCACACTGACACCCACAGTAGGCTTAAAATTAATTGAACTACAACCCATCAATGCAAGACTGCAACATATAACCAGTAAGAATTTATACATACGCCGATCTCTGAAACTAAAAGGAGATGTTGACTAAAAGTACATTTCCCCAAATACCTTAGTCATCCAGCAAGTCCATCTGTTTCGCCAGCTGATATAAATTATTGGAGCGATTTCCTGTACGGCAGAACATCAAGATCGGTTTTGGTAATTCGTTATAATGGTTGGCAAAGGTGCGCACATCAAGCTCGGTAATCTGGCCAGCAACTACTGGCTGGAAGACATAATCCAGACCTGCACTACGAGCAGCCTCCTCAATTTGTACGCTGGTTGGCTGTTCAGGGCCACCTTCCATATCCGGACGGTTATTGATAATTGATTTAAAACCTTTTTCAACTACTTGAGAGATATGTTCAGGACCAATTTGGCCAGCAAAGCCTACATTTTCGCTCATGATGTCACTCCATTATGTCATTTATCTTGATATGCTTTATGATAGCATTAAGCTGAAAACATGATGGCCTAGTTCTGAAAAATTTATAAACGATTACAACTATAAAATAACGCAATGGAGCGCGTATGTACGCCTATACAGTCGAACCACTGTATGTCAAGAGCGGTCAGGAAGTGATTGCTGCGGATTTCTATCGTCCTCAACAGATTGACAAACCAGCTGTGATCCTGATGGCTCATGGCCTGGCTGCTTTACGTCATTTTAAACTGGTGCAATATGCCCAACGTTTTGCCAGTGCAGGTTATGCGGTGGTTCTGTTTGATTATCGCTATTGGGGAGGCAGTACCGGGCGTCCGCGTGAATTGGTGTCGATCGGTGCTCAGCTTGAAGACTGGCGTACCATGATCCAGCATTTACAGGCACGTAAATCCATTGATGCTAAACGGATTGTGTTATGGGGAACGGCATTAAGTGGCGGGCATGTACTGACATTGGCCGCAGAACTAAAAAATATTCAGGCGGTAATGGTACAGGTACCCTTTGTTGATGGTGCAGAAAGTGCAAAGCTTTATCCTTTGCAGCAATTGCCTAAAGCCCTGAAGATTTCTAGTCAGGATTATATGGGGGCAAAGGTAGGAATGGCGCCCAAGACCTTGCCGGTAGTTGATCGTCATGAACTCTGTTTTATGCCGACACAAGACAGTTATGAAGGATATCTATCCATTGTGAATCCAGATTATTACTGGAGTGGTCATATCCCAGCCCGGGTATTCTTTAAATTGATGCGATATCGTCCTATTCAGGAAGTCCGCAAAATCACTATTCCTGTCCTGTTTATCGCAGCACAACAAGACAGCCTGATTCCCATTGAAGCCAGTCGGGAAACCGCAACCAATATTGCACCATTTGTACAATATCATGAGTGGAATATGCGGCATTTTGATATTTATCATGGTGAATGGTTTGAAAAAGCAGTCTCGACCCAATTAGAATTCTTACATCAACATATTGGAGTGCGCTAGATGATCATTGTATGCCCGAATTGCCAGGCTAAAAATCGTGTGCCTGAAGAAAAATTAACGGCCGATCCAGCATGTGGTCAGTGTCATCAAGCTTTGGTTCCACTGGCGCCGATTGAGCTAAATGAACAGAACTTTAGTCAGTTTGTCACCCATAGTGATCTTCCCATCCTGATTGATCTATGGGCAGACTGGTGTGGTCCATGTAAAATGATGGCACCGCATTTTGCTGCTGTAGCAAAAGAAAATCCACAAGTGGTATTTGCTAAAATTGATACCGAAGCCAATCCGCGATTAAGCTCAGCATTTAATGTACGTAGTATTCCGACGCTGGTTTTGATGAATAAAACCAATGAAATTGCTAGAATAAGCGGTGCATTACGTTCAAGCGAACTACAAAAGTGGCTTGATCAGCAGTTAAATAATGCTCAATCCTAATTTAAAAAGCCTGGAGTTCAAGTGACAGATTCTCATATTAAACCAGAGGGAGTACTTTCCCTGCAGACGATTGCAATGCCTGCGGATACCAACTGGAGTGGAGATGTATTTGGTGGCTGGATTGTTTCACAAATGGACTTGGCGGGAGCAATTCATGCAGAGCGCTTTAGTAAAGGACGCTGTGCAACGATTTCGATTAACCAGATGACCTTCCTGGTTCCTGTGAAAGTCGGCGATGTCATTAGCTGCTATACCAAAATTCTAAAAGTCGGTAATACTTCAATCCAGATGCAAATCGAAGTATGGGACAGTCATGATAACTCACGTGCACCTGTACGCGTGACTGAAGGGGTATTTACCTTTGTCGCAGTGGATGTCAAAGGCAATAAACGTCCAATTCCGGATGAAGCAAAACAGAAATTTGCAGAATCTCAGCAGAACTCATAATTCATTAAATAAAAAATCCCAGATCATTGATCTGGGATTTTTTTGTCTGTATTGAAATTAGGCTGGCTTCAACTGATTCTTGGCAATCCAAGCCCAGAGCATCTCGCATTGAATCGGTGCTTCACCAGATTCATCAGTTACAATAACTTGTACTAGCGTTTCACCTTTTTCTGAACTTTGCATCAATTGCTGCTGTTCAGGAGTCAACGTAGCCACCGCAGTCATGGCACCTTTGGTTGGACGCTTAAAGTCCACTTTTAGGCTTTTAATCAAAACCACTGCGCTGTCAGGTACATTCATCGCAGTTACAAAGCCGGTTGCTGTTTCTGCCAACAGTGCCATGGCACAGGCATGAATCTGACCGATATGGTTCTGCATGGCCTTATGATTGGCCATACTCACCACAACTTTGGATGCACTGATTTCCTGATAGCGAATCTTGGCAGAACCGACCATTGGAACCACCCGGCCAAAGGTCTTACTCAATAAAGCAGTACGTATACCTTGCGGTAATCTTGATGTCGCTTTAACCAGTTTGGTCAGTCGGTTGCTCTTTGCCATAATTCCATCTACAGACGTTGCTGCCTTAGTCTTTAAAGTTATTGAACTGTAAAGGCAGACCGAATTGTTGTTCTTTCAGGAATGCCATCACTTGTTGCAAGGTATCGCGTTTTTTATCAGTCACACGAATCTTGTCGCCCTGAATAGAAGATTGCACTTTAATGCCGCTTTCTTTAATGGCCTTATTAATTTTTTTCGCCGTATCTGAGTCAAGGCCATCTTTAAGCTTGATCACTTGAACTACATTTTTGCCTGAAGCGGTCATTTTTTGTGGATCTAGTGCCTGAATATCCACTTTACGCTTGAAGAAATGGTTTTCCAGCATGGTATACACTTGCTCACATTGGAAATCACTTTCTGTGCTAATTTTAATTTCCTTGTTTTTTTCATTCAGTTCAATAGAAACATCCTGTCCACGGAAATCGAAGCGGGTTGCAATCTCTTTTTGGGTATTTTGAACTGCATGATTTACTTCAAAAATTTCTAATTCAGAAACAATATCGAAAGAAGGCATAGTTTAGACCTTTACAAAGGGAAAGAATATCTGAGATGCTAGGGATGTTTTCTTCATTTGCCAAGTGTTGTTTACATCAAAGGAGTGCGCAATGATCCGTAAACAAGAAATTACAACATTTGAGTTCCCAGAAAATGCTGTAATCTGGGATGTACGAGATGCAAGTGCTTATGCTGAAGCACACGTGAAAGGGGCGGTCAATCAGCCCATTAACGATCTTTCAGCAGATAGCCTGACTCAGGTGTCAGCGGATCAACCGATTTACATTTTATGTGGTGGTGGGAGTAAAGCTCCACGTGCAGCTGAAAAGTTAGAAGGTTTTGACAGCTCACGTGAATATGTCATCCTGATGGGTGGTACTCGTGCTGCTCGTGATGCAGGTATGCCACTGGAACAAGGTGCATAATTGACCTTGTGAAAAAAAGCGCCTAAGGGCGCTTTTTTGTTGTCTAGATTTCTTCAAAGCCCCTTTTTTTAAAGAGGGAATTAAACTCTTTCTAAAACTTCCTCCCTTGCGGAACAGTGTTCCTCACTCTTTATTAAAGGGAGGAGCTCTTTAATTTTGAGGCTTAAAATAAGGCTTCTTGGCTTTTACCTTCTTTTGAAAACGTGTTACGTCGAGTTTTTTTACCAAGTTTGAAGGTGCGGGGCAGGCTTCTCCCAAAATCTGGGCTGCCAGAATTTCACTACACAGTGGTGCAAATAGAAAACCTTTAGAGCCAAGACCCGCAAAACTGTAAACTTCTTGATCTACATTCATCTTACCGAGCAAGGGAAAATAATCCTGACTCTGGGCGCGTACTGCTGCTCGACCTTGCCAGGTTTCGGTAGAGGGTAATAACTGTGCATATTCAGGAAAGACACTGTGGATAAGTTCATAATTATGCACATGATCTTCTACTAAGACTTCTGCATCATCCCGGCCTGGATAGAATGAAGCACCCAAAATCAGTTGTTCGAGATTGAGCTGCATACAGTAACCGCCATAACTATAGGCTGTATCCTGATTTAGGGGCTGATCGTGATTATTGACCCAGCTAACCTGTCCACGAATCGGTTTCAGGAGTGGATAATTTTTAAAGAATTGCTGGGTATCACGTGCGGTACATACAATGATGTGATCAAACTTGCCTAAGGATTGTTGATCTGCAAATAACTCAGGTTGAGTAGTAGTTTCAATACGGTTAATTTTAGCCTGTACATATTGAATAATAGGATGCTGCAAAATTTCATCACGCAGTTGATGAGGTGAAACTGTGCCCGCTGCTAACAACTTTAAAGCTGGAAATTCAGTTTGAATCTCTTGGTCTGTTGCACTTTGAGCAGCAAGAATGTCTGCGGGATATTCATCTACCAATCCTAAAAGCTGTTCAGGATTTTTTAAGGCAAGCTGATTGACCTGAATTGAGCGAAAAGCTTTAAATTTCTGATAATGATTTAAGGCATGCTGCCAGGCCACCGTCATCAGATGTTCAGCACTTTGCTCAACTGGACACAGTTTAGGATTAAGCAGGGCAAGGGGATTGCCGGAACCGCCTGAAAGAGGCGCTGACTGGTCGTAAATCGTGACTTGATGACCACGCTGAGCGAATGTCAATGCTGCGCTTAAACCTGCGATTCCAGCGCCAATCACAGCGATTTGACGAGGTCTGGTAGGACTCTCTAGATCTGGTTCAGTTTTTTTCTGAGCAATTTCCAGCTCTAAAACCGTTTCACTGTCTTTATTTTCTTCAACAGGATTCCAGATCGCTTTCAGCATCTCACGTTTATGGCCAAATCCACGTGGACGGGAAATGGAGATTCCATGTCGTTTTAAACCACGCTTTAAGACACCCGCAACACTGAAAGAAGCAAAAGTTGTTCCGATCTCGGATAAACGCACAATGTTATTTAAAACATTTTCTTCCCACATGTCTGGATTACATGATGGTGCGAAGCCATCCAGAAACCAGGCATTAACAGGTGCAGTTTTTTCAATGACAGGAAAGACATCATGTGCATCTCCCAGCCACAGATCCAGACTGAAACGCTCTTCAGGAAAGCTGAGCCGATGACAACCGGCAATCGGCATTGGATATTGGGAGATGAGTTGATCTGCTAGCGGTTTCAATTCTGGCCAGGCATTTAAGGCACGGACTAAATCTGCTCTAGAAAGCGGAAATTTTTCTACTGAAATCGCATGCAGATGGCTTTGGTTATCCGGACGAACCTGTTGCCAGAGTTGCCATAACGCCAGAATATTTAAACCCGTACCAAAACCCGTTTCACCGACACAGAAATATGCAAAAGGTTTTAAATCGGCCAGACGGGTACTAAGTTCATTGCCATTTAAAAAGACATGCCGGGTTTCCAGCAATCCATTGTCTTTGGAAAAATACACATCACCAAATTGCTTGGACACAGGCACATCAATGCCATCCACCAATTGCCAATCCAGATCGGCAGTTTGAATTGCATGCGACAAAACGGGTACAACCTTAAAGATATTTGGACGGCTTATAGATTACCACTGACGGCGACGTTTGGTATAAACATAGCTCGCTATCAGAAAGCCAAGTAATACACCGACTGCCAAAGTTGCAGCACCGTAGAGAAACATCTGGGCACTACGTTCACTTTGTAGGACCTGTACCTGAACCCCGAGATTGTCGTTCTTGAGCTGCAATTCCTGATTTTGTGACAGGGCTTCCAGATTGGCTTTTTCCAGTTGCTGTAGACGCGTTGCCTGATCTTTGACTAAAGCTTTGACTTTGGCATCTTGCTGGGCTTTCTGCTTGGCAATTTCTTCTGCGGTGAGCGGCTTTTTCGCAGTCGGCTGAACAGTCTGAGCAGTTGTTGCAACTGCTGGAATAATTCCAGCCTGCTGTGCAGAAGCGCCCTGAGCAGGTGCTTGTGTGGTAACAGCTTGGACAGGAGTAGCTGCTGGCTGTGTAGCCGGGGCAACTGGAGCAGAAACTTCAACAGCCCAGGCAGAAGGAATCATGAAACAAAAGCCAATGAAACTGGCGGTAACAGCGCGCATGAACCTTATCCTTTAGGAAATGCTTTATTAAATGGTTTCACATCAATATGCGCGTATACGCCTTCTTTCAGGAATGGCTCATCCTGTAACCATGCATCCAGTGCTTCACGACTGTCAAAATCAACGATGATGGTGCTGCCATAGAAACCGGCTTGGGGATTGGCTGGATCTTTAGGCATGGCACCTGCAACAATCAGACGACCTTCAGCATCTAACTGTTCCAGACGTGCAAGATGTTGTGGACGAATCGCAAGGCGTTTTTCAACTGTACCTTCCCGGTCGGTACAGCTAACGACGAATAATGGCATGATGACTCTCTATCGTTTGTAGTTGGACTTATTCAGCTGTTCTAAAGTATTTGCGCAATACAATAAACTGAATAATGATAAAGGAAAACATCACAATCATGTCACCGAATGCAGTAAATTCGCCCCAATATTTTCCATCCATCCATAAATAAGCAAAGAATGTATGCAGAAATGACATGAGAGTAAACATACCGACCCAGGCATAGTTCAATTTAAGCCAGCCTTTGGCGCTCAAATTAAATACCGGGCCAAACAGGCGCTGGATGAGAGGCTTCTTATCTTTGCTAAACCATGGCGATAACAGGAAGACACCAGCGAAAACCAGATTCAGTAATACAGCTTTAAGACGGATATAGAAATCGTCGCTGAGCATCAAGGTAATACCACCGAAGATCACCGTCATAAACAGAACGATCCATTGCTGTTTGTCCAGGCGGAATTTTTGCATGACAAATAACGCACCATAGACCACCAGCATGGAAATGATCAGACCCGTAGTTGCAACGAGAATATTGTTATTGTCGACACCCCCCGCAGAACCGATCAATTGTAAAAGTTGATGGTCAGTGTCTTTTGGATCTACAGTTTTATATAAATAAAAGAAAATAATGAGTGGCACAAAGTCTAAAAGTGCTTTCATGTTAGAGTATCTAAATCTGATCAAATAAATGTCATAGTATAGAGATGCACGGCGTAGATTTACATACACATAGTAATATTTCTGATGGAACTTTGAGTCCTCAGCAATTGGTCGAAGCGGCTGTGGGCAAATTCATCCATACTTTGGCCCTAACTGATCATGACACCATGGACGGTTTGGTGCTGGCTGAAGAAGCTGCCAAAAATCATGAGATTAAGATAATTTCTGGAGTCGAGATTTCCAGCCAGTGGTCACGTCCAGCGACCAAGAAAAATTATGGTGTGCATATTGTGGCACTCAATGTTCAGAATCCTGAGCCGTTACAAAAAGCCCTCAATCAGCAGAAAATCATTCGTGCTGAACGCTCTAAGCAGATCTGTGATCTTCTGGTTCCTTTAATTGGTCAGGATATTTATGCTGACGTGATTGCCAAAGTTGATAATATTCCTGATCGGGTTACCCGAACCCATATTGCCAAAACGCTGGTAGAAAAAGGCATTGTGACCCGCCCCCAACAGGCCTTTGATAAGTACATCAAGGAAGGTAAAAAGGCCTATGTCAAATTTGATGGTCTGGGTCTGGAAGAAACCATTCAGGTGATTCATGACAGCGGTGGCTTTGCCGTGCTGGCTCATCCAACCCGTTATGATTTATCGGCGACCAATATTCGTTATCTGATCGAGATCTTTGCCAAGTTTGGTGGAGATGCAGTGGAGCTACCGCCCGCCATCGATCCAAGTTCAACCCGTCAGATGGTTGACCGGATGATTGCAGAGCAAGGACTTAAAGTATCAATAGGAAGTGATTTTCATGGCGACAATATGCCATGGGTTAAACTAGGCCAAGTCCCAAGCCTAAAACCAGGGCAGATCGGGATCTGGGAGAGTTTTGTTTAATGAGTTAAGCAGTAGTCGCAACACTGTTACCCATCCCAACGTGAAGGAATTCTCTCTGGATAAGAGAGGTAAGCTATTAAAGCAAATTGTTATCTTGAGCTTGAATCGGTGGTGGCGTCGGTTTACCTAGAGTTCCCAAGAGTTCAATTTCAATAGTACGAACCATAGAATCAAGTGGTAAGTCATTGCTTTGGGTACCAAAAGGCTCCTCGATTTCTGAACTTAAAGCGTCCAGTCCTAGGAAGGTATAAGCTAAAATGCCGACCAGAAAAGGGGTGAATAAACCTAAGGTTGCACCAAGGCTAAACGGCAGAATAAAACAGAAGAAATAAACAGTACGATTCAGCAGAACCGAATAAGCAAAAGGTAAAGGAGTCGTCGCAATCCGGTCACAACCTGTCTGCACAATACTGAGTTCCGCAACATGATTATTCATCTGCATATAAATGATGTCGGAAATTTCACCTTCTTTAAGAGCTTGCATCAGCTCCCACTGAATCAGACTTAAAGTATATTGTGGGGCATTGGCCTGTTGATAAAGCTGGGTAATCGCCTGCTGACTCATTCCACTGGTTTCCACCAGCTCAGTCGGATTGGCTGTCTGATGGCGCAGACGGTCACGCAGGACATTCGCGAAAACGATGACGTGCTGAATCACACGTTCACGACGGCCTTGCGACAACATCCGGCAGTCACGGTCAAAATGACGTGCATTGGCAATCAGAATACCCCAGAGTTTACGTGCTTCCCACCAGCGGTCATAACAGGCGGTGTTTTTAAAGCCGAGAAAGATAGACAGCACTACGCCGATGAGGGTAAAGCCGACGAGAGGGAGTTCTGGAAAATGGAAATAACCTACACGTGAAAAACCACCAATAATGGCTGAAATCAGCATGACCACGCCTAAAGGAGGTAAAACCTTAGGTAAAATCGTTCCTCGCCAGGAAAATAATAATTTAAAAACGTTCTGCTGGTCACGTACGATCATTTATTGGAATCATCACAATTTTTTTCATGATCTTCTTGAGTTGTAGCTGCTTTGTCAAGTGCTATTCCCCCTTAGACTTCAGGTTTGATGAGTTGCTGCTCAGCAAAGGAAAAACTGCCTTCCAGAGCAATGATGCAATGATCAATTAAACGGATATCGACCAGTCGACATGCCTGCTGAATCTGGCGGGTCAGATACAGGTCAGCCTTGGAAGGAGTGGCTTGGCCCAAGGGATGATTATGCGCAATTACAATTGAAGTTGCCTGTTGGGTAATGGCATATCTGAGCAACTGATTAATCGAAATATCACATGCATTCACAGAGCCATAAAACAGCTTTTTAAATGAAATTTTCCTTAAACTGGCGTCCAGACACAGGACCGCGAACACTTCCTGATTTTCACCCAATAATTCGAAACGTAAATAATCCCGCAGTCTTTTTGAATTACTTAGTTCTAAGGCATCCTGTTTAAGATGCTCGGCAGTATAACGCCGTCCTAATTCTTTAACCGCCATCAGTTGAGTATATTTGCTAATACCCATGCCATGAAACTGACTGACTTCTTTTAAGGGTGCATCGAGTAAAGCAGTTAAATGGCCAAAATGTTGAATCAGTAGCCGTGCTAATTCTACGGCCGAGTGCTGTTGTGAACCTGATCGGAGAAAAATGGCGAGTAGTTCCGCATCAGATAAACTTTCTGCTCCATATTGAATTAAACGTTCCCGCGGCCGTTCCAGTTCAGGCCAGTTTTTGATTGAAAATTGCATAGTTATTAGACTTATTTATTATGAATTATGAGTTTTCCCTGAAGCTGATCTCTTGGGAATGCAATTATTTAATGCTATTGTGAGCCCCACTGCAACAGAAAGGTAAGCTGTTCGTGAGCTTTGATCTAAGTGTAATTCCTCATAAAAATATCATTTTAGCAGTCACTGGCGGTATTGCTGCCTATAAAAGTGCCATTCTGGTTCGCCGTCTGAAAGATGCCGGGTTTAATGTGCGGGTTGTCATGACTCAAGGCGCACAGGCTTTCATTACTCCTTTGACCTTTCAAGCTTTGTCAGGCAATCCGGTACATACCGAGTTGCTGGATCCTGAAGCAGAAGCGGGCATGGGGCATATCGAGCTGGCACGTTGGGCTGATCTGTTATTAGTTGCACCAGCCAGTTGTGACACATTGGCAAAATTTGCTGCAGGTCTTGCAGATGATTTGCTGAGCACTTTGTATCTGGCAACTAATGCACCAGTCTGGATCGCACCAGCCATGAACCAGCAGATGTGGGCTGCCAAAGCGACACAGCGTAATCTTGCGACTTTGATTGAAGATGGCGTGCATGTGATTATGCCGGATGCTGGTTCACAAGCCTGTGGTGATGTAGGCTTGGGGCGTATGCCGGAACCGGAAGATCTGGCACGTCAGGTCACGGAATATTTTCATAAAGCTCAGCGCGCGATTGCAGAAAAATTTGGCATGCTGGCGGGTAAGCAAGTCACGATTACGGCTGGTCCAACCCGTGAAGCGATTGATCCGGTACGTTATATTTCCAACCATAGTACCGGGAAAATGGGTTTTGCATTGGCAGCAGCCTGTTATGCAGCTGGAGCGAATGTGACCCTGATAGCAGGGCCGGTCAGTCTGGACACCCCAAATGGCGTGCAACGTAAGAATGTTTCTTCTGCAGTACAAATGCTGAATGAAAGCATGCAAATGCTCAAGCAGGGCTGTGACATCTTCATTGCAACCGCTGCAGTAGCTGATTATCGGGTCGCACAGGTAGCCGAGCATAAGATCAAGAAAGCAGGCGATGAACTGAATGTCGCTTTAATAAAGAATCCGGATATTGTGGCGACTATTGCAGAGCAGGAAAAACGTCCATTTATGGTGGGCTTTGCTGCAGAAACCCGAAATATTGAAGAATATGCAGCGGGCAAACTGGTGGCTAAAAAACTGGATATGATTGCCTGCAATGATGTTTCGCGTGCGGATATTGGCTTTGCATCCGATGAAAATGCCATGACGGTATTCTTTGCCGAACACTATCATCTGGATAAGCGTGATCTGGACAAGGCCTCTAAACAGGAAATTGCCCAGCAGTTGGTTGAAGCGATCCATGATGCCTTGCATCATGATCCTGCTGCAGAAGATGATTTTTAAGTTTTCAATGACGGTTAAAGCCCTGACTGATTCAGGGCTTTTTTATAGGATTTTTTACAATGAAGTTAAAAAACCAGTACAACATAAAAATAAAAACGACTTTATATACTAAGGATTTATTTATTCATTTATTTAAAAAAAGTATAAAATGGATCACAGAATAATCCAAAGATGAAAAGTTTTACACATCTGTAAAGCAGTGAGAGAACACAAGGGGGCGGGATGAAAAAAATCATAATGATATTGATGATCGCCTGTCTGGCTGGATGCAGCTATTTTGTATCGATTGATGAACTGGCCAAAAATATTCAAGGACAAATGCAGCAAGAATTTAATGCCAATCCGAATTATCAGCATTATCGTTTGACTGTGGTAAATGTAAAAATCCGCCATCGCAAAGGCAATGAGTTTGATGCAGTTTCACATCTGAATTATCAGGGAAATGAATATCCCATTAATGTCAAAATTTCAAAGGTCAATGGTGGTTATAGCTGGGCCATTGAAGAGGATGCCTTTGCCTTTATCGATGAAATCGAGATTGAGAAATATCGTCAGCAACTGGATCGTGAGCTGGAACAGCTTGCTTCATCACTCGATGATCCGGAACCTGTGAATGAACCTACCAGTATTGAGTTAGGGCCAGATGTCCGTCCAGTTACAGAACCTGTCCTGCAAGCGGCTTCCTATGATGAAGAACCGATTCCGGTCGGAAATATTACGGCCTACACCCACTAATTTTTATTTTAGGTCATAAAAAAGCACCGGATCTCGGTGCTTTTTGATTTTAAGGCTGAACTTGATGTTCACGCAGATAATCTTCAGTGCGCTGCATGGCTTCCTGAATATTCAATAATGCTGTTTCTACATCTTTTAACGTTTTGGCATTGCCGCCACTTAAAGCCTGGCGCCATTTACGTGCACCTGGCAAATTTTGGAATAAACCTAAAATATGACGGGTAATAATCGACAAGGGGGCACCTTCAGCCATACGTTGGGCAATATAAGGCAGCATCTGTTGCATGATCTCAAAACGGTCCGGTGCTTCGAGATTCCATAGTTGCCCCAGCTCAGCTAACAGGTACGGGTTGTGATAGGCTTCGCGGCCAATCATCACGCCATCAACATGCTTGAGATGTTCAAGCGTTTCTGCATAGGTTTTAATTCCACCATTAATTTCAATGGTCAGTTCCGGACGGTCCTGTTTCAGACGGTAAACATCTTCATAGCGCAGTGGCGGGATTTCACGGTTTTCTTTAGGTGAAAGACCTTGGAGTAAAGCAATTCGGGCATGCACAATAAAGTTATCGCAACCGGTTTTGGCGATCGTATCCACAAAATGCAGCATTTCTTCATAAGAATGCATGTCATCAATACCAATACGGTGTTTCACACTCACTGGAATATCCACGGCATTACGCATTGCATCAATACATTCTGCGACCAGATCAGGTTCGGCCATCAGGCAGGCACCGATTTTATTATTCTGTACTCGGTCACTCGGACAGCCGACATTCAGGTTAACTTCATTGTAACCCCAGTCCTGAGCCATTTTAGTACAAGTTGCCAGATCTTGAGGATTGGAACCGCCGAGCTGTAACACAATCGGATATTCTTCTTTATTGAAGTCCAGATGACGTTTAGCATCGCCATGAATGATGGCGCCCGTAGTCACCATTTCGGTATATAAAATGACATTTGGATTAAACAGGCGCGCAAAGAAACGATAGTCTTTGGTGGTCCAGTCCATCATCGGCGCAACACTGATGCGAGGTTGAAGTTT
Organism: Acinetobacter sp. YZS-X1-1; assembly: GCF_000804305.1. Taxonomy (NCBI): domain Bacteria; kingdom Pseudomonadati; phylum Pseudomonadota; class Gammaproteobacteria; order Moraxellales; family Moraxellaceae; genus Acinetobacter; species Acinetobacter sp. YZS-X1-1. The sequence continues at coordinate 67,309 of NZ_JWHB01000014.1, read as the reverse complement.
GTTTTCAATGGTGCTGAGATCAGTCATTCAAAATCACGCCTTAAATGAAATGGAAGAGTAATAGCAGTACAAGAATGAGCAGGAATTGCTGGAAATCTGCTCAAAAAAAGCAGTACTGTAAAAAGAGGGCGTAATACTAGCATAAAATTTGCATGATCAAAGGCTGAACTGCATGAGGATCTATAACTGTTATTCCAATAAAGATATTTAACAAGAGAAATTGTGGGAATTGAAAAAATAAACTCCCAGTCATTCGGCAATGCTATATTCTGAGATATTTAAGATTAAGATAAAGAAAACGAGATAAATAAGGAGAATAACGATGCTCATGTTGGAGGAGATTTATAAAAGCAAAAAACCTCAACATTCAGACTATTTTAATTTACGGATTCAACGGGGACTTAGTTGGTTTAAAAAAGCATTAGAGCTGGATGAGGAACTAGAGTTTAAGTTTATTAGCCTGTGGATCAGTTTTAATTCGATTTATGCACAAGAAACAGAGGTTCGTCAGGATCAACAAAGCCTGCATCAATTTCTGGAAACCCTCTGTCAAAAAGATGTGGAACAAAAACTTCAGCATATTGTCTGGGAGAAATACAACCAGCCAATTTCTGCACTGCTGGATAGCCCTTATACCGATCAAGGTTTCTGGGATTATCGCCATCATAAAGTCAGTCTGGAAAGCTGCCGTGAAGCATTAGACCAGCAAAAGCAGAAAATACAAAAGGCTGTACAGGAACGAAATTTAAGTGAAATTTTATTGGTGATTTTTAACCGTTTTTCCACCTTGCATTATCAGCTTATGCAGGGCGGTGTGACTTATCAGAGCTCGTTTAACGTCAAACAGCTCCAAGACAGTTGCCGGGTTTTGGCCGGGTTGCTGCCCACTTTTATCTGCATTCTTTTGGAAAATGCAGCAACTTGGGATTCGGGTAAACCTTATTACCCAGTCGTACAAGTCAGCTAAATTTGTTTAAGCTTTTGCTCGATGCTGCTGCCATTGATCAATTAGTGCAAACAGGGTGGCGCATAGTGCCAAGCCAAGTCCAAACAGACAGGTCATGCTCCAGCCACCATGATGCCAGGCATAAACCCCCAGAGCTGAACCACAGGCACCACCAATAAAATACAGCGTCATGTAAATCGAGTTTAGTCGTGATTTGGCATCCGGGCGCAAGCGGAAAATCACGTTCTGATTACAGCTATGAGTAATCGCCAGGCCTAAGTTAATCAGGGCATAACCTAGAATATAACTGAGCAGGGACACGCCACCAAAATATAAAAATAGCCAGCTTCCTGCCAAAATTGAACAGCCAATCCAGGTCAGGATCTTGATATAGCCACGATCCGCCCATTTGCCAATAACCTGAGTCGACAGCGCACCAAAAACACCAACTAGTGTTACTAGGCCCACCATCACATCAGAAAGATGAAAAGGTTTCTGGGTCAGCAGCAGGGCAATGGTTGAAAACAGCATGCTCATGGCTGCAAAGGCACATGCACCAATCAGGGAGCGTAAGCCCAGTCGCGGTTCCTCACGCAGTAGCATACCCATGGATTTAAAAATTGCTGCATAGCTGATACGCATACGCGGCATGCTGGGCAATTGTTCTTTTAAGTAAAAGCCCAAAACCAGCAGTGCCATACTACTGAGCGCATAAATGGTTTTCCAGTGAAACAGGTCTGAAAGAAGTCCGGCAATACTGGTCGACAATAAGATACCGACTAATAAGCCACTCATAAGAAAACCGACCACTTCTCCGGTTTTTTCAGGTCGGACAGCCATCGTAGCTAATGGAATCAGAATCTGGGCAGCAACAGAAAATAGCCCGGCAATGATAGTTCCCACCCAGAGCATCGGCAGATTGACTGCTGTGGCACAGATCAGCAAGCCTAATGCGGCACCAAACATCAAAAAAGGAATGAGTCTGGACTTATTCAGCATGTCTCCCAAAGGCACAATAAACAGCAGGCCCAAGGCATAAGACACCTGCGCAAAGGTCACGGTCAGCGCCACTTGGGATTCTGGTACCTGGTAATATTGCTGAATTGAGGAGATGAGCGGTTGGCAATAATAGTTTGCACCTGCACATAAACCACATGCGATCGCCATCAGCCATAACAGGGATTTATTTTGACTGATATCGAGAGGAGGAGTCATGGCAAGTACCTTAAGCTCAGGGAGAATTTTTATAAAGCACATCAAAGATGATGCATAAGTTGCAGGCACTATAGGCGAAAATCCATCAGGATAAAAGTAGAAAAATAGTGCAAAGTGCTTGAACTCATAGAAGAGAAATGCCACAAAAAAGTACTTTTCTGGATTGATAAGAGATGAAAATTCGCTAGAAATTTAACTTTTTCACTTGAGAAAATGGACTTGGAAGCGCTTTGTATTAAGTCATCTCATTTAAGACCAAGTGACAGAGATCAATCTGAATCAGTGATTGCCCAAAATTGGTGCAAAATGAGGAATTTGTAAATCTGACAGTGGACTGAGTATTAATATAATAAATGTTGCAGAATATTTTTTTCACCTATTTCAGGTAAGTCTTAAGACTTGAGCTGAATAAGTCAAATAAGGGAATCCCAAATCAATTTTTTCATCATCAATTCATATTTTTTATGAGTGAAAAATGAAAAAGTTATAGGAAAACAGTATTTTTAGTTCTTAAAAATGAATAGTTCAAAGTAGATTAAATTTGTCAAAAAGGTCAAAAACAGAAAGCTGCCCTAGAAAAGTGCCTTAATTTAGGCTTTATCAGTTCATTTGAAATAAAGATTTGCTGAGTAGAAAAAGTGAAATATCTGTCAGAATGATCAATGTAACAAAATAAAACAAAAAGTAATCTAATAAAAAATAGCCAGGAAAACAGTCATCGTTCAAGAGAATGAATATCGTTTATAAATTCGGCAAATCAAAATAATCAGGCTTAACTAATAAATGCTATATGACAGCATCATTTTTATGAATCGTCAGTTCAAAATATGGGTATTTATTAAATAAATAATAGGTAGTAATTTCTAGAAGTTTAATTAGAATCCAAAAATTCAACAAAAACACATCCTGAGGGGAAGCACTGTAAATCACGGTGTTTACTTAAGAAAAAATTAGCTTGAGGGACGCTCATGCAGATTGGAATTCCAGCCGAAACTGTCGTCGGTGAAAATCGCGTCGCTGCGACGCCTGAGACAGTAAAGAAATTGATCAGCGCTGGTCATAGTGTGGTGATCGAACGTGGAGCAGGTGTTAAAGCTGCCTACATCGACAGTGCCTATGAGCAAGTTGGTGCCAAAATTACGGATGATGCCTACACCGGTAGCCAGATAGTTTTGAAAGTTCGTGCACCGAAGGGTGAGGAAATTCAAAAGCTGTCAGCCAACACCACGGTTGTAGCGATGTTTGACCCATACCGCAATACCGAGCTTGACCAGTTCGCGGCACAGAATGTGTCTGCATTTGCTCTTGAGCTTTTGCCACGTACGCTGTCACGTGCGCAAAACATGGACGTATTGTCTTCGCAAGCGAACCTTGCAGGTTATAAATCAGTGCTTTTAGCTGCTGCTGAATATCAGCGCATGTTCCCAATGCTGATGACAGCGGCAGGTACGGTAAAACCGGCTCGTGTCGTGATCATGGGTGTCGGGGTAGCAGGCCTTCAAGCAATTGCAACAGCGAAACGTCTGGGTGCAGTCGTAGAAGCAACTGACCTTCGTCCGACTGCCAAAGATCAGGTTGAGTCTTTGGGTGGTAAATGGCTAGACGTACCGATGTCTCCTGAAGAGCAGGCACGTGCTGATGAAGCAGCTAAAAACGGTTATGGCTGGATGCCAGGTGAACAGTACATCAAAGACCAGGCAGCGATTGTCGATAAAGCGGTATCGAATGCCGATATCGTGATTACCACTGCATTGTTACCAGGTCGTGATGCACCGCGTTTAATCCGTGCTGAAACTGTAGCCAAGATGAAGCCAGGCTCAGTCATTCTGGATATGGCAGTGGAATCAGGTGGTAACGTGGAAGGTTCTAAGTGCGGCGAAACTGTTGTGACTGAAAATGGTGTGAAGATTCTGGGTGTTCCGAATATTCCATCAACGGTGTCGACTGAAGCTTCAGCGCTATATGCACGTAACGTGTATAACTTTGTTGAAACACTTTTTGATGCAGATAAGAACTTTGTCCTGAATCAGGAAGATGAAATTCAAAAAGCCCTACTTGTCACTCACGGCGGCCAAGTGCTGTTAAAACGTGGTTAAGGAGCAGACTCATGGTTGAAACAATTACGATTTTCGTCCTGGCCATCTTCGTGGGTTACTACGTGGTTTGGGGGGTAACACCAGCACTACATACGCCATTGATGGCGGTGACCAATGCTTTGTCTTCGATCATTATCGTGGGCGCAATGATTCAAACTGTTGGCTTGCCAATGGTGGGCGTTGAAGGCAGCGTGGATTTCCAGACCATTAACGTGGTGAGTGTACTGGGGGCAATCGCAGTATTTCTGGCGAGCATTAATATTTTCGGTGGCTTTGCCGTGACTGCACGTATGCTGGAAATGTTCAAACCTAAGCAAAAGAAAAAAGAGGGTTAATACATGGAATTTATTCGAGAGTATGCGGATTGGTTCTACCTGATTGGCGCCGTTCTTTTTATCTTAACGCTACGTGGTTTGTCTGGCCCTAAAACTGCAATTGCAGGTAACCGTTACGGTATGATCGCAATGGCGATTGCTGTGGTGACCACATTCTTTGTTGCTGAAAATCCGGTAGTCTGGATGATTCTTGCAGCCATGGCGGCGGGTGCAGTGGTGGGTATTGCGCGTGCACGTACTGTACCAATGACCCAGATGCCAGAAACTGTGGCACTTATGCACTCACTGGTGGGTCTGGCTGCAGTATTGATTGCAGTTGCAGCAATTATCCATAACAACAAGCTGGTTGAATTGGGTCCGGACCTGTTAGCTGCAAATGGTGTGACTTTCCATGAAATGAGCAAGGTTCACCTGTTTGAACTGTTTGTGGGCTGTTTTGTGGGTGCGATTACCTTTACTGCTTCTGTATTTGCATACGGTAAGCTGGCTGCAAAGAAATGGGCAAAAACCATTTCAGGTGGCTGGGTAAAACCGGTTCAGGCATTGATCTTTGTCGCAATGCTGGCAGCAGGGATTCACTTCTTCCTGACAGGTAGCATGACATCTTTCTGGGCAATGACTGGTCTTGCACTGGCATTTGGCTGGGTATGGATTGCACCAGTAGGCGGTGGCGATATGCCGGTTGTGGTTTCGCTATTGAACTCATTCTCAGGCTGGGCAGCAGCAGGGATTGGTTTCACACTCGAAAACAACATGCTGATCGTTGCAGGTTCGCTGGTTGGTTCTTCAGGTGCGATTCTGTCTTACATCATGTGTAAAGCGATGAACCGTTCAATCATCAACGTATTGTTTGGTGGTGCAATGGGTGGTGCAGCTGCGCCGACAGCAGCTGCGGGTGCACAAGTGCAACGTAATTACCGTTCAGGTTCTGCAGATGATGCTGGCTTCTTAATGTCAAATGCAGACAGCGTTGTCATTGTACCGGGTTATGGTATGGCACAAGGCCGTGCACAAAATGCAGTCAAAGAGCTGGCAAACTTGCTGAAAGAGCAGGGCGTGACTGTACGTTTTGCGATTCATCCGGTTGCTGGTCGTATGCCAGGTCATATGAACGTATTGCTTGCAGAAGCTGATGTTCCTTATGAAGACATCCTGGAAATGGACGAGATCAACTCGGACTTCCCGGCAACTGACGTAGTACTGGTTATTGGTGCAAACGACGTTGTAAACCCGGCTGCAAAAGACGATCCGAACTCACCGATCTACGGCATGCCAATTCTGGAAGCTCATAAGGCACGTACCATCATGGTCATCAAGCGTTCTATGGCGACTGGTTATGCAGGTCTGGACAATGACCTGTTCTATAACGACAAGACTATGATGATTTTCGGTGATGCGAAGAAAGTTGTGGAAGATATGACCAAAGCGATTAATGGTACAGGTCACTAAGACTTTCCATTCGCTGAATCATCTAAAATCCTCCTTTTAAAAGGGGGATTTTTCCATTTAAATCACCGATAAATTCTCCCTCCTATATAAAAGATGAATTGGGAAGATTTACAAAATAAAATTAGCTACGGTGTTTTATTTTTAGAAAATTGGTCTAGATAAAATTGCAATAAAACGTTTAAAAAATGGGCTGAATGATTAAATCTGATCGCAAAACGAATTTATTAAAGTTATTGATCCATAAATTTCTAGTTTGATTCAAGTTAAATGATATAAAAAAGCGACCTACATAGGTCGCTTTTTTTGAATATTCGATATTTATGCTACAGAATCTGCAGGATTGCGCCATAGGCTTTCTAGGTCATAGAATTTACGCGCTGTAGGCAGCATGCAGTGCACTACAACAAAACCTAGATCAATCAGGATCCATTCTGCATCACGTTCGCCTTCGATACCAAGCGGACGGAAACCTGCTTTACGTGCTTCTTCAGCAACATTATCTGCAAGTGATTTGATATGGCGGGTTGATGTACCGCTTGCAATCACCATGGCATCTGCCACGTTACTGATGCTAGCCACATCAAGCTGAACAACTTCTTTAGCCTTTACATCTTCGAGGGCTGCATGTACAACTTTCAAGCATGCGTTTACTGCTTGTGCATGAGAATTCATAGTGTGATCGTGAGAATTAGAAGCGCTGGGCGATGGTTCTAAATTCATAGGGAGTATAATTTCCTAACAATTATGCATGATCTAATATAGCGGTTTTAGCCCAAAATTTCAAATGCACCTTCCGTCGCTTTAGTCATACTCCGGGAAGAACTGTTCTTTCCAGCCAAAGGATTCTCCCGAAGTCCCCAGAGGTTTATATTCGGCTGCGACATAACCACTGTATTGGCTATTCTCTAACCATTGAAAAATCTCATAATATGGAATGGATGCGGTATTGGGTTGATGACGCCCCGGGCAGTCTGCAAACTGAATATGACCAATCTCTGCAATATTTTCTTTTAAGGCTTCCAGTACATCTTCACCCATCATGGCCATATGATAACAGTCATATTGCATTTTTAAGGCAGAATGATTAACCGCTTCCAGCATCTCCTGAGCTTGAGCCACATTCTGAATCAGGAAACGTGGCATGTCCTGACCGTTGATCATTTCAAAGACTGGCTGAATCTGATAATCAGAGAGCATGGAGCAGGCAATTTTCAGATTACTCGCCAAGGTGTTCAGGCAAGGAAGCAGGTCACAATCCAGTGGCTGTTTGCCGGCCAGAATATTGACACTCGGCACATTCAGAGCAGTCGCATATTGAATGGCTTGCTCTATGGCATGACGAAACTCGATTTCCTGTCCAGGGATACCGGCCAGACCGTGTCCACCTTGCATCAGATCACCAGCAGGCACATTAATCAGGCAGATATCAAGATCATGTAACTGAAGCTGCTGCTGAATCTGCTCAATACTCAGTTCATAGGGGAACTGGATTTCCACATGCTTAAAACCGTGCGCATGAGCTAAGGCAAAACGTTCTAAGAGCGGTACTTCCGTGAAAATCATGGAGAGGTTAACGGCGAGTTTGGTCATGGGCTTTTCCTTGCTCAAGTCAGAATATTGAAATGTAATATTAGCGGTCTACGTGCTTGATAATAGTGGCTAGATCGGCTTCAGCAAATCCGTCTTGCTGATGGGTTTTGAGTTGAGACAGGGCTTGGCTGGCCACAGGAATATCCAAAGATAAAGTAGCTGCCAGTTGCACAGCATTGTTCAGGTCTTTAGACAATGTCTGCACTTTCCATTGCACGGGTTCAAACGTCTGGCTGGCCATACGTGGGGCTAGAATTTGAAAAGGCTTGGAGTCAGCAAAACCACCGGCTAATGCTAGTGCAAGCAGGGCAGTATCCACACCGGCACGATCAGCCAAAGCCACTGCCTCAGCTATCAAGGTGCTATTCGCTGCCACAATCAGCTGATTACAGATTTTAGTCGCCTGACCGGTTCCAGTATCACCCATGCGAGTGACACGTTGTGAAAGCACCTTATAGATTGGATCAAGTGCGGTAATAGTTTCTGCATCACCGCCAGCGAAGATCACTAGCGTGCCTTGTTCTGCACCGACTGTACCGCCAGATACAGGAGAGTCAATCCAAGTGGCTTGTTTAGCTTGGGCTTGTTTAGCCAGAGTTTTAGTTTGATGTACGGAAAGACTGGAAAAATCGACAATGATCTGACCAGCCACCAGATAGGGCTGAATCTGCTCAAAGACCGATTGCACCGCAGCATCATCTGCCAGACAGGTCAGAATAACGGGATAATCTGCAATTTGATCTAGATATAGCGGAGTGGCTCCCAGTGCAAGCAATGGATCGCAGGCACTGGCCGTGCGGTTCCAGACTGCAACTTGGAAACCAGCTTTCAGCAGTCGGGTTGCCATGCGGCTACCCATGAGTCCCATACCTAAAAAGGCAATTTTGCTATCACGATCGAATTGCATCTTATCTCTCATCTTTTGATTTTGCTTCAGCCATAATTATCGATATTGACGTGGTACAAACTGCACGTCTGGATTTTTATCCTTCTTGCGTGCCAGTTGGCTGTTTTTACCGAGTAACAGTTTAAGCTGCCAGATTTTTTCCATACGCAGTGACTTATTGGGTTTATGTTCCATCGCATCCAGCACAAATTTAGAGGCCATCAAGGCATCTGGAGAGCGTTGTAACATTTCTTCAGCCAAAGCCTGTACTTTTGCTAATGGCTGCTCATCGACATGGGTGATCAGACCAATTTCTTTGGCATAGGCACCTTCAAAAATACGTGCGGTTAAAGTCAGCTCTTTGGCCAAATCAATCCCGATCAGACCTTTGAGAGAACGCGTTAGCCCCATATCTGGTACTAGACCCCAACGAGTTTCCATAATTGACATTTTGGTCGCAGGATGGGCGATTCGGATATCCGCAGCCAACGCAAGTTGCATACCTGCACCAAAGCAGAAACCTTCAATGGCTGCAATGACGGGTACAGGCAGTTCCTGCCAGACCAGAAAAGCTTTCTGAAATAAGCTCTGTCCAGGACGAATCAGTTCCCAGGCCGCATAGGCCCGATTTTTAGGATTATTTAAATCGGCCAAGTCAATGCCGGCACTAAAGACCTGCGCTTCACCGGTTAAAATGACACACCGCACCGACTTGTCTTTTTTAATCCGGTTCGCAATCTGCACCAGTTCACGCAGCAGGGCAAAGCTCATGGCATTACGTTTATCTGGACGGCTGAGAGTAACCGTGGCAATTCCATTATTTTTTTCAAAGCGTACAAGTGACATGGTATTCATCCTTAATTTTTCTGTAAGCGAGCATAGCATGAGCAATCTGTGCTTGCATGACAGTGCAGTCATACAGATATGAGTAAGTAAAACAGTAATTTTTTAACCACTATGCTTGTTTAAAATTTGCTGAGCTGCCTGTTCTACCTGCTCAATCACTGCTTTCAGTTCATCCAGATATTTCAGTACTTCCTGAACAAAACTGTCATCGGCCTTACGGCGTTCCTTACGCAAGGTCGAGACAAACTGCTCAAAACTTCCGGTAACTTTTTGCAGAGTCGGTGTGCCGACATAACGGGTAGCCCCATAGAGACGGTGCAAAACATGTTCCAGCTGCGGAAAATCTTCCAGCTCAATTAATTGCTCAATTTCATCCAGCTCTTTTTCAAAACTGTCGACCAGCATGCTAAGCAGATCGACTGCCAGATCTTCTTTATTGGCTGCCAGTTGCAAGCTTTGTTGCCAATCCAGAATATTCGGATCCAGCGCATCAATGACATTGGCACGTTCCAGCACTGGAATCTTTTTAAAACTTTCAGTCGTCCACTGCGTCAGGATCTGCACGATCTGATCAATCTGAATAGGCTTGGTGACATAATCATCCATACCATTTTGTAACAGTTTTTGCTTCTCGTCGGAAAGGGCATGTGCTGTCAGGGCAATAATCGGCAGACGCTGATGATTTTCAAAAGTTGATTCCAGTGAACGGATTGCACGGGTGGTATCGATACCGGACATCACTGGCATCTGGATATCCATAAATATCAGATCAAAAGATGGCAGACCCTGTTCATAACGGCTCTGGATGATATCAATCGCTTCCTGTCCGTTAATGGCTTTGGTTGTGGTGACATTCAGTTCGGCTAGCAAGGCCTCCAGAACAATCAGGTTCGGCAGATGGTCATCAACGGCAAGGATATGCAGTCCCTGGCCATTAAAGTCTTCATGCTGTTCCTGATCAAAGACGGGTTGATTGCCGAGTAGCTGAATCAGGGCACTACGACTGAGTGGCTGATGCAGAGCACGGGCACGATGATCATTCAGCATGTTCGGATCAAGCTGCATTTGATAACCATACACAGCCAGATGTCCCTGATAGCGAGAACGAATTTCTGTCAGTAAGGCTTGGCTATCACCACTATGGTCAACAATCAGCCAGGTATTCTCGATATTTTGTAAATGGTTCAGACGGCTAAACAGATCCAGAATGGATGTCGATTCAATATGTTTAACGTGATAATTTTCCAGATAATGTCTTAATACATTCGCTGTTGCCGGATGGGCGAGATAAGACACAACCGTCAGATCACTGAAATCCGGGTGCTCATGGATAATATCTTCATCCACCGGGAATTGGGCGGTAAACCAGAAGGTTGAGCCTTTTTCTGTTGGAGCACGTTCCTGATTATCTTCAAATCCGATTTGACCATGCATCAAGTGGACCAGTTGTTTGGAAATGGCCAGGCCTAAACCTGTACCGCCGAATTGGCGGGTGACCGAGGTATCGCCTTGCGAGAAGGATTCAAACAGTTTTTTACGGTCAGTTCCGCTCAGGCCAATGCCGCTATCCTGAACACTGAAATGCAGCAGACATTGCCCAATATCATCGTGCTCCATGCGTGCCCGAACAATGATTTCGCCGTCTGGAGTAAACTTGATCGCATTAGAAATCAGGTTGGTCAGAATCTGCTTAAAGCGTAGTACATCACCAATCACATGTTTCGGTACATTGTCTGCAAAATAGAACGCCATATCGATATGCTTCTGTGCAGCCAGTGGCGAGAGCATGTCCATCACATCAAAGATAGCTTCTTCCAGATCAAAAGGTGCAGTTTCCAGTTCCAGTTTGCCAGCATCAATCTTGGAGAAATCCAGTACATCATTGATCAGGGCCAGCAAATGTGCAGAAGATTTGCGGATGGTCTGCAAATACAGGCTTTGCTCATTGCTAAGATTGCCTTGACGCAGCAGCAGGTGAATAAAACCATCAATACTGTTTAAGGGTGTGCGTAATTCATGGGAAATATTGGCCAGAAATACCGACTTGGCCTGGTTGGCCGAAATCGCCTGGTCACGTGCCTGACGATAAGTAATATTTTGAACTTCTAAAGTATCTAGAGTACGGCGCAAATCATCTTCGGTCTGTTCGGTATGCTCGCGCAATTCCAGAAAACTGAAATGTAGACGTTTCACCACATTGGCAATATCACGCTGCAAAAGACGCAGTTCACCGGTACTGTTAATCACCATATGCTGATCTAGGGTGTCGGCATTCAGGCGTTGCAGCTGCATGCGAATCTCATACATCGGCGCAATCCAGCGACGTGAATAGAAATTCAGACATAACAACAAGAGCAATAAGGTCAATAAGCCGGTCGCAATCAAAACGATCAAGACCCGGTAGCGGGCAATTTCTAAGGGCTGATTGTCCAGTTCGATCGCCAGCCAGCCTGCATTCATGCCATTTTCATTTACTTTGACTGCATAAATATGATTGTTTTTATCTAAGATCGGGCCAACAAAATTGCCATCTTTTTTAAAGTCAGGCCAAGGCGCCTGTTCCTGAAAACCAATGCCGAGTTTACTTTTGCCATTTTCATCCAGAATAGCCGCACGAACCAGATGCTTTTCATTCAGCATATTTTGCATGGCATCATGAGCCTGCTCATATTGCCATGGGTACAGGCTCAAAATGTCCAGCGCATATTCAGACGTGGCCTGAAAACGGGTCAAAATCGCAATGGCCATCTGCTTTTGCTGGGCACGAGCGGCATTGGAAGTCTCTGAAATGACCAGAGCAGCGCCGACACAGGCCAGAATAGTAATGGGTACAAAAATCAGTGCAATCAGCTGTCCATAAGCATGATTTAAGTGTAGGCGTTTAAACAGCTTTTTGTTGATATTTGACATGATTCAAGCAGTATTTTCCTTATGCTTTGCATATTAGCATGCTTTAAATCTACTGTTAAAATTTCAGCATTATTTTTATAAAGCTCCAGATTAAGGCAGAAAATAAGAACCATTGCGCTGAACAGTCATTATGGGTGTTTGAGCAAATTCTTTCAGGAGGCGAGGTGAGCTAAGTCACTGTCATGATTAAAGAGTTTTATCAAGCTAAAACAGGACGAATTGGCCATGCCGATCGTGATTTATACAGTTTTATGCAAAAGCACTGCTATAAATGGGTGCAGGGAAATGCATTTTTTCATACAATAGCCGCACCTCGATATAGGTGCAAATAATGAGTAATACCACCCCTGATTTTCAAGCAGACGAATTTTTACTGGACCATTATGTAGGCAAAACGCCACTGGTGCGTTTGCAGCGTCTGGCTAGTCACACTCAAGCCACAGTACTCGCAAAACTCGAAGGAAATAATCCGGCAGGCTCGGTCAAGGACCGTCCGGCGTATAACATGATCATGCAGGCGGAAAAGCGCGGACAGATCAAACCGGGTGATACCTTGATTGAGGCGACCAGCGGAAATACAGGGATTGCATTGGCGATGGTTGCGGCCATGCGCGGTTACAAAATGCAGCTGATTATGCCGAATAACATGAGTCAGGAACGTAAGGACGCGATGCGTGCTTATGGCGCTGAACTGATTGAAGTGACTAAAGAGCAGGGCATGGAAGGTGCGCGTGATCTGGCCTTGCAAATGCAGGCTGATGGTAAAGGTTTGGTGTTAAACCAGTTTGGTAACCCGGACAATGTCGAAGCACATTACCTGACCACAGGTCCTGAAATCTGGCAGCAAACTGGCGGCAAGATTACGCACTTTGTCAGCTCAATGGGTACTACAGGTACGATCATGGGCGTATCTAAATATCTGAAAGAAATGAATCCGGATATTCAGATTGTGGGCCTACAACCATCTGATGGTTCTAGCATTGCCGGTATCCGTCGCTGGCCACAAGAATATTTGCCAACGATTTTCGATCGTAGTCGTATCGACCATATTATCGATATTCCACAGATTGAAGCGGAACGTACTATGCGTAAACTGGCACAAAAAGAAGGTATCAGTGCCGGTACATCTTCTGGCGGTGCAGTTTGGGCATCCATCAAGCTCGCAGAAGAAAATCCGGATGCAGTAATTGTATGTATTATCTGTGACCGTGGTGACCGTTACCTGTCTACAGGCTTGTTCTCTGTACAAGACCCTAAATAATTTTTGAGAAATCTTTTATGCGCCTGCCTGTTTTAACTTTCGATATTGAAACCCAAACCGATCTTAAATCAGGCGCGCATCTGTTTGGTCTGGATCTGCCCGAGGCTGATCTGGATCAGGCCCTGACCAAATTACGCCGTCAGGAATCAGGCTCGGACTTTCAGCGTCTGCCACTGCATGAGATTGTCTGTATTTCCGGTTTATGGATGGATGAACAGGGCATGCGCCTGTTTTCTTTCAGCCGTGAACAGTACAGCGAAGCAGAGATTTTAAAAAAATTCTTATCCATTTTTGACAAGCGTCATCCGACGCTAGTCAGTTGGAATGGCTCACAATTTGACTTGCCGGTTATTCTTTATCGGGCCATGTATCATGGCTTATCTGCCCCAAGTCTGTTCGATCAGGGCGAAATCGATACGCAAAAGCGTTATAATAACTACCAGAATCGTTACCATCAGCGTCACGTCGATTTGATGGATGTCATGGCCATGTTTCATGCCCGTCATTTTCAGAAACTGGATGATGTTGCTCATTTATTGGGTTATCCAGGCAAGCGTGGTGATGGTGGCTATCATGTACCTGAATATGTACGTAACCAGCAATGGAACGCACTCACCAGCTATTGCGAAGGTGATGTGCTCAATACTTGGTTGGTCTATATTCGCTGGCTGTTGCTAAAGGGCCAATTGATGTTGCCTGATTATCAGCATCTGGTGCAGAGTACGATTCAATACCTGCATACCCAGCCGCAACATGCAGATTTTTTATCAGTCTGGCGTGAAACCTCACAAAGAACTGAATTTACCCGTTTTGATTTTCCCATCTCCACATCCTAGGTTTTCATGAAACGTCGAGCACAACCACGTCCAGCACCGCAATCCGAGTATATTTTTCAGGTTGAATCACTCTCACATGAAGGACGTGGCATCGCTCACTATGGTTCACATCCGAACCATCCGCTTGAAAAGCATGGCAAGAAAGTCTTTATCCGTTATGCCTTGCCAGGTGAAACCGTTCGTGCCCGCATTACCCGTGAAGTCAAAAAACTGGAAGAGGCGGATAGCCTTGAGTTAATCAGTGAGGCTTCCGAGATCAGGGTTATACCTGTCTGTCCACATTTTGGCGTATGCGGTGGCTGTAATATGCAGCATATCCATCCCGATGCGCAGATTGAACTTAAGCAGAATGTTCTGAAATCACATTTGCAGCATTTTGCTGGGATCCAGCCTGAAGAATGGTTGCCACCGCTACGTTCACAACGTGAAGACTACCGTCGTAAAGCCCGGATTGGGGTACGTTATCTGCCTCAAAAAGACAAGCTGGTGGTTGGTTTTCGTGAAAACCAGTCCAATAAGCTGACCTCGATTGACCGCTGCATGATTCTAGATCGTGAGTTTGGATCGGTTACACGTCTTAAACAATTGCTCCAAAGTCTCGATGGTCAGGCAGATATTGGTCATATAGAATTGGCTATGGGTGATCATGACATTGCTTTGCTCATTCGTGAAACCGCAGAATTATCGGTAACAGATGTCAACCGATTGCGTCAATTTACGTTAGAGAAAGGTTGGCAGCTTTATTTGCAGCCTGCAGGCCAAGATTATTTGAAGCGGATTGATGAGCCTGAACAGGCAGCACGCTTACACTATAGTCTTGATGACTTTGATGTGGAATTCGGTTTTAATCCATTGGACTTCACTCAGGTCAATTCAACGATCAATCCGCAGATGGTTCGCTTGGCATGTGATTTGCTTCAATTACAGCAAGGCGAACGCGTTCTGGATCTGTTTTGTGGATTAGGAAACTTTTCTTTGCCACTAGCGCGTTGTGTTGGTGCATCTGGTCGGGTGGTTGCGGTTGAGGGGAGTGAGGAAATGGTGCAACGCGGTGCAGAAAATGCTAACAATAATGGTATTGCACAAGTTTCGTTCTATTCACAAGATTTAACCAAAGATTTTTCGCACCAGTCTTGGGCAAATCAAGGATTTGATGCATTATTAATCGACCCGCCACGTGCTGGAGCAGAAGAAGTTATGCATTATATCCCTCAGTTTGGTGCCAAAAGAATCGTTTATGTGTCATGTAATCCCGCTACGCTTGCAAGAGATGCAGGGCTACTGGTACAACAAGGTTATCAGCTAACCAAAGCCGGTGTGATGGATATGTTTACGCATACCGGACATGTCGAGTCGATTGCCTTGTTCGAAAAAGAAAATTAAATAAACGATCAAAGAGATGATGTATCTAAAAGTAGGAGAAGGGTATGGTCACAGTACGTGAGCAACTGCCTGGGCGGCTCAATGAGTTGTCACAGGAGGCGACTGTAGAACATGCCGAACAAGCACAGCAGGATCTGACTGAATGGTTAGATCGGGTTCGTGGCATATTAGACGGGGCTCCCCTGAAGCAGCTCGAAGAAGTTGCCCGTTTAACCTTAGAAAAAGAGCTACAAAGTACGGTTCAGCATCGCTCTAATACCTTCTATACCGGTATTGAAATGGCGGATATTCTCGCGCATCTCTATGTCGATGAAGATACCTTGTCTGCTGCCATGCTTTACCGCGCAGTACGTGAAGGCGTCATGCCACTTGCAGAAGTGCAGGAAAAATTCGGTGAACAGGTCTATAGCCTGGTCAAAGGCACGCTGTCGATGGGTAAGCTGTCTGAGCTGATTGAAAAAAATAAACGCCTGGAAGACCACTTCAATAATAACCAGCGTGAACATCTGTCTGGTATTTACAAGATGCTGATTTCAGTAACGGAAGATGTTCGCGTCGTGTTAATCAAGCTGGCAGAACGTACCTATGCACTGCGTGAGCTGGCTAATTCTTCACGTGAACGGCAAGAACGGGTCGCACGAGAAATTCTCACCATTTATTCTCCTTTAGCGCATCGTCTCGGGATTGCCCAGCTGAAATGGGAACTCGAAGATCTAGCCTTCCGCTATCTGGCGCCGGAACGCTATAAAGAAATCGCCTCTTTGCTGAATGAAAAGCGTCTGGAACGCGAACAATATATTCAGTTCGTGATTGATAAATTGCGTGAAGAGCTGGCAGAACACGGCATTGAAGCTGAAATTAACGGCCGGGTGAAGCACATTTATTCGATCTATCGAAAAATGAAAAGCAAGAGCCTGAGCTTCGACCAGCTGTATGACATCCGTGCACTGCGTGTATTGGTGAAAAGTGTGCCTGAGTGTTATCACACGCTCGGGATCGTACATCAATTGTGGCGACATATCCCGCATCAGTTTGATGACTATATTACTAATCCGAAAGCCAATGGTTATCGCTCTTTACACACAGCTGTGATTGCGGAAAACAAGTCACTTGAAGTGCAGATTCGTACTTATACGATGCATGAAGAGGCCGAGCTTGGCGTATGCTCGCACTTCAACTATAAGGAAGGTTCGAAAAATACCGATACTTCCTTTAATCATCGTCTGCATTCCCTGCGTGCAGTGATTGAGCATTATCAAGAACGCAATGAAGCCAGTGCGCATAAAGATGAAGAAGAGGAAGTTGAAAATTTTGAACACATTCAAGATTTTGAAGGCTTCGAAAAAATCTATGTGTTCAGCCGTGATGGTGATATTAAAGAGTTGCCACGGGGGTCAACCGTACTCGACTTTGCCTTTCACGTGCACACAGAAGTCGGCAACAAATGCTATGCGGCTCGGGTCAACCAGCGCTATGTGCCTTTAACCTATGCCTTGAAAACCGGGGAACAGGTCGAGATTCTGACCAAGAAAGACCGTGAACCAAATCGGGACTGGTTGGTCAATTCGCTGGGTTATATCAAGACTGCACGCGCCCGTGACAAGTTACGTCATTGGTTCCGTCAGCAAGATCGCAGTAAGAATCTGGAAGTGGGTCGTGAAATTCTGAATAAAGAATTGGCACGTCTGGCAATTCATCCAAAATCAATCGACTTGGGTGATTATTGCAACCATTTCAATGTGAAGAGTGGCGAAGATATTATGATTGGTCTGGTGAATGGTGATATTAGCCTGCATGCTCTGATCAATCAGGTCAATCGCCATATGCATCTGGATCAGGATGAGCCTGAACTGGTGCTGAAACCAGCCTTGAATCCGCGTGCCAGCCATACCTTGTCTGCACATGGTATTCTAATTGATGGTCTGGATAACGTTGAACTGCATGTAGCCCAGTGCTGTCAGCCGGTGCATGGTGAATCGATTGCGGGATATATTACCTTGAATCGCGGTGTAAGCATCCATAAGGTAGCTTGTCCGGATTATGTACGTATGATCAGCCAAGAACCGGAGCGTGCAGTAGAAGCCGACTGGGAAATGCAGCCGACTCGTGGCCAAAGTGTACAGATCGTGGTAGAAGCCTATGACCGTCGTGGCTTGCTGAAAGATCTGACTCAGGTGATTTTCTCGGATCAGATCAATATCCGTCAGGTAAATACCATTTCAGAAGCAGATGGTATTGCCAATATGAAGCTGTTGATCGAAGTCAAAGGTCTGGCTCAACTTTCCAAACTATTGGCCCGTCTTGAACAGCAGCCGGGAATTATCAGTGCACGCCGTCTGGTACAAGGCAACTGATTCTTTTTAGGCATGCTTATAAAAGCCCGCAATTCAATTGCGGGCTTTTTTGTTATAAGGTGTGGTTAAGAGGGAAAAGAGCAAATAATAGACATGAGTGCCACGGAAATATTTGAACTGAGACGAAATAATCTGGCCAAAGTGATTGATCAGTTGATTGATAGCCAGCAGTTTAAAAATGGCAAAGAGATTTGCGAGCATTTTGGTCTGTCTGCAGCCTATATTACCCAGCTATTGAACAGTAAGCGCCAGATTGGAGAAAAGGCTGCACGAGAACTTGAACAGCAACTGGGCTTAGAAAGTTTAATATTGGATCGTGCTGAAGCACCTGTCATTGAAGTAGCACCGAATCCTGTAAAAATGACTTTGTTCCAGATGCAGGTTGTTGAGCAGCAAGCCTTTAAAATGAAAGTTATAGATTCGGCAGAAAATCTTGTATCTTGGTTGAAATTGGAACCTCAGCATTATGCCATTCAGGTCACAGGACAGTATTATTTTCCGAGCCTAAAAGCAGGCTGGTGGTTGGTCTGTGATGACCAAGCTGATTTACAGCCATCTGGCTTGATTTGTCTTTATTTAATTAATGGACTGCAACTCATTGTGGAGCTGATTTCGGAAAGCCAAGACAGCTATCAGATCCAAAGTCTGGATGAAAGCCGCAAGGTCAGTTTCCAGAAATCTGATGTAGCTAAAATCCATCCTGTCATTGCCATCGTGCCTCCGCAGCAATTTTCTTAAGATAGAAATAATTCAGCCCATCATAAGATGGGCTGAATAGTGAAATTGAAAACGGGCAGCTTATGGAAGCTGATTTTCGTCTTCAAACTCTGGTTTCACCTGAACAATAAAGTCCTGACGATTCAGACCGCGCCACAGGGCGAAGGCTGTACCGATATAGATCGAAGAATAGGTACCGACGAAGACACCTACAAACATCGCAATCGAGAACCATTTCAGGCCAGCACCGCCCATGATCATCATGGCCACTACAACCAGTAATAAAGTCATAGAAGTATGAATGGTACGGCGTAAGGTTTCAGTCAAGGCAATATTGATAATTTCAACAGGTTCGGCACCCCGGATCTTACGGAAGTTCTCACGAATACGGTCAGAGACCACGATGTTATCGTTGAGTGAGAAACCGATGATCGCCAGTACGGCTGCCAAAACAGTAAGGTCAAACGGCCACTGCATCATGGCAAAGATACCAATCGTCACCACGATATCGTGGAACAATGACAGTACCGCACCCATCGCCAGTTTGAACTCAAAGCGGATGGTGACATAGACCAGCATCAACAAGAGGGCAAGGGCAACTGCACCCGCAGAACGCACATACAGCTCGTTACCGACCTGTCCACCGACTACATCGACCTTAGGTACCTGAGCCGCATTGCCTGGCAGCTGAACTGCTGCAGTAACGGCTTTGGTAAGGTCTTCTGCTTCAATATCTTCCTGAACCGGCATACGTACCATCAGGTCACGTTCCGAGCCCAGCGTTTGCACGACCGCATCATCAAAGCCAGCTTTGCTGAGTGCCTGAGTCACATCATCTGGTTTTACTGGATTGGTATAGTTCAGCTCTGCTGATACACCACCGGTAAAGTCCAGACCGAGGTTCAAGCCTTTGGTCGCAATAAAGAAGATGCTGGCAACCGTCAGGATGATAGAGAACACTGCTGCAGGCAATGCAATCTTCATAAACGGAATGATACGTTCATCTTCAGGGCGACCGTATTGTTTCTGATTCAGTTGAGTATTTTCAGTCATCATCGATCTCCTAAATGCTCAACTTTTTCAAGTTACGTTTTTTGCCATAGATGATCTGTACGATCGCACGGGTTACGGTAATCGCCGTAAACATTGAGCAGACAATACCAATCATCAGGGTGACAGCAAAGCCTTTGATCGGACCGGTACCAATTGCGAACAGAATGAACGCTACCAAGAAGGTAGTTAAGTTCGAATCGAAAATGGTGTTATAGGCCCGATCATAACCGGCCACAATTGCCTGTTTCGGCGAGGCGCCCCATTTCATTTCTTCCCGTATCCGCTCACAGATCAATACGTTGGCATCGACCGCCATACCGATGGTAATTACGATACCGGCAATACCCGGCAGGGTGAGGGAAGCACCAATCCATGACATGACAGTCAGAATCATTGCCAGGTTAATGACCAGTGCGAAGTTGGCAATGACACCGAATAGACGGAAGAATACTACCATCCATATTGCAACTAAGATGAAACCGATTTGAGTCGACAATACGCCTTTATCAATATTTTCCTGACCCAGACTTGGACCAATCACACGTTCTTCAACAAAGTACATTGGCGCAGCCAGAGCACCGGCACGTAACATCAAGGCAAGCTCAGAAGCTTCCTGAGGTGAGTCCAGACCGGTAATACGGAATTGAGAACCCAATACTGCCTGAATAGTTGCAGCGTTAATGACCACAGATTCGGTATATGGTGTACGCACTTCAGTTTGTGCACCTGTTGCCGGGTCTTCTACGTAGCTGATCTTTTGCTTGTTCTCGATGAACAGTACCGCCATACGTTTGCCTACGGCATTACGTGTGGCATCTGCCATCAATTTACCGCCAGCGCTGTCCAAAGTAATATTAACTTCAGCACCGCCAGTATCCTGACTAAAGCCAGAAGATGCATTTTGTACACGTTCACCGGTCAAAATACGGTTACGGTTCAGCAATAACTGACGACCACTGTCCAGAGATTTATAAGCAAATGCCTGAGTACCTGCTGGAGCTGTACCACTTAATTGACCAGTATAAGGATCGATGTATTGATCATTCAGATCAGACACTAGACGGAATTCCAGGTTCGCCGTACGACCCAAGACACGTTTTGCTTCAGCAGTATCCTGTACACCCGGTAGTTCAACCACAATACGGTTGCTGCCTTGGGTTTGTACCAGTGCTTCAGCCACACCTAACTCGTTAATACGGTTACGTAAAGTGGTTAAGTTCTGGTTCACCGCATAAGATTCGATTTCCTGCTTACGCGTATCGGTATAGTTGAGGCGTAAAGTCGAACCGGTTTCAGTCGCCACTGCCTGCTGATTGAATTCATTGCCATTACGGCGCAAAAAATCCATGACAGCAGCACGATCATCATTATTGGCAAACTGCACAACAATGGTGTTATTGCTTAAATTCAGACTGTTGAATTTCAAGTTGTTATCACGCAGCTGGCGACGCAGGTCAGTTGCAGAGGTGTCCATGCGCTGTGCAATCGCCTTGTCCATATCCACTTCGAGCAGGAAGTGAACACCACCACGTAAGTCCAGACCCAGTTTCATTGGTTTGGCACCAATTTTCTGTAGCCATTCTGGGGTGGTTGGAGCAAGGTTAAGTGCTACGACGTATTCATCACCTAAACCACGGCGTAAAGCCTCTTTGGCTTTCAGCTGTGATTCACTTGAATCTACACGTAATAAAGCAGCGTTATTACTAAAGCTATTGTCGTGAGTTGCAATATTTTCAGTTGTTAAAATCTGCTCTGCTTTTTGTACGATGCCTGCGTCAATCTGAGTACCGGCTTTGGCACCCGAAATCTGTACAGCAGGTTCATCTGGATACAAACTTGGCAGGGCATATAAAGTACTGACCACCAGGACAACCAGGATCAGCACATATTTCCATGCTGGGTAACGCATTCGTTTTCTTCTTAAAATGAAAAAGTCGTGCGGGGAGCACGACTAATTTTGATTAAATGTTATTTAAAGTGCCTTCAGGCAGAACTGAGATCACACTCGCACGTTGAACTTTGACTTCTACACCGCGGCTCAACTCAACGACTGCGAAATCACCTTCAATTTTAGTGATTTTGCCCATTAAGCCGCCTGCAAAAACGACTTCGCTGCCTACGCCAAGGCTGTCAACCAGAGCACGGTGCTCTTTGGCACGTTTTGATTGAGGGCGCCAGATCAAGAAATAGAAGATTGCAACAAAAACCGCAATCATCAAAAGGTTAGCCATCAAGCTCGGTTGTTGTGCAGCTTCACCTGCAGCGTGAGCAGTCGAAATAAATAGGCTCATTTCATTTTCCTAAAATAAAAAACTGGTGATCAACTTGATAATAAATTGACATATTCTTGCAATTTACCCTGTCTTTTTCCTCAGCGCAAATGCTGAAAGATTAATCTTGTGGACAAGGTGGAACTTCCAGGCCACGACGAGCGTAAAAGTCCTGAACAAATTCATCAAAAGTTCCGTTATCCAGCGCGTTGCGGATATCTTCGGTAAAACGCTGGTAATAACGCAGGTTATGGATGGTACCGAGCATAGAACCCAGCATTTCTCCACATTTCTCTAAATGGAACAGATAGGCGCGGGTAAAGTTCTGACAGGTATAGCAATCGCAATGTAGATCAAGTGGACTTTGATCATGACGATATTGGCTGTTACGGATACGCACCAGACCATCGGTCACGAAA
This sequence comes from Acinetobacter sp. YZS-X1-1, assembly GCF_000804305.1. Taxonomy (NCBI): domain Bacteria; kingdom Pseudomonadati; phylum Pseudomonadota; class Gammaproteobacteria; order Moraxellales; family Moraxellaceae; genus Acinetobacter; species Acinetobacter sp. YZS-X1-1. The sequence goes on along the minus strand of NZ_JWHB01000014.1, from coordinate 44,743 downwards.
TAATGACCGTTACGTGCATTTCGGGTTGGCATGACGCAGTCGAACATGTCTACACCACGGCGGATACCTTCAACGATATCTTCCGGTTTGCCGACACCCATCAGGTAGCGCGGTTTATTTTCCGGCATTTTGTTCGGAAGATAATCCAGCACCTTGATCATCTCTTCTTTCGGCTCACCAACAGACAGACCGCCAATCGCATAACCGTCGAAGTCAATCTCAAGCAGGCCTTTTAAGGATTCATCGCGCAGGTCTTCATACATCCCGCCCTGAATAATCCCGAACAGGGCATTTTTATTGTTGAGTTCATCATGATGATGTTTCTTGCAGCGCTCAGCCCAGCGTAAAGACAGCTGCAAAGATTTTTGCGCTTCTTCATGGGTCGCTGGATAAGGCGTACATTCATCAAAAATCATCACGATATCGGAGTTCAGCGTATGCTGAATTTCCATCGAAATTTCAGGTGAAAGGAAAACTTTTGAACCATCAATCGGGGAGCGGAAGGTCACGCCTTTTTCTTCAATTTTGCGCATTGCACCCAGACTGAAGACTTGGAAGCCACCTGAGTCAGTTAGAATCGGTTTATCCCATTTCATGAAACCGTGCAGGCCACCATGCTGCTTGATGACTTCAAGACCCGGGCGCAGGTACAAGTGGAAAGTATTACCGAGGATAATCTGTGCTTTAATGCCTTCCACATCACGTGGCAACATGCCTTTGACGGTGCCATAAGTACCAACTGGCATAAAGACGGGTGTCTCTACTACGCCATGTTCAAGCGTTAAACGACCACGACGGGCACGACCCGACTGACCTAATTTTTCAAACTTCATAAGAGTTCCAAATCAAGGCGAAAAAACAGTTCGCTGATTACTAATGCGAATTAAAGGGCGCTATTTTCCTTGATTCTGACCTTAAACGCCAGCATTGTAGAGAATTCACTCTGTAATTTTATTTATCGATGAATAGGGGAAATATCAGGTGAAAGAGGTGAATTTGCAGAAAACTGCTGTAAACGCTGCATGATTTCTTCCCGGCTCAAGGCACAGCTACCATCGGGTTCAGCCGCCATGGCAGCAATATGCTGGATCAGTTTTTGGATATAGATATTGCTGTCGATAAAATAAGATTCCAGCGTCAGTAAATAGGCATCCTGCGCTACTTGCAAATAGTCATAAGGCTCTATCGTGAGCATTTGTTCCAGGTCGATCAGGATGTCTTTGTCACTTTGCGAAAGTTTTAAACGCTTATTGACTGTCGATTGAGACAGGGTCTGTCTGGAAGCTAAAAAGTCCCGCAATAAGCGACTGTCAGAATTGAGTTCAAGTGCCGATTGGCATTCACGTTCGGGTTGGGCCGGAACGCCGAGGAAAAAATAATCGAATCTAGATCCAGACCATAAGCTTCAGAAAGTCGATGTTTGGCTTGCTTAAAAGTTTCTAGCAATAAATCCAAGTGAGTAGCAGAAAGTTGTTTTTGCTGGGCTAAGACAGGATGGCCAAAACTATGCTGGGTTTTAAAATACTCTGCCAGCAAAGTTTTAAAAGGCACGAGTTCAGATTGTGAAGAGCTTTGGCTTTTATAGTGCCATTTTCGTACATTCCAGCGATCGCGTTCGGCCAGATATTGCTGTGGATCTTCAGGGTCCTGAAAAATGCTACGTTCTGTGGAAATCGCCAGATCATCCAGCAGTAAAAATTCATCAAAGACCAGAGTACAGGCATAGATTTCATCATCCTGATAGCGGTCATACAGCTGATAAAAGTCCTTGACCAGCATCTGTTGCAAGTGTTCTAAATAATCCAGCATGATTTTTTATTCTTTTTATTGGGTTTTATAAGTGTATTGCTTTATCTCTCACTCTTTCATCATAAGCCAATGGATTGCAAATCAAAAACTATAAAATGTAATGATTTTTCTCAGTGGAAATTTGGACGATAGTCAAAGTTCTGACTCACGGTCTGGTCACGGAAAGGGCGTACAGCTTTCTTTTTGAGGAACATGTTATTGATAATATTGTGCGGGAAAATCTGGATCTGGTTATTGAAGAGTTCGACATTGCGGTTGTAGATGGTAATCGCAGCACCGACATTTTCATTCTGTTCTTCAATTTCATTCATCATTTTCAGGTAAATTTCATTTGCTTTCAGTTCAGGGTAGTTTTCAATCACCACATTCAGGCTGCGCATCAGTTCTTTATTCAGGTTTTCAACCCGTTGTAACTGGGCAATATCGGCATCCTGAATATTCAGGCTCATAATGTTCTGGCGCAGTTCAGTGACTTTCTCTAAAGTTCCTTTTTCAAAACTGGAATATTGCTCAACCAGAGGTTGCAGACCATCCAGGATTTTTAGTTTTTGCCGTTCATAACTGGCGACATCGGACCATGCACGAATAGTGGAGTTATGATGGCGCACAATGCTGTTACGAATCATGATAATGGCAATAATGACCAAAAGCGGGATAATGACAAAAACAAAAAATCCCATAAAAGTAATCCCCAGAAAAAAATAATTATTTTAAAAATTGTGTCAGATCAGTATGTAACTTTTCCAACTCTATTAATTTAAACGTTCTGAGATGGCCACGCAATGTGGAAATATCGGTAATTTTATCGTGTTTACTGGATACCTGAAATAAATCATGTGGTCCCAGATAGCAGAGCATATGGCTTTCTGGATGAAACAGTAAATCGCCCTGACGCTGCTCAAAAAAGTCCGCCAGTCGAAGTACAAAACCAGGCGTGAGCAGTTTCGCCATTTGCATCGGATCGCTGCCAAAGAAATTTAATTTCTGGTTGGTGCGAATGTCGCTGCTGTGCCAAGGATAAGCATAAGGATAATGAAATTTCTTTCTGGAGGTAGTCACGGCTAGCCCCTGAATCTGAACATCAAAAACAAATACCCCCCAAAGGTCTTTATGTACCTGGGTTAGTTTGACCGGTTGACCTTCCTTATTGCGTACCTGAACTTCATGCACATAATGATATTGAAAGACCAGAACTTGATGTTGTTGACCATCTTCATCTTCCCAGACAGTGCTGGCATAGCGTGAAATTTCATTACTCAGAGAGCCTTGATTAAATACCGGGAACAGACGTTTTAAATGGCTAATAAAGTGTACGGGATTGAGCGGAATTGAAATATGTTGTGGCTGCTTCTGAAAAGCCAGCTGGTATTTTTTGGCAAGCGCCTCATCTTCCAGATAGCGAATGACTTCATCCAGTGGCTTTCGATGTTCATAGCTGATATAAGCCCAGAATACCAGTAGGCATCCAAAGAAAACACCGATTTGCATCCAGATATTAGCAGGCGCTACAAAAATGCAGCCAATCAGAAAGAGTCCGATTCCGGCCAGAGCAAGCGGTAAATTATTTTCAAATTTTAAGCTAATTGGGCCGTTCCATGGATGCAAGCCATCCAATAATTCCTGATGGCTTTTGGCCTGACGACCCAAATCCCAGAGCCGGGCGATATTGCGAAACACAACTTCATTTTTCTTACGTCGAATATGAATGGAATGCTGCACAGACTTGATCGGCATCGGGAGGGTTCCTGCTGATTATTGCGCTTGATCAATCAGCATGGCATCGCCATAACTGAAGAAGCGGTATTTGCTTTCAACCGCGTGCTTGTAAGCATTCAGGATGTTTTCGCGGTTAGATAAAGCCGAAACCAGCATGAGCAGGGTAGATTCCGGTAAATGGAAGTTGGTGATTAGACGATCCACCACTTTGAACTCATAACCCGGATAGATGAAAATTTGAGTATCACCGATCCAGCCTTTCAGTTCACCATCATTGGCCTGAGCCGCACTTTCAGTCGCACGGGTTGCGGTCGTACCCACAGCAATCACTTTATTACCGCGCGCTTTGGTGGCTTTGATCAGCTCCATAGATTCATCCGAAACCTGACACCATTCGCTGTGCATGATGTGATTTTCGATATCATTGGTACGAACCGGCAGGAATGTACCTGCACCGACATGTAAGGTCACAAAGGTTTTCTGAATGCCTTTTTCTTCCAGTTTTTTCAGCAACTCTTCATCAAAATGCAGCGAAGCGGTAGGAGCAGCAACACTGGCCAGTTTAGTTGGATCATAAAAGACAGTCTGATATCGAACCGTATCAATTTCTTCTGCTTCACGATTGAAATAGGGGGGAATTGGCAGTGCGCCGTATTTGTCTAGAACATCTAAAATCGGCTGAGAAAATTCGACAATAAACAGATTTTCATGACGGCCTTGAACAGTGACTTTGACTTCATCTGGACCGATAAATAATTCTGCACCGGCTTTGGGTGTGTTGCTGGCCTTGATATGACAATGCGCAATGAACTGATCCATCATACGCTCAACCAGTACTTCAACTGCACCACCAGAGGCACGTTTACCTTTCAGGCGCGCTTTCATCACTTTGGTATCGTTCAGAACCAGTAAATCGCCTTCATTCAATAAATCCAGAATATCGGTGAACTGGTGATCGTGATATTGGCCTTGTGCATCAAGGTGTAACAGGCGAGAAGCACTACGTTGTTCAAGAGGATAGCGAGCAATCAGCTCATCAGGGAGATCGAAACTAAAATCAGAAAGTTGCATGACAATTTACGATAAAAAAACTGCGGCTAGTATAAACTTTTTTCTTTTTTATGGCGGGAATTGCTCGATTATAAAACAAAAAAATAAGAATTGTTTTAAAATTAGGCAAATGTGTTTTTTCTGCGTTGACAAGTTTTTGAAACAGAGTAATATAGCCGTCATCCACTCCCGAGGTGGTGAAATTGGTAGACGCGGCGGACTCAAAATCCGCTGTCAGAGATGACGTGTCGGTTCGAGTCCGACCCTCGGGACCAAGATTCTGAAAAACCCCAAGCATATTAAGTCTTGGGGTTTTTTATTGCCTAAAAATAAGCATGTGGATGCAAACTTCTTTGATTGATCGCATTCTTTATCTTTAATTTGGTAAGGCATCCCTCAGAATAAGTACCTTAATCAGCACTTTAAATTCAGTTATTTAAATAAATAAATTGTCTTTATTCTGAATAAAAAAAGCCCCATTCACCAAATTTTTCTTTCTCAATATTAAAAAAGAAATTTGAGGAGTAGGGCTGGATGCTAGGGTCTTAATAAATTAAGAAAATTCACCTTGAGAGCGTTCTTTAGCCCAGTCACGCAGGATAAATTTCTGTAATTTCCCGGTTGAGGTTTTTGGAATCTCGGTAATCACTACATCTTTAGGTACTTTAAAACGCGCCAGATGTTGCTTGCAGAATTCGATAATCTCTTCTGCTGTAGCAGTTTGTCCTGCTTTCAGTTCGACAAAGGCACATGGTACTTCCTGCCAGCGTGGATCTGGTTTTGCCACTACGGCTGCCGTGAGAATAGCAGGATGCTGATAGAGCACTTCTTCCACTTCCAGCGATGAAATGTTTTCACCACCTGAAATAATCACGTCCTTAGAGCGGTCGGTAATTTTTGCATAACCATCAGGTTGGCATACTGCCAGATCGCCAGTATGGAACCAGCCACCAGCAAAGGCTTCTGCAGTTGCTTCCGGATTCTTTAAATAACCTTTCATGACGATGTTGCCACGGAACATGATTTCACCCATGGTCTGACCATCATGTGGCACTTCCTGCATGGTGTCAGGATCAAGTACTTTCATGCCATCTTGCAGCGGATATGGTACACCTTGACGAGAATGCAATTGCGCCTGCTCCTGAATCGACAGATCTGACCAGCCTGCCTGAGACGCACAGAGCGCAGAAGGGCCGTAGGTCTCAGTTAGACCATAGACATGAGTCACATTAATACCGATATTGCGCATGCCCTCAATGATTGCAGCAGGAGGCGCAGCACCGGCTACCATCACTTCGACACGATGATCAAACTTGGTCTTTTTCTCTTCAGGGGTATTGATCAGCATCGATAGTACAATTGGCGCACCGCAGAAATAATCCACTTTATGTTCAGCAATGAGTTTAAAGATCAGTTCCGGATCAACTTTACGTAAACAGACGTTGGTTCCGCCATTGGCTGCCATGGTCCAGGCAAAGCACCAGCCATTACAGTGGAATAGCGGTAAGGTCCATAAGTAAGTGGCACGTGGCATCATGCCACAGGCAATGATATTACTTGCTGCATTAATATAGGCGCCACGGTGATGGTAAACCACGCCTTTCGGATTGCCTGTAGTTCCAGAAGTGTAGTTCAGGCTAATCGCATTCCACTCATCATCCGGTAAATGCCATTCAAAATTGGCATCGCCTTGAGCCAGCCAGTCTTCATATTCAATCTGGCCGATACGGGTATCTTCACCCTCAAATTCCTCATCAGCCACGTCAATCACATAAATGTCTTGCTGTGGAACCAATGCCAAAGCTTCTATTGCAACTGCAGAAAATTCTGGATCGACCAGTAGTACTTTGGTCTCAGCATGTTCCAGCATGAACGCCAAAGTTTTGGCATCCAGACGGGTATTTAAAGTATTCAGGACCGCACCCGCCATTGGCACAGCAAAGTGTGCTTCAATCATTGCAGGTACGTTTGGCAGTAAAACTGAAACGGTATCATTTTTACCGATGCCTAAATTTTGGAGTTGGTGGGCAAACTGACGGCAACGATTGTATTTTTCACGCCAGGTAATACGACGCTTACCATGAATGATCGCGCTTTGATTCGGGTAGATATAAGCCGCGCGATCGAGATAGCGTAAAGGTGACAGCGCTACAAAATTGGCAGGGGTGCGCGGTAATTCATCGTATGCCTTAACCATTGTAAAACTCCGTTCTATATTTATTTTTCATATCCTGTTAAAAAAGATATGCAATTCTTGGAAGTCTTGCAGTTATGCTTTAGTCGAGTGCGAATGCATAATTTTAAAAATTTAAATAATTGAATATTAATAAAATTATTTTTAAACACTGATTTTTTTGAACCTATGGGTTCCCATATTTGCCTTTTTAGGTATTTTACTCTAAATGAGTGTTAAAAATAGCCTCAGCCAAGGAATAATAATGAAAATACAACAGGCGGATGCAACATGGCGCAACTGGTCAGGAAGCCAATACAGTTCTCCTCAAATTTTTGAGCCTAAAGAAATTAATGAATTACAAAATCTGGTGAAGTAACATGCACAGATTCGTGTGGTGGGTGCAGGATATTCATTCAGTGCGCTAGCCAAAACCGATGAGGTATTGATTCGTCTGGATCATTTCAAAGGCGTGATAGATGCAAATGAAGCGACAGCTCAATGTACTGTACAGGCAGGTACGCATCTATATGAGCTGGGTGAATATCTAGCCCCTCTGAATCAGGCTTTGATCAACCAAGGTGACATCGATCAGCAAAGTCTGGCGGGTGCAATCTCGACCGGTACACATGGCACGGGAATTGATTTACCGTGTCTATCTGCTTTCGTTCAAGGCTTTGAATTACTGACCGCAGATGGCGAATTATTGCAATGTAATAAGCAGCAAAATACGGAAATTTTTCAGGCGGGGCGGGTGGCACTGGGCAGTCTCGGAATACTCACTAAAATTAACCTGCAAAATCGGCCGCGTTATAAATTAAAAGAACAGATCTGGTTATGTTCGTTAAAAGACATATTTTCCAATATCGATCAATGGAAACATCAGCATCGGCATATTGAGTTTTGGGCTTTCCTGCATGCTGATCAGGTCATGCTGAAAATACTAGATGAAACGGATGAAGTCCTTCAGCCGAGAAAAGAAAGCTGGCCATCAGAAGACAGTTTACTGATGTTATGTTCTGAATTGACACGGTTATTGCCGTCTAAAAATCCTTATCTGCAAAAGCTGCTCGGTGTTTTTGTCCAACCGACCTGTTTTGTGGATTGGTCCAGTCAGATTTTCCCTACACCGCGCAATACCCGATTTAATGAAATGGAATACCAGATTCCTGTCGAACTAGGCTTGCAGTGTCTGGAAGAAGTGCTGCATTGTTTAAGGCAGCATCGTGTGCCGATGCTCTTTCCGATCGAGTTTCGTTATGTCAAAGCGGATGACATTTGGCTCAGTCCATTTTATCAGCGGGATTCAGTTTCAATTTCTATCCATCAGTTTTATAAGCAGGATTATCACGTCATTTTTAATCTAGTGGAACCAATTTTTCAGAAATATCAGGGGCGACCACATTGGGGAAAATTGCATAGCATGCATGCCGCATCACTGCGCGACTTATATCCAAGATGGGATGAATTTATGGCGCTACGTCAGCAGCTGGATCCGCAAAAAAATGGCTGAATCCCTACTTAAAAAAACTGTTTCTGGTTAAGTAACAGGAGTAGAAGATGCGACCAACTTATTTTCAGCAACTGACTCAAGACCTAAAACAGCAGGGTACGGGTACACCACAACTGATTCTGGATTTGGCTCAGTATCAACATAATCTGGATGTTGTGCAGTCGAAGCTCCCTGTGCAGTTAAAGCCACGTCTGGTGGTGAAATCTCTAGCCAGTACTAAGTTGCTTCAATTCGCTAGTGAAAAGCTGAATACCCAATGTTTTATGGTATTTCATCTGCCACATCTTCGGGAAATTATCGGAGCATTTCAGCAAGCGGACATTTTGCTCGGTAAGCCAATGCCGGTTCATGCAGCGCAGCGCTTTTATCAAAGCCTGTTTAGTCAAAAGGGCTTAAATCCTCAAGTAAATATTCAATGGCTGATCGATAGTCAAGCACGCTTGGAGCAGTATCTGCAACTCGCGCAAAGTCTGAATCTCTGCCTGAATGTGAATATTGAAATTGATGTAGGCCTACATCGTGGAGGAGTAAGCAGTCAGGAACAGTTTGTAGCCCCACTCAAGCTGATTCAGCAGCATCCTCTGTATCTAAAATTTTCCGGATTAATGGGCTACGATGCGCATGTAGCCAAACTGTCAAAAATTCTCAAAAGACCTGAAAAAAGTTATCAGCAATCACAGCAGATTTATCAACAATTCAAGCTAACGCTGCAACAGCAATTTCCTGGTTTATGGCATGAAAATCTATGTTTTAATGATGGCGGCAGTCCGACCTTTATGCAGCATTGCCAGCAGAGTGTCTGTAATGATCTAGCTTTTGGTTCCATGCTACTTAAACCCAGTGATTTTGATCTGGCCAATCTCTCAGTTTTAAAACGTGCCTTGTGGATCGCCACACCAATTTTAAAAGTGCTGCCTTATAGCCAGATTCCCGGACTGGAAATGCTGAATCATCTACCGCATCAACATAAAGCGCTTTTTGTTTATGGTGGCTACTGGCAGGCTGACTATTATTTTCCAGAAAAAAGCCAGCTGCATGTTTTATATGGACGCAGTAGCAATCAGGAAATGGTTCTGGTACCGAAATCTTGCGAACTGAAAGTTGATGATTATGTGTTTTTAAGGCCGACCCAAAGTGAAGCCATCATTCCCCAGTTTTCTCACTTGTATGTCTATGCTGAAAGGCAATTTGAAGCGTGGCAAACCTTTAGAGAATAAATAATTCTTGAGCGAATAATGATCTTAACTCGTTGCAGCTCAAAAGAACTTTTTGGTGATAAATCCTATTTTTATTAGGGAAAAGGTTTAATCATTGGCTCAAGCCGTGTAAAATTCTAGGCGATTTTTTATTTATCCACCGTTTTTATCTTTTGAGGTTCTCCCTCGATCATAATCTCGCGGTGACATGCTCCATGGTACGGGGCATCACTCCTTAAGGATTTCATATGCCAATTATCACTTTGCCAAATGGCGATCAAAAACAGTTTGATCACGCCGTATCTGTGATGGAAGTTGCTCAAAGCATCGGTCCTGGTCTTGCAAAAAATACTGTTGCAGGTCGTGTAAACGATCGTCTAGTGGACGCGTGCGATCTGATTACTGAAGACGCAACCTTACAAATCATCACGCCTAAAGATGAAGAAGGTGTCGAAATTATTCGTCACTCTTGCGCACACTTGGTGGGTCATGCCGTTAAGCAATTGTTCCCAGAAGCAAAGATGGTCATTGGTCCAGTCATTGAAGAAGGTTTCTACTATGACATCTGGATGCCACGTCCATTTACTTTAGATGACATGGCTGCGATTGAAGAGCGTATGAAAAAGCTCATCGATCAGGACTATGATGTCGTGAAAAAAATGACCCCGCGTGATGAAGTGATTGCAGAATTCACAGCACGTGGTGAAGAATACAAATTGCGCCTGATCGCAGACATGCCTGAAGAAACTCAAATGGGCCTGTACTACCATCAGGACTATCTGGATATGTGCCGTGGTCCGCACGTACCAAATACCAAATTCTTAAAATCATTCAAGCTGACAAAAATCTCTGGTGCTTACTGGCGCGGTGATGCGAAAAACGAACAGCTACAACGTATTTATGGTACAGCCTGGGCTGACAAGAAACAGCTCGCAGCTTATATCAAACGTATTGAAGAGGCTGAAAAACGCGATCACCGTAAAATTGGTAAAGCCTTAGACTTGTTCCATATGCAGGAAGAAGCACCAGGTATGGTGTTTTGGCATCCGAACGGCTGGACCATTTATCAAGTGCTTGAACAATACATGCGTAAAGTTCAGCAAGAAAATGGTTACCTTGAAATCCGTACACCACAAGTAGTTGATTTCACGCTTTGGGAAAAATCAGGTCACGCAGCGAACTATGCTGAAAACATGTTTACGACTCATTCAGAGAACCGTAACTATGCCGTGAAACCGATGAACTGTCCTTGTCACGTGCAAGTGTTCAACCAGGGCTTGAAATCTTACCGTGATCTTCCAATCCGTTTAGCGGAGTTTGGTTCATGTCACCGTAACGAGCCGTCAGGTTCTTTACACGGCATCATGCGTGTACGTGGCTTTACCCAAGATGATGCGCATATTTTCTGTACTAAAGAACAAATCGGTACTGAAGTTGCAGACTTTATCAAATTGACACTAGACGTATACAAAGATTTTGGCTTCGAAGAAGTACAAATGAAGTTGTCGACTCGTCCTGAAAAACGTGTAGGTGATGATGCACTTTGGGATATGGCAGAAAAATCTTTGGCAGATGCTTTAGATGCTGCTGGCCTGGATTGGGATTTACAACCAGGTGAAGGTGCATTCTACGGTCCGAAGATCGAATTTTCATTGAAAGACTGCTTAGGCCGAATCTGGCAGTGCGGTACCATTCAATGTGACTTTAACCTTCCAGAACGTCTGGATGCCTCTTATGTTACTGAAGACAACGATCGTGATCAGCCTGTGATGTTGCACCGTGCAATTCTTGGCAGTTTCGAACGTTTTATTGGTATACTGATTGAACACTACGCGGGCTTTATGCCACCTTGGTTATCACCAGTGCAAGCGTGTGTCATGAATATTACTGATGCTCAAGCTGAGGCTTGTGAGTCAGTCGTCGCGAAACTTAAAGAAAACGGAATTCGTGCAATTTCTGACTTGAGAAATGAGAAAATCGGCTTTAAGATTCGTGAACGTACTTTAGAGCGTATTCCTTACTTATTGGTACTTGGGGACCGTGAGGTAGAGGAAGGTACTGTGAATGTCCGTACCCGCTCAGGAAAAAATTTGGGTACTATGTCAATCGATGCTTTCGTTGACTTAGTAAAAGCAGCCGTTGCCGAACGCGGCCGGTACATTGTGGAGTAACAGCGATTAAACAGCCTGACCGTAATCAACAGGGCGGAAAATCAAACCGTCCTGCCTTGAATGATGAAATTCGTGCAAAAGAAGTCCGTCTTGTAGACGAAAATGGTGAGCAAAAAGGTATTGTTAACCTTGCAGAAGCATTGCGCGCAGCTGAAGCTGCCGATCTTGATCTTGTTGAGATCGTAGCCAATGCTGAGCCACCTGTCTGCAAAATCATGGACTTCAACAAGCATTTGTTTGATCTGAAACAAAAGCAGAAAGAAGCGAAGAAAAAACAGCATCAAGTCCAGGTGAAAGAAATCAAGCTACGTCCTGCGACAGATGTAGGTGATTACAACGTAAAACTACGTGCAATCATCAAATTCCTTGAAGAAGGAAACAAGGTAAAAATTACCCTGCGTTTCCGTGGTCGTGAAATGGCTCACCAACAACTGGGTCTGGCTCAACTGCAAAAAGTTGAAGCAGACGTCGTTGAATATGGTGTAGTTGAACAAGCGCCAAAAATGGAAGGTCGTCAAATGGGTATGCTGCTTGGTCCTAAAAAGAAAAAGTAAGCATCTCTTGATGAAAAAAAGCCCTGCATTTGCAGGGCTTTTTTTATGAGGTAATTTAATCTTTTATTGAGCAGGGTAGGATTTTCCTGCTTCTACAATCGGAATATTGGCCTCAGTGGGTACATAAATTATTTGTTGAATACGACCTTCACGTAGGGCTTCACCAAATGCACCAATAAATTCCTGCTTGCGATATTCAGGATAATCTTTAGCTGCCTGCCCAACGAGTTTAATGGCTTCTGCGCGCAGTTTGGCACTTTCCAGTTCCGCTTTTGCAACTTGCACTTGAATCATTTTGGATTGTTCTGCTTCAGCCAATGCTGCCTGACCATCCATGCCTTGTTTCCAAACTTTATAATGTGGCCAGCCAAACAATAGCAGTAAAATGACAATCAATAAAAAGAACAGCAAGCCCAATAGCATGAATGGACTCAGGGCGTTGCGACGGACATAATTCATAGTGCACCTACGGCAGATTTTTTTATCTATGGTATTTATTGAATGTTTTATTCTGTTTTAGAAAAGCATAGCCGAAATTTTATGTAAATCAAATATATGTAGTGATAGGGGAAAGTCCTAACCAGAACACCATTTTTTAATAACTGCTTTTTATCCTTTGGAATCTGATGAGATAAATTTCTTTCAGCTTAAACTTCATGATTAAAATTGCTTTTGAATCAGCCTTTATGATCTTAAATTCCAAGCACTGTACATGGCTTGAATGATTTCCTTAGCTTGCTGGCGGGAAAACATCGATAAATGAATCCGGAATAATCTTAAACAGAGCTGGTCGCGCCAACTGGGCTGACAAAGAATAAAATCGAGCGTGCCATCTCGCTGATTAATTTGATGAGCGGGAAGTCCGATTAGCCAGCGTTTGGTACGTGCCTTAATTGAATCATATTGAGGATTGATAAAGCTGTAATGGACGGTTTCACGATATAAACACAGACTGATCCGGTATCCTGCCAGGGTGTAATAAATTGTCCGCGAGGTGATTTTTAGTTTAATGCTATATACCAAGAGCGATAGCATCAGGAAACCTAGCATATAGCCATAAAAGCTTGGAGACTCCTGCCATAAAAATACCAATCCTCGAACAAAACTGGAAGGAGGATCTGGAGTATGAAGGTACAAGGTCATCAAAATCCCAATGGGATAGCAAAGAAGGAGAAGTCCCATATGTTTCATCGTCTGGGCACTTTGATGAAACAGAATAATGTCTGATGTGTTCATATTATTATTTTTATGATGGATGAAAATTGAACACTTTCAAGCTTAAGGATTCTGCCCTAAAAAAGAAAGACCCGTTCGGGCCTTTCTTTTGATTGTTGATCAGCTTTGCTGCTCGTTAGATTCATTTTGTTCAGCTAACAGTTTTTTGCCAATCGGAATCTGACGAGGCAATTTTTCTTCTGGCACATTGCGCTGCAATTCAATTTTCAATAAACCATTTTCGAATTCAGCTTGTTGTACCTCTACATGTTCATCCAGACGTAAAGACAGTTTGAATGAACGATGGGCGATGCCTTTATGCAGGAATTCCACAGTAGTATCTGAATTTTCTTCCACCGCTTTACCGCTAATGGTCAGAACCTGATTTTCTAGATTGATCTCTAGCTGGTCTTCATTGAATCCGGCAGCAGAAACTACAATGCGGTAATTGTTGTCGCCGGTTTTTTCAATGTTGTAATGCGGATAGTTCGGTGCCTCACTTTGCATTGCATAATCAAAAAGGTCATTAAAGCGGTCAAAACCGATACTACGACGGAATAGTGGGCTAAGACTGAAATTGCTCATTGATCTTACCTCCTGATCTCAGAAAAGTTTTATAAACAACATGCAATTCTTCAATATGAACTCAGTGATTAGAAACAATCTCCTGAATAGATCATTGCTCTATTTCTAATATAGGATTGAGGCGAAGCTTTTCAAGACTCAAGATTTAAAAATATTTGAACCCATCTTGAGCTAAAAATAATGCTTTAAATTTAGAGATTTTACTGCTGAATCTATAACAAAATATGCGGAAGTAGGGCTTTAAATCATGCTATAACTAGATCAAATTTCAATAATGTCATGTAAAAACGAAAAGGTAACAGGTAATAACATGATTGATCTCTATTATTGGGGAACGCCCAATGGCCATAAAATTACCATCGCATTAGAAGAAATGGGTTTGGAATATAAAATTTTCCCGATCAATATTCTGGAAAATGACCAGTTTCAACCTGATTTTTTACGTATCTCTCCAAACAACAAAATTCCTGCGATTGTAGATCAGGATGGCCCGCGTGGCGAACCGATTTCAGTATTTGAATCTGGCGCGATTCTGCAATATTTGGGTCGTAAAACCGGCCTGTTTTATCCGGATGATGAGCAGCAACGTGTTGAAGTTGAACAGTGGCTGATGTGGCAAATGGGTGGCTTGGGTCCGATGCTGGGGCAGAATCATCACTTTAGCCGTTTTGCTCCTGAGCGTATCCCATATGCTACTGATCGTTATGTCAATGAAACCAAGCGTCTATACGGGGTTCTGAACAAACAGCTGATTGGTCAAAAATATGTAGCCGGTGAGTATTCGATTGCGGATATGGCTATTTTGCCATGGGTGTTACGTCATGAATGGCAGCAAATTGATCTGGCAGATTATCCGGAAGTACAGGAATATGTGACACGCCTGACTGCGCGTCCAGCGGTGCAAAGAGCGTTAGCAATACAGGTCAGATAAGTCTGGCCTTTGTGCTAAACTAGATAAAAGTAGATTAAACCACCTTTGGGTGGTTTTTTATTGGGTGAGTATATGAAAGATTTTTTCCTGAACTTTACTAAAATCGTGGAAACGAATCCTCGAATTTACTGGAGTATTATTTTCGGTATCGCAGCTTGTCTGCTGCTGTTTATTGCTGAAATTGTGCATGTGGATCAGGTGATCAGCGCCTTGAATACCAAAGATCGCCAGATTTTAAATGCAGCGCTTGAACCGATCACCCAAAAATATCAATGGTCACGTATTTTGGTCATGGTTATGGCTATAGTCTGGTCTAATTGGGAATATCTTAAAGCCAAGAAAAAACTGGGTTTAAGCCGCTAGTCTCGGGATGTCTCTGTTTCTGCTCTTTCTTGCCGCTTTTGGTGCAGCGACTTTATTACCGCTGCAGTCAGAAGCGGTTTTGCTGGGTTTATTATGGCAAGGGAGCTATTCGGCGGCCTTGCTCATCATGATCGCAAGTGCTGGAAATATCTTGGGTTCCTGTGTGAACTGGTATCTGGGGTTCAAGATTGAGCAATATAAGCATAAAAAATGGTTTCCAGTCTCTGAGCAGCAGATGCTTAAAGCTCAAAGTACCTATCAGAAATACGGCTATTGGTCATTATTGCTGAGCTGGGTGCCGATTATTGGCGATCCAATTACATTAATTGCCGGTTTGCTTAAGGAAAATTTTACCCGTTTTATCTTGATAGTCAGTATTGCCAAAATTGGACGTTATCTGTTTGTCTATTGGGCTTATGCGATGTTTTAAAAAAAGAGGCATAAAGCCTCTTTTTATTTATATTCATCATTAGTGCGCAGAATTTTCTTGATTGAAAAACCTTTGCACATCAGAACTAAAAATTATTTTTCATTTCCTTTGGTAATATCAACTCCAAACAGATCCTTGGTTCTCGCCCAGCTGATGGCAACTACCAGTAGGGTCATGCTGCCACCAAACACTGTAGCCATAATCGTGCCCATATATCTCGCAGCCAGACCAGACTCAAAAGCACCCAGTTCATTACTAGACGAGACAAACATGCCGTTTACTGCAGCAACCCGGCCACGCATATTATCGGGTGGATAAATCTGTAAAATCGTCTGACGAATCACCACTGAAATACTGTCACAAGCCCCGGTCATGGCAAGAGCAAACAGAGATAGCCACATCGAGTTGGAGAAAGCAAATAGTAAAGTAAAGACACCGAAACCTGCGACTGCAAGCAGCATATTACGCCAGGCATGTTGCGTAGGCGAAAAGCGGGTCAGGACAATCATGGTTATCAGCGCACCAATGGAAGGAGCAGCCCGTAAATAACCCAAACCCTCTGGACCAACTTTTAGAATATCTTCGGCAAAAATCGGTAAGAGGGCAATCACCCCACCAAACAGCACCGAAACTAGATCTAGGGAAATTGACCACAGTACAATTTTACTGTTCCAGATGAAGCGGAAACCATCGCCCAGACTATGCAGGACATTTTCAGTTTCAATTTTAGGAAAATCGCGCTTTTGCAATAAGTTAATCAGAACAAAACAGATGCTGACCAGTACTGCGACAGTTAGAAGACTGGTTTCCCGACCTAAAAACGCCAGCATAAAACCACCGAGCATCGGCCCGATAATTACACCACTTTGCCAGCCAATTGTGGTCCAAGTTGCACCATTGGCATAGAGTGCACGTGGAATCAGAAAGGGTTTTAGTGAAGTTGCTGAAGGATTATAAAAGCCACGAATGGTACCCAGACAGAAAATGACGGCATAAATTCCCCAAGATAATTGACTGGTGCTGAGGTTTCCCAAACCGTGATAATGAAACAGTGACCAGAGAATGACAGGCATCGGAATGGCAAAAAATAAACAGATTTTCATAATAGTCTGCTTATTAAAACGATCCGCAACATATCCACCCCATAAAGAAAGGGAAATAAATGGAATCGCCTCTGCCAGACCAATCAGTCCTAAGGTCAGCGGGTCTTTGGTAATCTGATATAGTGAATAGGCAACAATAATTTCCTGAATCAGAATGGCTAAAGTCAGGCAAAACTGATTTAAGGTAACAATAGAAAAGTCTCGATAACGGAGTGCGGCAAATGCATCGGGCTGAATGTGCATAAAGAGCTGTAACTGAAAAAATTGACAAATTATAAAGTGATATCGCAAGCAGTATATAAATTCATCATTCAATTCTTATCGTAAAAAATGCTAAGTTTGCAGATTCATCAAGAAAAAAAGACTAGTGCTTTTGTTTTAAGCAAAGATGCATTAGAATATCGGCTCCCTTACCTGCAGGGCGTTCTTGCAATGGTGCAGACGTGCCGAACAGGTGTTCAAAAGAGGTTGTTATGCCTAAGATGAAAACTCGCCGTGGTGCAGCTAAACGCTTCAAAGCGACTGCTAACGGTTTTAAGCGTAAACAAGCGTTCAAACGCCACATTTTGACCAAAAAATCTGCTAAGCGTATTCGTCAATTGCGCGGCTGTGTAATGGTTCACGTAAGTGACGTTGCTTCAGTTCGTCGTATGTGCCCGTACATCTAAGGAGATTATAAATGGCTCGTGTAAAACGTGGTGTACAGGCTCATCGCCGTCACAAAAAAATTCTTGCTCGCGCTAAAGGTTACTATGGTGCTCGTTCACGCGTTTACCGCGTAGCGTTCCAAGCGGTAATCAAAGCTGGTCAATACGCTTACCGTGACCGTCGTCAGAAGAAACGTCAATTCCGTGCTCTATGGATTGCGCGTATCAACGCTGGTGCACGTCAAAACGGTTTATCGTACAGCCGTATGATCGCTGGCTTGAAAAAAGCTCAGGTTATCATCGACCGTCGCGTACTTGCTGACATCGCTATGCATGACGCAGTTGCGTTTGCAGCTCTAGCTTCTAAAGCTAAAGATGCGTTGGCTGCATAAGTCTTTATGACTTAGAAAAAAGACCGCTTTTAGCGGTCTTTTTTTATGCTTAAATGAAATCAGTGGGATCTTTGATTTTTTTAAATCATTTATTTATTGATTTGGTGGAGATTAAGTCTCCACCAAGCCAAAGTGATTATTTATAGACAATATATTTTATTAAAGCCCGAAATAGTAGCCAATCAAACAGATCACAATCGTGATCAGAATCAGTTTGATCACACTTGAAGCACCGGTTTTATGGTGACTTTGTGGTCGTTCGGCTTTAGAGACTTTGACTGCGCGATCTTCAGTATTCATGCCCGCAAAAGGATCAGGCGCCACTTTAGGAGTAAGTTGTGCAGTTTTATAATGATTGGCCACTTTCACAATAAACTTGGCACTGATTTCATCAATTTTTTGCGCAAAGTGGCGCAGGTTTAATTGCTGCTCCGGATTTAGTACCTGACCATCATCATTATAAGGGTGTTGAATCTTAGTCTGAATAAAATCACTTAATGCATCCAGACGATATAAGGTCTGATGAGCATAATCAGATGAATAATCCGTTGGAATCAAAGCTAGGTGACTCGGATTTTCTGAGTGAGACTGAATCGTTGGGGTAGTACCGTAATAAGGCAATCCAGTATAAGCAGGCTCAGTAAATCCTTGAGCTAAATGGTGTGCAAATAATTCCTGTTCAGTATAGGAATGAATATCATCCCAGTTTGGTTGTACCAGATCAGTATCAATTCTTTTAGCCAGTTTACTGTTCAGTTCATAACGCCAGAATACTTCATGACGTAAAGGTGACTTCTGAGCTTCTGGTGCTTCATAATCATTATCAGCGGTATACCATTCAGCCAGCTCCTTACCGATCATCCAGGCGGTTTTACCTTGAGCATGATGACTGATAATCACATGAGCCAAAGGAACCAGCTCGACATTGGCATTAGGGTTATTTTCATCTTCCAGCAAGTGTGAAGAATGCAGACTAATACGACGAACACCTTGTTTTTTCAGGCCTTCAAGCCAGATTTGAAAGTGCTGTGCCAGTAAATGCTGGGAAATCAGATCACGAAAAGTTAAATGGTACTGATTAAAAATGGAGTGATTCAGCCAGCGGCTGAAACTGAGATCCTGAGTTAAAAACTCATTGCCATAAGTGACGAGGGTCAGTTGCTGTTTCCAAATTTGATCGAGTGCCATAGTGATTTGATCTGATTGATATTATGTTTATCTTATACTTTTTATAATTCATGATGCTATTCTAATTTTCATTAAAAGCGCACTTCATCAACTCGCCTAAAAACTGTTAGAATATGGGGTTTTTTAAAAATATTTCTAACCTGTTGCTTTGAGAGTTACTATGTCACTGGAAGCCCTGACCACTGAAGCGCTCGCTGCGATTGCAGCAGCTCAAGACCTTGCTGCACTTGATCAAGTACGAGTGCAATTTACGGGGAAAAAAAGCCAGCTCGCGGAACAATCTAAGTCGCTGGGGAAAATGGATCCTGAACAACGTAAAGCGTTTGGGGCACAAATTCATGCAGTTCGTGAAGCTATCACGGGTGCTTTGACACAACGTCAGGCTGAACTGCAGAAAGCTGCACTAGAGCAAAAGCTTGCTAGTGAAACAATTGATATTACCTTGCCCGGTCGTGGCCAACAGGTGGGCAGCATTCACCCAGTGACCCAAGTACAAGAACGTATCTGTCAATTCTTTACCAAAGCAGGTTTTACAGTAGCGACTGGTCCAGAAGTTGAAGATGACTATCACAACTTCGAAGCATTGAATATTCCGGGCCATCACCCTGCACGTGCCATGCACGACACTTTCTACTTTGATGTAAACCATTTATTGCGTACGCATACTTCAGGTGTGCAGATTCGTACCATGGAAACCCAGCAGCCACCAATCCGTATTGTGTGTCCAGGCCGTGTATATCGTTGTGACTCTGACCAGACGCATTCACCAATGTTCCATCAGATCGAAGGCCTATACGTTGCTGAAAATACCAGCTTCGCTGAATTGAAAGGTTTATTGGTTAACCTGCTGAATGAATTCTTCGAAAAAGATTTGAAAGTACGTTTCCGTCCGTCTTATTTCCCGTTCACTGAGCCAAGTGCTGAAGTGGATATTATGGATGAACGTGGCAAGTGGTTAGAAGTTTTAGGTTGCGGTATGGTGCATCCAAATGTACTTCGCGCTGCGGGCATTGATCCCGACAAATACAAAGGCTTTGCATTTGGTTTAGGTGTAGAACGTTTTGCAATGTTGCGTTATGGCATTAATGACCTGCGTATGTTCTATCAAAACGATGTGCGTTTCTTACGCCAGTTTGCTTAAAGGATTTAAACCTCTCCCTGACCTCTCCTAAAAGGAGAGGGGGCTGTCCTTATGTGACTCAGGGTTCTCCCCCTTTGTAAAAGGGGGGGTTAGAGGGGGGTTTAAAAGATTAATTTATAGGTTTTAAAGAAATGAAAATTAGCGAAAATTGGCTGCGCACATGGGTTAACCCAGCCATCGATAGCGAAAAACTGTCTGACCAGTTGACTATGCTTGGTCTTGAAGTGGATGAAATTGCACCTGCGGCAAAACTGTTTACAGGTGTGGTTGTTGGTGAAGTCCTGACTGTCGAACAGCATCCAGATGCCGACCGTTTACGTGTTACCACTGTAAACATTGGTTCAGGTGAACCTCTACAAATCGTGTGTGGTGCACCTAACGTACGTGCGGGTATGAAAGCACCAGTAGCTACCATCGGTGCAGTATTACCAGGCGATTTTAAAATCAAGAAAGGCAAACTGCGTGGTGTTGAATCACAAGGCATGCTGTGTGGTGCTTCAGAAATCGATCTTGAAGACAAAATTGATGGTTTGTTGGAACTGCCTGCAGATGCACCAGTGGGTGTCAATGTTCGTGAATATTTAGACCTTGATGACAACGTGATTGATATCAGCATCACCCCGAACCGTGGTGACTGTTTCAGCATTCGTGGGATCGCACGTGAAATTGGTGTGATTAACCAGTTGCCGGTAACTCCACCTGAAATTAAAGAAGTAGCTGCAACCATCACCGATCAAAAGCAAGTCGTTGTTGAAACTCAAGGTTGCCCACGTTATTTGGGCCGTATCATCAAAAATGTAAATACTAAAGCACCAACTCCTGAATGGATGGAACGTGCATTAGTCCGCGCTGGTATCCGTCAGCACAGCATTTTGGTCGACATCACCAACTATGTATTGATGGAACTGGGTCAACCATTGCATGCCTTTGATGGTGGCAAGGTTCAAGGTTCAGTACATGTACGTCAAGCGACTGCAGGTGAAAAGCTTGTTCTACTAAATGAACAGGAAGTTGAACTGCAAGATGATGTGATGGTCATCGCAGATGATGAAAAAGCATTAGCGATTGCAGGGATTATGGGGGGTTTGTCTTCATCAGTAACTGATGAAACTACTGAAATTTTCCTAGAATCAGCATTCTTCGCGCCATTGCATATTGCTGGTCGTGCTCGTCGATTTGGTCTACATACTGATGCATCACAACGTTATGAACGTGGTGTTGACTTCGAATTGCCTATGATTGCAATGCATCGTGCTTCTCAGTTGATTGCTGAGCTTGCAGGCGGTGAGTTTGGTCCAATTATTGTAGCTGAAAAAACAGAGCTGTTACCAAAGCGTGAAGCGATTGAGTTAGAACAAGCGCAAGTCGATCAACTATTAGGTTATATAGTTGAATCAGATTTCATTACAGATGCTTTAACGCGTTTAGGTTGTGAAGTGACTGTAAAAGCTGAAGGTCAATGGTCAGTGGTTCCTCCATCACACCGTTATGACATGGCAATTTACCAAGATCTGATTGAGGAAGTTGCCCGTATTCACGGTTATGACAATATTCAAATTAGTCTTCCTGTGATTGATGTGAAGTTGGCGAAATATGAAGATCAATTCGAACTGACTCAGCTTCGTCAAACTGCAGTGACTTTAGGTTACCAAGAAGCGATCAGCTTCAGTTTTGCTGACCTGAAACTCGAAAAACAGTTAAATCCAGAAGTCAATCCATTGGCTTTGGCGAACCCAATTTCAAGCGATTTGGCAGTGATGCGTTCAACTTTACTGTCTAGCCTGATTCCATGTGTACAGTACAACGTCAATCGCCAGCAGAACCGTGTACGTTTTTTCGAACTCGGTCTGCGTTTTGATTACCAGAATGCGGCTTCAATTCATGATCTGAAACAGATTCCAACTTTTGCATTGATTGCTACTGGTTCACGTACGCCTGAAACCTGGCATGGTAAAGCACAGCCAATGGATTTCTTTGACTTCAAAGGTGATATTGAGGAAATTTTGGCAGCTGCGCGTCTAAATGTGGAATATGTACGTTCTGAACGTAGCTGGTTACATTCTGGTCAATCTGCAGAAATTCTAGTTAATGGTCAGTCAATTGGCTACTTAGGTCGTTTACATCCATCCCTTGAAGATGAGCTCGATTTGGCGACGACTTGGGTCGCTGAATTAGATCAATCGGCTGTTTTGCAAACTTATGTATCTAATTTTACAGAATTATCACGTTTTCCATCGGTTCGACGTGATATTGCGCTTTTAATTAGTGATAAGATTAATGTTAGCGAAATTCAGGGACTTATCGAAAAAACAGGTGGAGAGCTTCTAGGCTCGACATGGTTGTTCGATGTGTACACTGGACAAGGAGTAGAAGAAGGGAAACGCTCACTGGCATTTGCACTTCTCTGGCAGCATCCAAGCCGTACACTGGAAGATGCTGAAATTAAATCAGGTATGGATAATATCCTTCAGGTGTTGGAAAACACTTACCAAGCGACATTGAGGGCTTCATGACAGCATTAACAAAAGCAGAAATGGCTGATCATTTAAGTGAGCTCACGAGTTTAAACCGTCGTGAAGCTAAACAAATGGTCGAGTTGTTTTTCGACGAGATTAGCCAAGCGCTAATCTCGGGCGAACAAGTAAAATTATCGGGTTTCGGTAACTTTGAGTTGCGTGATAAGCGCCAACGTCCAGGCCGTAATCCGAAGACGGGTGAAGAGATTCCGATTTCTGCACGCCGTGTTGTTACGTTCCGCGCGGGGCAGAAGTTCCGTCAACGTGTGGGGAATGAGCAGATCAATTGATCTGCTTTTTTATATCTAACAATTTTATTTTTACATAAAAAAAGAGAGCCAAAGGCTCTCTTTTTTTGTACTAAATAATCGTAAAGATTATTGAGCAGCAGCTTCAGAAGCAGCAGTAGCTTCAGAAGCAGCGTCAGTAGCAACAGCAGCAGCAGCGTCAGCTTCAGCAACAGCAGCAGCGTCAGAAGCAGCAACTTCAGAAGTAGCTTCTACAGCAGCAGCGTCAGCAGCAGCTTCAGCTTCAGAAGCAGCTTCTACAGCTTCAGATGCAGCTTGATTAGCGTCAGCAGCAGCGTCGTCAGCTTTTTTAGCACAACCAACGAAAGCTAAAGTAGTAGCAACTGCAGCAGCAATAGCGATTTTTTTGAATAACATGGCATCACTCTCTAAAAAATTGAGATTAAAAAAAACCAAAGTCAGGCTGTAATATGCTTTTATTATTCCTAATAGTGTTAGGGACTAACAACGCAGGAGCAGTCTAACTGGTCTGCAAATATGCTATCACTGCGCATTTTTAATTGCTACTAGGTGAGCATCAAAAACAGCGAAAAAACGATAAAAATTAAGGATTTTTTAACAGAAAATAACAATTAATTGAAAGATATAGATTGGAGAAAGGCTTATTAAGCTTATAAAAATTATACAGTTATTTATTTGTTTACTTTAATAATCAAAAACTTAAAAATAAGTTTACAGATAACTTAGTACATTGTTTCATTGTGTAACATACGTCAACCATAAAAAAAAGGCCACCTTGAATGGTGACCTTTCTGATAATTTTAGTTCGATGCTTTGCGTTTCATTTGATCAAAGAAATCATCATTGGTTTTGGTTTCTTTCATGCGGTCAAGCAAGAATTCCATCGCGACCAGTTCATCTTGGGTATGCAGAAGTTTACGAAGAATCCAGACTTTACGCAGTTTGTCTTCGGACATTAAACGTTCTTCACGACGCGTACCGGATTTCTTGATATTCATCGCAGGGAATACGCGTTTTTCCGCAATACGGCGATCCAGCGTGATTTCCTGGTTACCTGTACCTTTGAATTCTTCGTAGATCACTTCATCCATTTTACTGCCGGTTTCAATCAGTGCAGTAGAAATGATTGTAAGAGAACCGCCTTCTTCGATATTACGTGCAGCACCAAAGAAACGTTTAGGACGCTCAAGTGCATGTGCATCTACACCACCGGTCAGTACCTTACCTGATGAAGGAATCACAGTGTTATATGCACGTGCCAGACGGGTAATCGAATCCAACAGAATCACCACATCTTTCTTATGTTCAACCAGACGTTTAGCTTTTTCAATCACCATTTCAGCCACTTGAACGTGACGGGCAGGGGATTCATCAAAGGTAGAGGCGACCACTTCACCACGAACAGTACGTTCCATTTCGGTGACTTCTTCAGGACGTTCGTCAATCAAAAGGACAATCAGGAAGCATTCAGGGTTGTTACGAACAATCGATTGCGCGATGTTCTGTAATAGCATGGTTTTACCAGCTTTTGGTGGTGCTACGATAATCGAACGTTGACCTTTACCAATGGGTGCCACCAGATCGACGACACGTGCAGTTAAATCTTCAGTCGTACCATTACCAAGTTCCATCACTAATTGTTCAGTAGGGAACAATGGAGTTAAGTTTTCGAACAGGATTTTATTACGTGAATTCTCTGGGGTATCGTAGTTAATCTGATTGACTTTAAGCAAAGCAAAATAACGCTCACCCTCTTTAGGCGGACGAATGGTTCCCGTAATGGTGTCACCCGTACGCAGGTTAAAGCGTCGAATTTGTGATGGGCTGACATAGATATCGTCAGGACCTGCCAAATAAGAGCCTGCTGCAGAGCGTAAGAAGCCAAAACCATCTGACAAAATTTCTAGAACGCCATCACCAAAAATCTCTTCGCCATTCATTGCATGGCGTTTTAAGATGGCAAAAATAATGTCTTGCTTACGGTTACGAGCCATACCTTCAAGGCCCATAAACTCGGCAATCTTGATGAGTTCGCCAATCGGTTTTTTCTTGAGTTCGGTTAAATTCATAGGTGGTCAGATAGAATCAAAGTTCTAAGGTATAGGTTAGAAAGGGAGTAACATTCGGCCGCATATAAGCATTCAAACGAAAGCAATTGAATTTGCACAAGAACAATTCAGAGGTCTGTTTGATTGTTTCAAAGAGAAATGTGAAAACAATTTCTATTGCCGAGCGGCATGTTATGTAATGTATCTTGTAAGAAACTGACAGGATTTAGCATCCTTTATCTCTTGAAGTTGAAATATAAGAGAGAAACAGGTTTTTGTCAATTTATAGACGAAAAAAATACGCAACCTTTGGTCGCGTATTTTTAGTTGAACATTTAGTGCTTAGATATTTTGATCAATAAATGCAGTCAATTTAGATTTTGGTACTGCACCGACTTGAGTCGCTACCACTTCACCATTTTTGAACATCAATAAAGCTGGAATGTTACGGATATTGAAGTTCACAGCAGTTTGTTCGCAAGACGTTACGTCAACTTTGACAATTTTCACTTTGCCTTGATATTCATCAGCCAATACTTCAAGTACAGGGGCAATAGCTTTACATGGCGCACACCAGCCAGCCCAGAAATCAACCAGCACAGGAACGTCTGATTGAAGAACGTCTGCTTCGAAGTTTGCGTCAGTAGTGTTTACGATGTTGCCAGACATGGAGTGCTCCAGAATTAATTTTATAAAAATGACTATAATTATTAGTATTACATAGCCATCTTTAACAATGTAGGGGAATCTGTAAATTTTCAAGCTTTAATGTTGTTTTGTCTAATGGATGATCACGATAGTCACCATCGCCTCATACAATTGTCCTATAAATGAAAAAAATAATTACGCGAAATTGTCCTGACAAATGGCTTTTAAATTGCATGGTTGTGAATTACTCTAAGCACAATTCTTAAAAGGTTTATTTCTAGAATGTCTGATTTTTTGATTGATGAAGAATTACTCGCAGCCATCGATATGGGATCAAACAGTTTTCATTTGGCGATTGCCCGGGTGGATCATGGCGAAGTGAAAAAAGTCGCATCAATGTCAGAGAAGGTTCAGCTTGCTGCGGGACTGGATGAAAATAAAAATTTAACTGAAGCCGCACAGCAGCGTGGTTTAGCTTGTCTGGCCCGTTTTGTCGGACGTTTGGGTTCTGTACAACCAAACCGTTTACGGATTGTTGCAACCAATGCATTACGCCAAGCCAAAAATGGTCATGAGTTCATTCAGAAAGCGGCTGAAATTTTACCAAAACCGATTGAAATTATTGCTGGTCGTGAAGAAGCGCGTCTAATTTATCTCGGTGTGTCACATACCATGGCCAATACTGGTCGTCGCCTGGTGGTAGATATCGGTGGGGGGTCGACTGAACTGATTATCGGGGAAGAATTCGAACCCATTCATACCGAATCTGTGCAGATGGGTTGTGTGACTTTTACCAAGAAATTCTTTGCTGATGGTGAAATTACCCATAAAGCCTTTGATAAGGCAGTGACTGCGGCGCGAAAAGAAATTTCAGGCATTGCCAATACGTATAAATCTGCCGGTTGGGATGCGGTGATTGGTTCGAGTGGTACGATTAAGGCTTGCCGTCAGATCTGTGTCAATATGGGCTGGAGCAATGATAAAGAACAGCTCACTCGTGAAGGTCTGGAAAAACTTAAAGACAGATTATTCAAATATAAGCATGTTTCGGACATGGAATTTGAAGGTCTGAAAGATGACCGCCGTGCAGTCTTGCCTGCAGGAATTGCCATTTTATATGCGGTATTTGATGTACTGAATATTCCACATCTGGTCTATTCAGATGGAGCATTACGTGAAGGTGTGATGTATGACCTCTTGGGTCGTTTCAAGCATGAAGATATACGTGATCGTTCAGTCCATGCCTTGATTGGTCGTTATAATGCCGATGCCAAGCAGGCCGAACGTGTAGTGCAGACTGCACAAAAACTGTTTGATGATGTAGCAGGTGATCTTGGCCTATATAGCGAGGACAGTGATTTACTTCGTCGTGCAGCTTATTTGCACGAAATTGGTTTAGCGATCAGTCATAGTGGTTATCACCGCCACGGTGCCTATTTGTTGCAACATTCTGACATTGCCGGTTTTTCGCAGGTAGATCAGAATTATTTGTCACATTTGGTCGCACATCATCGCCGTAAATTGCGCGCTGATGCCAAGCATGATGTGATGAAAGTCGGTGGAACTAAACTTTTACAGCTGTGTTTGCTGTTGCGTCTGGCGGTTTTGGTCAATCACAGTCGTAGTGATGAGATGCTTCCTGCCATTGAACTTAAGGTCAAGAATGCGCAACAATGGCAGCTCAGCATTTCTGGTGATGCCAAACAATGGCCATTATTGATTGCTGAACTGCATGATGAACAGGTGCAGTTTAAAAATTGGGAGATCGAGCTCTCGGTTCAATCTGAACAATTTGTTAATTAATACCTTTATAGGGATGAAAACGGTTGACCTATGAAAAATAAAGCTACCCCATCAAAAGCATGGACGACAGTACAGATTGCTCGTCATCCGGAACGTCCACAATTTCTGGACTACGTAGGTGAAATATTCACTGAATTTGATGCTTTGCATGGCGACCGTCTCTATGGTGATGATGGCGCAATGATCGGTGGTCTGGCACGTTTCGATGGACAACCAGTGATGATCGTGGGTCAGCACCGTGGTCGTAGTACCCGTGAAAAATTACAGCATAATTTTGGAATGAGTAACCCGGAAGGTTACCGTAAAGCTCAGCGTCTGCTCGATATGGCGGAACGTTTTAATCTGCCAGTCTTCACCTTTATTGATACCATGGGTGCATACCCCGGTGTGGGTGCGGAAGAGCGTGGTCAGGCTGAAGCGATTGCATCGAGTTTGGCACAACTTTCTAATCTGAAAGTACCTGTAATTGCCACTGTTCTGGGTGAAGGTGGTTCAGGCGGTGCACTCGGGATTGGCGTGGCAGATCGTGTAGTGATGCTCTCTCACAGTATTTATTCAGTGATTTCACCGGAAGGTTGTGCGTCTATTCTGTGGAAAACTGCAGAAAAAGCGGAACAAGCCAGTGAAGCTTTGGCATTAACTGCTGAAAAATTGCAGAAGATGGGCATTGTTGAATACGTCGTTGATGAAGGTGAAGGTGCACATCTGGATCCGGATGAAGTCATGTACCAACTGAAAGCAGTCCTGAAAGAAGCTTTAAATGAACTGCAAGCAATGGAACCACAAGCACGATGCGAAGCACGTTACCAACGTTTAATGAAGTTTGGCAGCGACAATTTAGGTCTGGCATCTTAAAGCAACTGCAGGGCTTTCCTGCAGAGACAAAATTTCTAATCGGATGTAGTGGCGGCGTGGATTCCATGCTGTTGCTGCATCTGATGTTTTTTTTGTGCCCGGAAAAAATCCGTGCGATCTATGTTGATCATCAATTGCAAAGTATCAGCGGGGAATGGAGCGCTTTTGTCCATCAACAGTGTCAGCAACTAAATATTCCCTGCATCATTCAGCCCGTCCATGTTGCCAGTGGCAATCTGGAATCTCAGGCTCGCCAATCGCGTTACCAAGCTTATTTACAACATCTTCAGCCCGATGAAATTTTGGTCTTAGCCCATCATCAGCAAGATCAAGCAGAAACTTTAATGTTGCGCTTACTTTCTGGTGCAGGGATTGATGGTCTGGCTGCCATGAAAGCGATCGATATACGCCACGATTTAACCATTTGGCGGCCACTGCTGGATATTTCCCGTGAGCAGATTTGCCAATGGGCAGCAGATTTAAACATCCAGAATATTGAAGATCCGACCAATCAGAATACCCATTATGACCGTGCTTGGGCACGTCAGGTGCTATGGCCAGTCTTAAGTCATCGCTATCCGAAAATGCAGTCCGCCTTGGCACGTACCAGTGAACTGATGCAAGATGCGCAAAACATTCTGCAAGAAGTATTGGAGCAAGATCTAAAATTCTGTGGCAACGACGAAATTCTCAATTTATCTCCTCTCTTAAGTTTATCCAAAGCACGACAGCGCCAGTTACTCTCAGTCTGGATGAAAGGTGAGGGACAATATCGTCCCTCTCTGGACATGGTTAAGCGTGTACAGACTGAAGTAATCAAGGCTAAACAGGATACTCAGGCAGCGCTACATTGGTCGGGTTATTACTATGTGCGTTATCAGCAGCAGTTACATCGCCTAAAAGCTGAAGTTTATCTGGCTGATCAACAGCTAAACGTAGCTGAACAGCAGATCATTTTACAGAATAAAGATCAGGTTCATCTTCCTTCTGGTCAATTCGGGATTCAAAGGGCTGAGATAGGATTGTCTCCCACTTTATTAGGACAACCCTTGTATTTACGTCAACGGAAGGGGGGTGAAAAAATTCATCTCTATGGCCGGATGGGGCACTGGCCGCTCAAAAAAGCCATTCAGGAAGCGCAAATATTTCCCTGGACTCGGCATACTATTCAAATATTAAGCACAGATAATGTTATGCTAGGCGTGTTTACACCTAAAGGATTTTGGTTAGCTCAATCTGCATATTGTGAGGCAGGGGGGTGGCTACCCATTTCGGTTTCTTCAACTTTAGAATTCAACGACGAGCATTAAACATGAGTGCAGCTTTAAATTGTAATATTAGTTTTATTGGTGGCGGTAATATGGCTCAAGCTCTGATTGGCGGGCTGATTTCACAGGGGTTGCCAGCAACGCGTATTACAGTTTCTGATCCGGTTGAGAAAGTACGCTCACTTCTTGCAGAAAAAGAAGTCAATGTCACTGATGATAATATTGCTGCTATTAAAGATGCGGATATCGTCCTGTTTGCAGTCAAACCACAGGTTTTAGCTAGTGTGTTAAAACCACTTCAAGGTTTACTTGATGGCAAGCTGGTGATCTCAATTGTCGCTGGTGCCGAGATTGCAACACTATCTGCGCTATTGGGTACTGACCGTATTGTCCGTGTGATGCCAAATACACCCGCATTGGTACAGACTGGTGCACATGGTTTATTTGCCAATGAAGAAGTGGGTAATGATGACCGTGAGCTGGCGAGTCAGGTTTTGGCTTCTACCGGCCTGACAATTTGGGTAAACTCAGAAGCTCAGATTGATGCCGTAACTGCTGTGTCCGGTTCAGGTCCTGCTTATTTCTTCTATATGATGGAAAGCATGATTCGTGCAGGCAAGAATTTAGGTCTGGATGAAAAAGTAGCTACTGCATTGACGTTGCAAACTGCTTTGGGGGCAGCGCAAATGGCGATCACCAGTTCTAATAAACCAGCAGAGCTGCGTAAGAATGTCACATCTCCGAATGGTACAACTCAAGCGGCATTGGAAGTATTTGATCGCGCGCAAATTTCTCAGAATATTCAGGCAGCGCTTGCTGCTGCGCAAAAACGTAGTCAGGAACTGGCCCAAGAGCTCAGTGACAATAGCAAATAATCTATCAGTTTAATTTTTAGGAACGTTCAAGTATGGGTGCAAATTCTGCGCTAATTTTTGGCATTATCATTAACGTCGCGATTTTGCTCGTATTCTTCCGCTTTTTAATGCAATTGGCCGCGGTGAGTCCTTATAATCCTGTCGTTCTATCTACTGTCAAAGCGACTAAAATTGTAGATGTTTTTGGGCGTATTTTCCCAACCGCAGGTAAAGGCCGGGTGAATACTGCTGCACTGGCACTTTTAGTCGTGCTGTATTTGCTGAAAATTTTTGGCATCATGTATTTGTCCGGGGGAATGCCAAATGGTCCAATCCATTTGCTTATTCTAACCTTCGTCACCATGATGCAGGATTTGATCCGCTTCTGTCGTTACCTGATTTTTGCAACGATTATTTTGAGCTGGGTGGTGATGTTTACGCAATCCCGCTCACCTTATATTGAAGTGGTTCAGGAACTTGCAGAACCATTATTGGCACCGTTCCGCCGTATCATGCCGAATATGGGAATGATCGATCTGTCTCCAATTCTGGCAATTTTGGCACTGATCGTAATTGAAATGATTATGAACCAGGTGGCAATTGTATTGCTAACCGGTCTTTAATCAGATCCCAAAGAAAAAGGACGCTTAGGCGTCCTTTTTTTATTTCAAGAAAATTCCCTCTCCTTGTAGGAGAGGGTCAGGGTGAGGTCTATAAATTTAAATAACCTCCATCCCAACCTTCCTCCTAAAAGGAGGAAGGAGCTTTAGTATTAGTGTGCCTCATCCCAGTTCATGCCTTTACCAACTTCCACGACCAAAGGCACAGAAATTTCAATCACGGATTGCATCACTTCAGCCAGTTGAGGTGCCAGTTCATCTGCAATCGCTTCATCGACTTCAAATACCAATTCATCGTGGACTTGTAGCAGCATTTTGGCCTGATCTTTAGGTAGCATTTTATCAACCTCAATCATCGCCATTTTAATGATGTCTGCAGCCGAACCTTGTAATGGTGCATTAATCGCAGCACGTTCAGCGGCTTTGCGGACCATCATGTTACGGGCATCGATATCAGGTGTGTATAAACGGCGGCCTAGAATGGTTTCAACGAAGCCTTGTTCCAATGCCACCTGACGGGTACGCTGCATATATTCATAAATCCCCGGATAACGACGGAAATACTGTTTGATATATTCCTGGGATTCCTGACGAGTAAAACCTAACTGACGAGTCAGGCCAAATTCAGACATGCCATAGAGCAGACCGAAGTTCACGGCTTTAGCCTGACGACGCTGATCATTGGTTACTTCTTCAAGCGGGATACCCAGAACTTCAGCTGCGGTACGGCGGTGCACGTCCTGTCCATGGTTAAAGGCATCTACTAGCGCATCATCCTGAGATAAATGTGCCATCAGACGCAATTCAATCTGTGAATAATCGGCTGCGAGTAAGACACGGCCTTCAGGCGCAATAAAGGCCTTACGAATCTGACGTCCGATTTCCGCACGAATTGGAATGTTCTGCAGGTTTGGATCAGTAGACGATAAACGGCCGGTTGCAGTCAGTGCCTGATGATAACTGGTATGCACACGATGGGTGTCATTATTGGCCTGCTTGCATAGACCATCGGTATAGGTACTTTTCAGTTTAGACAGACCCCGATACTCCAGAATAAGTTCAGCAATCGGGTGTTCCAGTTTTTCCAGCACACTTTCACTGGTGCTGTACTGACCGGTAGAGGTCTTTTTGCCACCTTTTAGGCCTAGTTTATCAAACAGAACTTCACCGACCTGTTTCGGAGAGCTGACATTAAACGCTTCACCGGCTATTTCCGTGATCTGATTTTCCAGATTCTGCATGGTTTGAGCGAACTCACAACCGAGTTGATCCAGAAAAGCCAGATCCAGTCGGATGCCATTTTCTTCCATACTGGTCAGCACACGGGCTACTGGCATTTCAATATTATGCAGAATATTGACCAGTTCAGGATAAGTCTGCAGCTTTTTGCTGAGTACTTCAAACAGACGATAGGTCACATGTGCATCTTCTGCGGCGTAGTGTGCTGCGGCTTCGATCTCGATTTTATTGAAAGTTTTTTGTTTGGCGCCTTTACCTGCCACCTGTTCATAGGTCGTGGTTAAGTGGCTTAAGTACAGACGAGCCACATCATCCATGCCATGACGGGTGGCAACCGAGTTCAGCACATAAGAAGCCAGCATGGTATCAAAATACCAGCCCGCCAGATGAATGCCGTGATTTTCCAGAACATGCGCATCATATTTCAGGTGGTGGCCAATTTTCTGAATCGCTTCATCTTCTAAAATCGGTTTGATCTGAGCCAGAATTTTTTCACGATTTAGCTGTTCTGGTGCACCTTCATAATCATGTGCCAATGGTACGTAATAGGCATCCTGTGCATCAAAAGCCACCGAAAAACCGACAATCTGTGCAATACGATAATCCAAACTGGTGGTTTCAGTATCAAAAGCAAAGCGTTTTTCAGTATTTAAACGTTCAAACAGCTTGTCCCAATCTTCCTGAGTTAATACAGTATGATATGTCGCTTCTCCAAGCTGATCGTTATCACTGCTCAGTGTCGCTTGCTGCTCATCGGCTTCTTGAGGTTCAGGTACGGCTTTGGCAGTAATCGATTGAGTAGCCTGTTTATAATTACGGTTGTTTGGATTATTCGGATGGTCCAGTGATTGTAGCTGGTTACGGAATTCCAGTTCGGTATACAGATTACGTAAAGCTTCTACATTTGGATCCTGAAGTTTCAGGTCATCATAAGTGAAGCTTAAATCCAGATCGCAAATGATGCTGGCCAATTGATGATCCAGTGCAATGCCATCGGTATTGTCTTTAATATTCTGACCCACTTTACCTTTGATCTTGTCGACATTTTCCAGAATGCCACCAATCGAGCCATATTCATTGAGTAATTTGGCTGCAGTTTTTGCTCCGATCCCAGGCACACCCATAATCCCGTCTGAGGCATCGCCCATCAGGGTCAGGTAGTCAATGATCTGGTTCGGCCATACACCAAACTTTTCAAAAACCCCATCAACATCCATTGGTTTTTCTTTGAAACTGTCTTCCAGGGTCACTTTATCAGTCACCAGCTGTGCCATGTCTTTATCACCAGTTGAAATCAGTACCTGATGACCTAAAGCTTCAGCACGTTTAGCCAGTGTACCAATAATGTCATCGGCTTCCGCACCTGGCAGCATATGCAGGGGAATGCCTAATGCGCGAATCAAGGCATGTAAGTATGGAATTTGCTGTGACAGTTCTTCCGGCATGCTCGGACGGTCACCTTTATAAATAGGTGATAGCTCGTGACGAAAAGTCGGTTCAGGCGTGTCGAAAATCACCGCCATATGGGTTGGCTGGGTACGGCGCATCAGTTTTTGAATAGCAGAAATTGCACCACGAATTGCATTGGTGTGCAGACCGGTTGACGTGGTTAATGGTGGTAGTGCATGAAAGGCACGAAATAAAAAGTAAGAGCCATCGACCAAGACAAATGGTGGCATGTAATCAATTCCTTATTCAAAAAACAGTTTTATTGTACGTGATTTTTACTGCACTCGCAGGGGCAAGTCGGTTTCTACAGCTTAGCGAATATTGGGTGAAGATGAAATAAGCAGTACAAGCTGTTGTATGATGACATGGTTAAGGAACGAGAACGAGAAGAATGACGGCAGGGCAAAATGAATTGCGTATGATCTGGCTGATTAGTCTGGTAATTGTGGGAATAAGTGCATGGTATCTGGAATTGCAGATCGTGACTTATCTCACTGGTCTGGGTTTCCTGATCAGCGTGATGCAATATATCAGTGCCATTGAAGCGCCCATGCGGGATCTGGCAGCACCGACGCAGGTGATTATGTCAGCCAATTCTAAAATACCGCTATATATTTCTTCTATTATCGCCATTGTCGGAGGCGTGACTGAGCTTAACTGGCTCATGGGCATTGGTATTACCGCCTGGATTTTCTTTCTATTACGCTGGCTACAACGTTTGGAACGTAATATTATCCAGTTGCAATCTCGTTACCGATCAGCAGATCAGACACATCCAGAAATCACTCAACCAGATATTTCTTTACCTATTGCTGCTCAAGCTAGTCCAGATCAATCACAATTGCTGGATCAGATCCAACAGTGGATTTTTCGCGGAAATCCAGTTCTCAAAGCTGCGATCGCCATTTTGGTAATCGGAATCATTTTATTACTTCGTTTTGCAACAGAGCACTGGCAGCTGAGCTTGGCGGTAAAATTAGGACTGGTCGCTTTATCTGCTGTTGTTGTGACCGGATTGGGTTATACCCTGATCGCTAAAAACCGCAGTTTCGGTCTGGCACTAGAAGGCTTGGGATTAGGGGCACTATTTCTGACCTTGTTCTTTGCCTATTACAATCTGGTGATTGCCACGTTGCCACTGGCAGCTCTGGTGTTCTTGGTCATTTTGGCAATTACGCTGTACTTAAGCTTGAAACAGGAAAGTATTGAGCTGGCAGTCATGGCCTTATTCATTGCCTATCTGGCGCCGTTTACCTTGCCGACCCGAGATGCTTCTGCGGTTGAGTTCATCAGTTATTATCTGCTGATTAATATCGGCGTGCTGTTACTCAGCAGTTTGCGGCCCTGGAAAATCCTGAACCAGATTGCTTTTCTGGTCACAGTCATAGTAGGTGGAATGTATAGCCTGATTCATGGTCATACATACGAACGTTATACGATGACGACTCTGATTCTGGCACATAGTGCGGTATTCATCTGGCTGGGCTTTCGCTTTAGCCAGTTACTGGCCCGGCAGGATCTTTCCCGTTTTCGTTTAAAACCGGTTCTGGATCTTGCCCTAATTTTCGCTGCACCGATTACCGCCTATATTTTCCTGTATCTGATTCATTTCAATCAGCCTGATCAAAAGCTTTGGCAAGCCGGATTTAGTCTGTTATTTGCCGGGATATTTGCAATCTGTTGGACTTTAGTGCGTCGTAGAGAAAGTATTCAGGTCATTTCCCAAAGTTATCTCAGCTTGATGCTGATCTTTCTGGCTTTGGTTCCACCCATTTTATTGACAGAGCAGTGGAGCGTAGTCGGTTGGGCGGTTGAAGGAGTACTAATTTATCTCTGGGCATTGGAAAAGAATATTCGGGTTGCGCATTATCTGAGTATGGGACTGCTGATCATGGCAGGCTTCAGTAGTGTTTACTATCTGATTGAGCTTAATCCCACACCGCGGGAAATTTTCTGGATTCTCAGCTTCTGTTATGTCGCCGTCGTCTTCCTGAGTCAGCTTAAAGCCAAATATCGCCAGCAGCTGAATAGTTTAAGTATCAGTTTTCTGAGCATTCTCAGTTTTGCTGGAATTTTGATGTTGTTTGCCTTGCTTGAAGATGAATTTGCTCATGAGCAGACCTATATTTATAGTTTATTCAGTCTTGCACTGGGTCATACGGTTCTAAGTGAAATCATACAACGCAAGCATCAGGAATGGTGCTGGTTATTGCCAAAATGGAGCAGTCTTACGCCATTGGTGATCATTGCGATTTTGCTGGCTGTTGATCATAGCGAAAATGGGATTCTGGTTTGGCCAAGTGCTTTGGAGCGTGGAATCTTTGCACTTTCATCATTATTGCTGGCTGCTTTATGGTTAAGACCGGTGAAAGGGATTGATTTATCCAAAGAGTGGATGAGCTTTGGTGTTTTTGCCAGCCTGGCTTTAGCCAGTTTATGCCTAATACCGAGCATGCCTTATCTCAGTATGGTAATTCTGCCTCTTGTATTCTGGTTCTGGTGTTACCGGCAAAAAGAAAATTCAGAGTGGCGCTTACTCTGGCAGAGTAAAAACTGCTTAGTGTTAATGGGAGCTTGGTTAATATGCTCACAGCTGTTTAACCAGCAAGCTTTCCAATATTACTGGCTGCCTCTATTCAATCCATTTGATCTGATCAGTCTGGCCATGCTTGCCAGTTTCCTATGGATGCTGTTGCAGCAGATTCGGGCAGGACACGATCGCGGTATGATGTCGGTACTGATGGTGCTAAGCCTGTTATGGCTGTCGAGCTATATTGTATTACGGGCTCTACATATCTATCTGCAAATACCATTTAATAGTCTGGAATTATGGAGCAATGCTACGGTGCAGCTAAGCTTGACGATTCTTTGGGTATTGTTGGCTTGGGCAACCATGTGGACGGCTACGCTAAAAAGGCTTAAACCAATGTGGATTTTAGGAGGCAGTATTCTGGTGATCGTCAGCTTGAAGCTGGTGTTATTCGACCTGTCTCATACCGGTACACTGACACGTGTGATTTCATTCTTGCTGGCCGGTGGGGTCATGCTACTGATTGCGTATATAGCACCAATGCCGGATGGAGAGAAAAGGGTTTGAATCTAAATTACTCGATTTGAGCGTTAATTTAATCTCCCCAAACCCTGAACGAGCTTAAAGCACAGCTTTAAGCGATATGTAAAAGAAAGACAGGCTTTTTATGACAGTTCCTCCCTTAGTAAAGGGAGGTGAGGAGGGATTTAGAAAAAGTTATTTTAAATCCGGCTCTCTCTTCAGCTCCTTCTCATTGGCATATTGATCAACGTCTTCATTTTCCAGTGGGCGAGCCAGTGGATGATCAACAAAGCCCATTTTCGGTACCGGAATTTCAATCTGGTTATCGAGAAAGCCATTTCGAATCCGTTCCTGCATTTCATCACGGACTTTCAGATAATTTTCCTGCTGACACCAAATCGCAAACAAAAGTTCAATCGAAGATTCACGGAAGGCGGTGACTGTGACTGCAGGCTTTGGATCGGCCAGAACCAGCGGATATTTATTGGCAACATCAAGCAGTACTTCACGCACCTTGATGATGTCTTCATGAAAATTAATAGCCAAGGTAATCGGAATACGCCGGATTGGAAACTTGGACAGGTTGTGTACCGGAGCCCGAATCAGTTGTTCGTTCGGCAAACGTATATAGATATTATCTTGAGTAAGCAGTTTAACCGAGAGCAGATCAATCGAAATCACTTCACCTTCAACGGTATGTCCACGAATCAGTGTAATCTGAATGGTATCACCGACCTCAAAAGATCCTTCACCAATCAGGAAGATACCGCTGATCAGGTTGGATGCAGAGGTTTGAGAAGCGAAACCCAAAGCCACAGTTAAAATACCCGCTGCACCGAGGAAAACACTGAGTTTAAAGCCGGCTTCCTTCAAACTCGCCATCACAAACAACAGGAAAATAAAGTAGAAAATCCCGCGGCGCCAGACCATTTGCTGATGCGCATTAAAGCGTATACCGATAGTACGGATAAAAGCATTCGAGAAAAAACGTGCGATCAGGAAACCAATAAAACACAGCACAACCGCGACGACAATTTCAGTCAGGCGATCCGTATTAATATTGGTAAATACTCCCTTGAGACTGTTGGTGACTTCGGTTGGAATATTCGAATTTGGCATCACACGCTCTTAGAAAAATGAATCAAACATATTAAATAAATTTCCCGCTGGATCACGCGGTGGGTGTAAATAATCCACTTCACCCGCATTGGGCGGGGTACGGTTTTCCACCCGGATCCGGGGGGGGCGATCCAGACCTTCATGCAGAACCTTAATCTGCGAGGTCCATAAACGTTCAGTGCTGGCACTATAAAAGAGAGGCAATGCAGGTACTGGAACATTCATCCGATCGAAACGCAGTTGCTGCTGACTGGTATTATGAAATTCAATCGGGGTCACAGCACGGAATGCACGAGGACGTAATTGTTGGAGCTCGGTTCTTCCGTCAACTGCGGTAGCATAGCAAATTTCACCGGAACGATGATTGGGTCCAAACCAGGTGTCTTTCGGTAAAATCACTGGAAGATCAAAAATCGGTTCACGTTGACCTTCGACAAAACCGGCAATCCATAGCGGGGTGCTGATATAGAGGGTTCCACGTTGTCCAGCCGGAATATAAATCGGATCAACCGGTTTAATTACTACGGAGCGATTCGCCAGACGCGGCATAAGCTGTAACTTGCTTTGGGTAGATTTGAACATATAGCGTTCAATTTTCACCGGTTTCGGAAATGCAAACAGTGGATCATTAATCTGATGCCATTGCTGTTCATAATCGTACTGCACCGTCGGACGATAATATTCCAGTCGCCATTCCTGCAAACCTCTGGTCAAACGAAACAGCAGAGAGCCAAATTGCCAAGCCTTGGACTCGTTAATTTCAAAACTTTGCTCTCCCCACCATTGAATTCTGGGAGACTGCAGGTTTAATTCCTCTTGATCTTGCGGCAATGTTGGCATCCTTTCTTACTAAATCTTTGAAAACATACTTCACGCTGTCATATGCTTAGAGTACACTCAATTTAAATTTTTTCATCATTATTATAATCTGCGATGCAAGTACTGAAACAATTACAAATCCCGTATAGCTTTGCGAAACGTCATGGTGTGCTATTGCGTTATGAGGGAGATCAGGCTTTTATTGTCCGTCGTGACAATACATCTATGCTTGCATTACAGGAAGCACGCCGTTTGCTGGGTCATCCGGCTCAGTATCAACATTGTACAGAACAAGAATTCAATCAGTTACTCAGTTCCAGTTTTGCCGGCGATAGTGGTGAGTCACAGCAGGTCGCGGCTGGTCTGGAAGATCACCCGGATTTATTAAGCCTTGCTGATTCGGTCCCTGAAGCCGAAGATCTGATGGATCAGGAGGATGATGCGCCTATTGTCCGTCTGATCAATGCCTTGTTGTCTGAAGCAATCCGTGTTGGCGCCTCAGATATTCATGTGGAATCCTTCGAAAAACGACTTTCTGTACGCTTGCGTGTCGATGGGCAACTACGTGAAATTGTGCAGCCGCGTCGTGAGCTGGCACCATTACTGGTATCACGGATCAAGGTCATGGCCAAGCTGGATATTGCGGAAAAACGGATTCCTCAGGATGGCCGTATTTCCTTGCGTCTGGCAGGTCGCGAAGTCGATGTTCGTGTTTCGACCTTGCCATCTTCTTATGGTGAGCGGGTGGTGATGCGTTTGCTGGATAAGCAGGCTGGCCGTCTGAATATGACTCATCTGGGCTTGATGAATAACGATTATGATCGACTCAAGACCCTGGTGCATCGTCCTCATGGTATTATTCTGGTGACTGGACCTACCGGTTCGGGTAAGACCACCACCTTATATGCAGCACTCTCTGATCTAAATGATGGTTCCAAAAATATTCTGACAGCTGAAGATCCAGTGGAATATCAGTTAGAAGGGATTGGTCAGACTCAGGTAAATACCAAAGTCGATATGACCTTTGCCCGTGCCTTAAAAGCCATGTTACGTCAGGATCCAGATGTGGTGATGGTGGGGGAAATCCGTGATCTGGAAACTGCAGAAATTGCAGTTCAGGCATCATTGACTGGTCACCTGGTATTATCAACACTACATACCAATATTGCGATTGGTGCAGTGACGCGTTTAAAAGATATGGGAATTGAGCCATTCTTACTATCCAGCTCTTTAATTGGCGTAGTTGCTCAGCGTCTGGTGCGTACCTTATGTCCACATTGTGCGACCTGGAAGGATGCAGATGCATTTGAGAAAAATCTGTTTGAACATATTGAGCATCCACAGGATTTAAGATTACCTCAACCGCACGGTTGTGAACGCTGTGGGAATACCGGCTTTAGTGGACGTACTGCCATTTATGAAATTGTACCGGTTGATGAACATATGCGCCGTCTGATTCATGGCAATGCGGCTGAATATGAGCTGGAAACCTATGCACGTCAGCAATCAGGTTCAATTCGCGATGATGGTTTACGTAAAGTGCTGGCTGGTAAAACCACGATTGAAGAAGTTCTGCGTGTAACCAATGAGGCGGCAGAGTAAATTTTTATTCGATGGGATAGGAAGGCACTGTTTTCTTAAATAAATATCTCAAATGATCATTTTTCTATTAAATAGCATAAAGCAATTTTGATCAAAATTTTATAAGAATGATCAGCTCTATCCTGAAATGACTTCTGATTTTTCAGGATAGAGAGTCAAATATTTATTTAGACTTAGGTGATGACATTCAAAGTAACATCAATATTGTTACGGGTTGCATTTGAATAAGGACAAACGATGTGTGCGGCATCGACCAGCTTTTGAGCTTCTTCCAGTTCCATGCCTTCTAAATGAACATTTAAAGTCACTTCAATACCAAAACCGGTAGGAATCGGACCAATGCCAACTTCACCCTCAATATAGGCATCTTTGCTAATATTGATTTTATCCCGGTTGGCAACAAACTTCATGGCACCTAAAAAACAGGCTGAATAACCTGCAGCGAACAATTGTTCAGGATTGGTTCCGCCACCTGGGCCACCCATTTCCTTAGGCACTGCCAGTTTTACATCCAGAATCTGATCGTCAGAGGTTGCACGGCCATCTCGACCGCCTGTAGCTTTGGCACGTGCGGTATATACTGCTTTTTCTAATGACATGAGAGTATTTCCTGCTTGTTCTTTTATGGAACTTCTATGCTCCATAATTTCTAGGGAAGAATAAGCAGGGATTTTGTTAATTTATGCAAGCGAATGAGAATGCAGTAGAAAGTCTGACTTAAGAAAATTGTAATAACTTGTGATGCTGCATGAGTGGCATAGACTCACGCACTTTGGCCTGCTCAGTCAAATCAAAATCAACCGTAATAATCTGTGCGCCTTCCGCATGCACCATATCGAGAAGTTGACCACGGCTGTTTGTGGCAGCGGCATGTCCCCAAGTTTGACGTTTTTCACCATGCCAACCCTGTTGAGCAGCACCGAGAACTGTGCATTGGGTATCCATAGCACGTGCTTGCAATAATAATTGCCAGTGCATTTGGCCAGTGGTGTAAGTAAAGGCAGATGGCGCAGTTAAAATATTCGCGCCTTGGCCACGTAAATGAAGCGCGAGTTCAGGGAAACGCAGGTCATAGCAGACCATCATACCGATATTGCCAAAAGGCGTTTTCGCAACAACAACATCGGTACCTGGTTCAAAAAATTGGGATTCCTGATAGCCACCAACAGCATCACCGACCTGTACATCAAAGAGGTGAATCTTGTCATAGCGGGCTTCAGTTTTTTCTGGGCTAATACATAGACTTACGGTTCGAACCCGGCCATCTTCAATAATCGAACCATCAGGACGATAAGGACAGGGTAAGGTCCCAGCCACAATCCAGGTTTCGTATTGATGGGCAAGCTGTTCCAGACGTTGTTGAATGCTCTCGAACTGAGCAGCAGTTTCGTGCTGTTTACCAGCAGCAAAACAGACGAAATTTTCAGGAAAGACAATAAGTTCAGCGCCTTTTGCTTTACTTTGTTGAATTAATGATTCGATGGTCATGAAATTTTGCTCAATTTCATTCTGGGAATTCATCTGTGCAACAGAAAGTAAAGTCATAGGGATTCCTTATTGTGTGTTTATACCTTTTGTTCAGACACTTGATCTAGATTATCTTGTTCTTTTTGCAACTGTTTGACCAAGGGCTCAAACATATTCTGGTTGCTCTGATTTAACCGCATTAAAGTCTTGTGTGCATCCAGAACAGTTTTCAGCATCGCTTGATGCGTCACATGTTCTTCCATCAGTTTACGCGTACATACATTTGAACCACCGCAGTAATCCAAAATGACAAAGACCTGCCCCAAGCCCATACTGTTGGCCAGAGTCGTGATATCAGAGTTAGTCGACAACATCACCGCCTGGATCTTATGGAGCTGCTTAAGTTTAAGTCCTAATTTTGCCAGGACACCCAGTACAGTGCTGTCAATAAAGCTGGTTTCAGTCAGATCAACAATTGCGCCAACAACGTTGTCCTGCTGCTCAAGTTTGTTCAGTAATTTGTCTAGACTAATACAAGATTGGGCCCGCACTTCGCCGATAAGCTTAAAAATATGCGTTCCATTCAAGCTTGCATATTCAACATGACCTGTTGACATATAAATGCCATTTGCAGAGAAGGATATTAAATTATCCCATAGGGTCTATAGATACTCAAGTAGCTGAAAGTCGCAATCAAATTAAGTGCTTATAAAACTTGTGATTATACTGCTATTTCACTCTTATAAAGCTGAGAATGGCAATATCGTCGGCAACATGTTCGGGTGCTTCGAAGGATTCGTTTTGTAAGTGATGCAATAATTGGGAAAATTGTTCATTCAGACCGCCGCTAAACGGCTCCAATGCCCCATCTGAACAGATAATGAAACGTGCATTGCGGCTGAAGATATACTCATTTTCGTCTACCTCAAGGTCTTCAGTGAGGCCAAGAGGGAAGCTGCTGGATGACAGGATTTTTGGTTCCTGATTCGGTTCAAAGATAATCGGAGGAGGGTAGTGACCAGCACTGGACCATTTCAAGACATGGGTTTCCAGGTTCAGGATTCCGGCAATCATGGTGATATGCTTTTCGATATTTTCCTGAACCAGCATCCCGTTTAGTTTCTTGATTAGCTCACGAGGCGTTTTGGAGCGACCATGAAAAGCCGCCATCCAGGACGTTAATAAACTGCTGGTAACGCCATGACCAGAAACATCCGCAAGATAAAAAATGATTTCTTTATCGCTGATTTTCCAGTAATCGTACCAATCGCCAGATAGATAGGCAGAAGGCTGAAAATAGGTTTCAACCGCATAATTGGTTAATTCAATTTCATTCGGCAGCAGACGTTTTTGTAGCTCTGCCGCAGAAGGAAGATCACGACTATCCTGATTACGCTTATATTGCGCATCAATTTTTTGTAATGCGATATCGGGTTGTTCAGGCAGTTTATCCCAGATCCAGCCTGCCAAAGCACCTTGTTCCCAAGCTTGTGCCAAGGCTGTTCCTTCATTTTCTAGCGCTAATACTACAGTCGGAAGGTTCCACTTATATTTCAGATAATCATGTACATCTGCAATAGCAATAATCGTTGCATCGTACAACTCGTGATCTTCCAGCTTGATTACTTGAACGTGCGGAAGCTTCTCAAGTACTTGATCTAAATAAGGAATATCACGGGTAGGTTGAATGAAATACATAGACAGGTAGTTCGATCCTGGAATGAGTTATAAGATGTACTATAACAAGCAAATGATTGCTAGCGAACAGTTTCCGCTAGCAAATCATCATTGAGCTTAGGTTTCAAAGGTCATCACTAGAAGATTCAGTCTCATTTTCATCGAGAGATTCATCTTCAAGATTTTCATCATCGAAGTCATCTTCAAGGAATAAAGATTCCTGTTCCAGACCTTTTTTCTGGGCAATCATATAATTGGTGCGCTGCAAATAAATATCGCGAATTTGTGCATAACGATCACCTGTTAACACACCTTCAATATCAAGTAATTCTGCACGATTATCAATTGCACGCCAGAATTGATCACCCCAATACAAGCCTTCATCATCTTCAAGAATATATTTCTGTGGACGGGTCTGGCTATCGACTGCCATACCGAAAGTATCACGCACAGAACTTGGGCCTAGGAACGGTAACATCACATAAGGGCCAGAAGGTACACCATAATAACCTAGTGTGATCCCGAACTTTTCATCTTCATGATCCAATCCCAGACGACGGGCAGGATCTGCCAGACCTAAAGTAGTTAAGGTATTAATGGTAAAACGGCCCAAAGATTTTGCCGCACGAGCAGGACGGCCCTGAATCAACTGGTTTACCGCATTCCATGGTTCACCCAAATTGCTACGGAACTGGGTGTAGCTGCCACGAACATCTTGAGGAACCTTTTTCTGATACTGAACCGCAATGGGGCGAACGACTGCCTGATCGATTGCATCATTAAATTGATACACCTTTCTATTCCAGCTCTGAAAAGGATCTTTAACTTCTTCAGCCTGTGCAGC
The DNA here is from genome assembly GCF_000804305.1 of Acinetobacter sp. YZS-X1-1. NCBI lineage: Bacteria > Pseudomonadati > Pseudomonadota > Gammaproteobacteria > Moraxellales > Moraxellaceae > Acinetobacter > Acinetobacter sp. YZS-X1-1. The sequence continues at coordinate 417 of NZ_JWHB01000014.1, read as the reverse complement.
ACTAGCATCGACTTTTAGCTGGGTTTGCAGGTGACTCACCTTGGAAGATATTTTTTCTCTGAGTGGAACCGTATCAGTAGTAGTAGAAGATTCAGTTTCTATTTCAGTCTGTTCAGCCTGAGTAGTGTCTTCAGCAAAAATTAATGGGCTAGAGGCCAAAGAAAATAAGCATAAAGATAAATAAATAGAGCGATGCATAAGGAAACCCCAAAGCCTTGTTCTGAGTATAGTGGCGTTGTTTAACCCGGAATAATAAACTGTATTACTAGGAATAGGCGTAATTTAAGCAAAATTGTATAATAAATGGATAAAAACTTCATAAAAGACTAAAAATTAGACATGCGGTAAGATTTATTTAAAAAAGTTGTTGCAAGGCATCTGAAATACTGTAGAATGCACATCCATCGGCGGTGATGA
>NZ_JWHB01000013.1:0-91449 GCF_000804305.1 Acinetobacter sp. YZS-X1-1 | reverse complement strand
GAGTTCTGTTCAGATAAGCAGGTGCTGTCTTCTAAATGTTTGTGCAACAAAGCCTTTTTTGACCAAACCATAAAAAGTATTTACTCAATAAATTATATCGTATACGATATCTGAAAGAACAATTGTTCTTTCGTTAAGGAAAACGAATAATGACAAGTCAGTTTAAAAAACAGTTATCGCTAATGGACCTCACATTCATTGGCTTAGGTGCCATTTTTGGTTCAGGATGGTTATTTTCAGCAAGTCATGTCGCCTCCCAAGCAGGTCCAGCTGGTATCTTCTCATGGATTATCGGCGGTTTTGCTGTTTTAATCCTCGGTATTATCTACTGTGAATTAGGTGCGGCTCTACCTCGTGCTGGTGGAATTATCCGGTATCCTGTCTTTTCTCATGGCCCACTTCAAGGCTATTTACTCGGTGCAGTAACCTTGATTGCATTCTCAAGTTTAGTTGCTATTGAAGCTGTTGCTGCTCGTGAATATGCCGCAGCATGGTTTCCATCTCTGACAATTATAGAGGCTGATGGGAGTCATAAAGTAAGTATAGTTGGGTGGTTATTTCAGTTTGCTCTACTCTGTTTATTTTTTCTGCTAAATTATTTCAGTGTAAAAACCTTCGCAATGGCCAACAATATCGTCAGCACGCTCAAATTTGCTGTCCCTATTTTAGTCATGGTCGCCCTGCTCTATCATTTTAAACCTGCAAACTTTCATGTCACTGAATTTGCCCCTATGGGTGTGCATGGCGTACAAGGTGCTGTTTCCGCAGGTGGGATTATTTTTGCTTACTTAGGATTAACACCGATTATTTCAGTAGCAAGTGAAGTCAAACGTCCTCAATTTACCATTCCATTTGCCCTCATTCTTTCTATTTTATTATCGACTGTTATTTATGTTGTCTTACAAGTCGCTTTTTTAGGTGCGATACCTACGGATATGCTAGCAAATGGTTGGCAAGGGCTAAATGAGAAATTCCCTCTCCCTTATCGTGATATCGCTATGCTATTAGGTTTGGGCTGGCTCGCCATGCTTGTTGTGACTGATGCCATAGTATCTCCATCTGGTTGCGGTAACATTTATATGGCAGCAACACCTCGTGTGATTTATGCATGGGCAAATACAGGGACTTTCTTTAGCGTTTTTAGACGTGTTGATCAAAAGTCAGGTATTCCTCGTACCGCAATGTGGTTAACCTTTGCACTTTCAGTGTTTTGGACCATGCCATTTCCATCTTGGGATAAACTGATTTCAGTAGTCTCAGCAGCTTTAGTCATGAGTTATGCCATTTCACCTGTTACAGTTGGTGCGTTACGCCGTAATGCTCCAGATTTAGAACGTCCATTCTATGTCAAAGGTTTGTCTGTGTTTGGCCCTGTTGCCTTTGTAATCGCATCATTTATCGTACACTGGTCAGGTTGGAATGTTATTTCTTGGTTATTAGGCGCTCAATTAGTGCTCGTTGTGCTGTATGTCCTGTTTAAACGCTATGTACCAACTCACGAAGTTAGTTTAGCGCAACAGCTTAAATCTTCAGCATGGTTAATTGTCTATTATATCTTGATGATTATTACATCTTATTTAGGTAATTTTGGTGATAGCGCTTCTCATATCATTTCCGCACCATTCGATACAATTGTTGTCATCATTATTGCCCTGATTTGTTACTACTGGGGCATCAATACGGGCTTACCAAAAGCACTGATCAAAAATGACGATGAAGCTTAAGTTCTAATCTGATTTGAAGGAAAATATTCTGCCATCAAGGAATAATTTTTCATTAATTTTATCGTATACAAAATACAATATTCTTTACCTAAAAATGTACACTATATCCAGTGTTAAAAGCCTATTTACAATGCGCTTTTAGCACTTATCCATAGACATGAGGATGATGATGTTAAATATTACTGGTCAAAATTTTATTGCAGGACAACGTTCCCGCTCAGGCGATAAATTTGTTGTAAGTTACGATGCAACAACAGATGAAGCACTTCCTTATCAGTTTGCACAAGCAACATCTGAGGAAGTAGATCAGGCTGCACAAGCTGCAACTCTGGCTTATCCATTGTTTAGACAAACCACTCCTGAACAACGTGCTTTATTTTTAGAAACAATAGCTGATGAAATTGATGCTCTAGCTGATCCATTTATTGCAATTGTTTGTCAAGAAACAGCCTTACCTGAAGCACGTATCCGTGGCGAACGTGGTCGTACTACAGGTCAATTACGTCTATTTGCTCAAGTGTTGCGTCGCGGTGATTTTTTAGGTGCACGAATTGATCAAGCTTTGCCTGAACGCCAACCTTTACCACGTCCTGATTTACGCCAATACAAGATTGGCATCGGACCTGTTGCTGTCTTTGGTGCAAGTAATTTCCCGCTTGCTTTTTCAACAGCAGGTGGAGATACCGCTTCTGCTTTCGCAGCAGGCTGTCCAGTCATTGTTAAAGCGCATAGCGGACATATGGCGACAGCAGAATCTATTGCCAATGCCATTTGTACTGCTATTGAAAAATGTAATATGCCAAAAGGTGTATTTAGTATGATCTATGGGCAAGGTGTTGGTGAGCCTTTGGTCAAGCATCCATTAATTAAAGCAGTTGGCTTTACCGGCTCACTCAAAGGTGGACGTGCACTTTGTGATCTTGCTGCTGCCCGACCTGAGCCTATACCTGTTTTTGCTGAGATGTCTAGCATTAACCCAATGATCCTATTACCAGAAGCACTTAAAGTTCGTGGCGATAAAATTGCAGCAGAACTAAGTGGTTCAGTAGTTTTAGGCTGCGGGCAATTCTGTACTAACCCAGGTTTAATCATTGGTATCAAATCAGCTGAATTTAGCCAATTTCTTACCCAATTTACTGCAAATATGGCACAGCAAGCTCCACAAACGATGCTCAACAAAGGCACCTTAAAAAGCTATGTGCATAGTCTCAATCAGCTTTTAGCTCATGAAAAAATTGAACATCTAGCTGGTCAACCGCAGCAAGGCAATCAAGCTTATCCTCAATTATTTAAAGCAGATGTTTCATTATTGCTTGAGCAAGATGAGCTATTACAGGAAGAAGTTTTTGGTCCAACAACGATTGTCATTGAAGTTGAATCAGTACAACAATTAACGATCGCGCTTGCTTGCCTTCGCGGTCAACTCACTGCATCTTTAATTGCAGAAACGGCAGATCTAGAAAACTTCGCAGCATTGCTTCCTTTATTAGAGGAAAAAGCAGGACGTTTACTATTGAATGGTTATCCAACCGGCGTTGAGGTCTGTGATGCCATGGTTCACGGGGGGCCTTATCCTGCAACTTCAGATGCACGCGGTACATCGGTAGGAACCTTAGCAATCGAGCGCTATTTACGACCAGTATGTTATCAAAACTATCCAGATCACTTACTGCCACTCGCCCTTCAAAATGCCAATCCGCTTGGTATTGCGCGTTTAGTCAATGGTGAAATGAGTAAAGCTGCTCTTTAATATTTTTAAAGGAGTTTATCCAAGTGATGAACTCCTTTTTATTTAGATCAAAACCTCACAACGTAACCGCACATTATTCAAATAAAAAAGTGCAAAAAATGAATAGCAAGATGCTTCATCAAATCAATGCGTAATATATTTTCAAATAAGGATATTGGTATATGACGACAACACTAAAAAAGGTAGTAGCGGCCTCTATGGTCGGCTCCGTAGCAGAATGGTATGAATTTTTCCTTTATGGAACCGCTTCTGCCCTCGTCTTTGGCGAACTTTTCTTTCAACAAACTGGCAATGCTATAGATGGCATTTTGGCAGCCTTTGCCCTGTATGCCGTTGGATTTTTAGCAAGACCTCTCGGTGGCCTCGTGTTTGGGCATTACGGCGATAAAATTGGACGTAAGAAATTATTGCAAATTAGCCTGATTATTGTCGGTATCACTACTTTTTTAATGGGCTGTATTCCGACCTTTCATCAAATTGGCTATTGGGCACCTACACTTTTGGTTATGCTGCGTTTAATTCAGGGCTTTGCTTTTGGTGGTGAATGGGGCGGCGCAGTTATTTTAGTTTCAGAGCATAGTCCAGATGATCGCAGAGGTTATTGGGCAAGCTGGCCACAAACTGGCGTACCGCTCGGGAATTTAGTAGCCACGCTGGTTTTATTATTACTTTCAAAAAATCTCTCACCCGAACAATTCCTAGATTGGGGATGGCGCTGTGCATTTTGGTTCTCAGCAGTCGTGGTACTGATTGGTTTATGGATTCGAAAAAATGTAGACGATGCTGACGTATTTAAAGAAGCACAGGCCAAACAACAGCTTCTTGAAAAGCAACAACTCGGGATTATTGAAGTTTTAAAATATCATAAGAAATCTGTTATTGCGGGTATCGGTGCCAGATTCGCAGAAAATATTTTGTACTATATGGTGGTTACTTTTTCGATCAGTTATTTAAAGTTAGTCGTCCATAAAGATACTTCGCAGATCTTACTGCTCATGTTTGGCGCTCATCTGATCCATTTCTTTATTATTCCTTTTATGGGGCATTTAAGCGATATATTTGGCCGCAAACCTATTTATCTTATTGGGGCTGTACTTACTGCATTTTGGGGTTTTGTCGGCTTTCCTTTAATGGACACAGGCAATGACTGGCTCATTATGCTAGCAATTGTGCTCGGTCTATTTATTGAGTCCATGACCTACTCGCCTTACTCTGCGTTAATGACTGAGTTATTTCCAACTCACATCCGCTATACGGCGCTTTCATTTTGTTATCAGGTCGCGCCAATTATGGCCGGCTCCCTTGCTCCATTAATTGCCTTAACCTTACTCAAAGAATTTAATAGCTCGGTTCCGATTTCTTTATATTTGGTTGCCGCAAGTCTGATCTCTATAGTCTCGATTTTGCTGGTGAAAGAAACCAAAGGCCGATCTCTCGCTTTTAAAGATTAATCTTTAATATACAAATTCAGCACTTAATAATCATTTTGGGTTGTTTTATACAGCCCAATTTTTTTGTCTAAATATTTTTGATAGAGGCCCGATACAAAGTAGGTGATATGCCTGTATGCAACTTAAACTGACGACAAAAAGCACTATGGTCGGTATAACCACAGCGCAAACCAATTTGAGTGATTGGTAAATCTGTCGCCAATAATTCTGTCGCAGCTTGTAAACGAATTTTGCTAATCATTTGACGAGGCGTTAAATGGTAAATTTTTTTACAATACCGTTCTAATTGCGCAACTGATACGCCTGCAATCGCAGTTAAATGTGCCAAAGTAATGGTTTCTGCATAATTCTGTTTAATATACTCCTCAACCTGTACCATTTTATGAAATGCAGGATGAGTATGCTCAGGCACATTTAAATCGCTAGAAATTCCAGCAATTCCAACCAACGTTCCTGTCTGATCATAGAGCGGCTCTTTATAAGTCAAACACCATCCAGACTGATTTTTGGCATATAAATGCAGTTCCAATTGTTCAGACAATTTCTTGCCACGTCGAATCACCTGTAAATCCTGAACTGTATAAATCTGACCCAGTGAATAAGGAAAAACTTGTTCTGATGTTTTGCCAATGAGTGCAGATTTATCTTTTAAGCCACAACGTGTCACCAATGTTTGATTCACGAAAGCATAACGAGTGTCAGTATTTTTAATAAAAAATACTACTGAAGATAAAGCATCAAATAAAGATTCTAAGCTTTGCAGATTCTTTAAAAAATCATCCAATGTCGATGTCAGTTGTGGAAGTTGAATCTGAGGCATGAACAAGAGCAGACCGAAAACAATAACGCATCTACTCTAGAACATTTTATTTTTGATTTAAAGGCGTAGTAGACATTGCGATCAAGCTTTTTACGCGAGTCGGCAATAAAGGTGGTCGAGCATTTGGAAGTTGCCAATCAAATAAACATGCTGCTGCTGTCGCACAGGTGCTACCTTGACACGCCCCCATACCACAGCGAGTATGTAACTTAGCATCAATCCAGCTTTCTCGTTCCAAAACTTTGGCATAACTTACATCTTCACAACGGCAAAAGATGGTATCTGGCCGTGCCAGCTTTTTCAGTTCTGGACGTAATTTAAAACTTTCTCCAAGCAAGTGAGCAAAAGTCTGATAACGCTGTCTTTGGGCAAATAACTGCCGTGCTTTCTGATTCTGTCCAGTTGCTGTATAGCCTGCAATACTCCCTTCAACCATTGAGAGTTCACTGCCACCAAAACCTGTACATTCTCCAGCCGCAAAAATCTGTGATACTGAACTACGTTGATACTCATCCACCACAATTGCATTTTGCTTAAGCTGACAACCCAACAACTGAGCCAATTGTGTATTTGGTACTAAGCCAAATCCACAAGCCAAACGATCACAAGCAATTTCAACTATACCCTTTGGCGTTTGTAATCTGACTCGTTCCAAACGATCTTTGCCTATCGCTTCGATTACATAGTTGTCAGGTTGATATAAACGATAAGGCATAGACAAAGCCTGCAAAATTTTTGCCGGCCAGCGCCATAATTGGAAAGCAAAACGGCGAACAGCTCCTTTACTCGCTTGTTCCGCTACATATAGCACTTCAGCCCCAGCTTTTTGTGCAGTATCAGCACTCGCAAGTAATAAAGGCCCAGAACCTGCAATCACCACACGCTCTGCTTTTACAGGCGTACCCGCTTTAATTAAAGCTTGTAAACCACCTGCACCTGTTACCCCAGGTAAAGTCCAACCAGGGAAAGGTAAAAATAGTTCTCTAGCACCAATACATAGAATTAAACATTGATAAGTCAAGTTGATACTAGTGTCTGCTAATTCAATCAGTAATTGCCCAGCAAAAGGCGCGGCAACAATTTTAGCGCTATAAAGCAAATCAATATTTGGTGCAGCCTGAATCTGACGATATTTTTCCTGAGCAATTTCTGGTACTGGAAAAATCGGGCCCGCACGCCAGATCTGCCCACCAGCTTGTGGGTTATTATCTAAAATAACAACACTTTGACCACTTTCAGCCGCAGCAATAGCAGCCGATAAACCTGCTGGTCCTGCACCAACGATGACAATATCATATTCCGTTTTCATTATTGTGTTTCCACCTTCATGCCATCCTGACACAATGTCTGACAGGCTAACACGCGAAGCCCTTTAATTTTTATCCGACATTCCTGACACACACCCATCCCACAAAATGACGTCCGAGCTTCACCAGTTACGGAAAGACGGCTGAGCGATTTTGCCTGTGCTAAAGCCGCTGCTACAGTGGTGCCTTCAATGACAGAAATCGGCTGTTCGTTAATAAAAAGCTGGATCATGTCCGTTCAGCCTCCAAAAAACGATGTGGTAAAAATGGGGTAGGATCAATTTCAAATGGCAATCCACAAATATGTGACGCGATCAGCTGCCCAGTTCCTGTAGCCGTCGTTACACCAAGTCCCTCATGACCAACCGCGAGAAAAATAGATTGATAATCAGGATGCTTCCCAATAATCGGCACACCATCTGGACTGGCTGCGCGAAATCCTGTCCATGCCCGAATCACATTTAAATCTGCCAGTGCTGGAAAATAATCAGCAGCTTCTTTCAACACACGTGTAAATACTTCAGGTTCTACAGCAGGATCAACCGTACCAAATTGACGGGATGAGCCGATAAATAACTGCCCTGTTGGTCTCGGTTGAATATTACAAGCGACGGAAATCCCGCTAGTCGCTTGAGTGCTCGCTGCATAAGCCAAAGCCACCAGTGTATGTTGTACATTTAATTCGGGATAACGATCTGTAATCGCCAAATGCCCTTTTTTCGGTTCAATTGGCAATGCAGGGAAAAAATCTGTCGCATGAATACCATTAGCAAGCACAATAGAATCAGCTTCTAACCATGTACCATCGGCCAGTTGTACGCGATGCTCTTCAATGCTCGTGACTTTGGCCTGTTGTAGCTGAATGTTCTGTGGATATTGCTTTAAAAACCATTCTGCTGCACATGGTGCGTATAAAATTCCATCATCTAAAACTTCTAACCCACCATAAAGGCTATGTTTCAAATGAGGTTCTAATTGTTGAATTTCATCAGCTGTTCTTAGTTGACAATGCACGCCTTGCTGAGTCAAACGCTGATATTTTTCCTCTGCAATGTGCATTTCCTCAGCACTGCTTGCCAGCCACAGCGTTGGAATCTGTCGATAGGCACAATCTTCAGATAATCGTTGACCTAACTCATGCCAAAGCTTCACCGACCAATGACTAAGTTTTAGTTCGGCTTCAAGATCATCCATAATGACCAAATGTCCCATACCAACTGCTGTTGCACCACCAATACGAGCATCTACCACCCTGACACTTAGACCTTGCCGCGCAAGTGCATAAGCACAGGCAGCACCTACAATACCTGCACCAATGACAAGAGCATCGGTTTTCATAGTTGAATGCCCCATGCAAATGGATCATTTTCATCAAGTAATAAAGTTGCTTCCGCACTCATGTGTGCTTCACCACGAATAGTTGGAATCACATATTCCCCGGCCTGTTCATAAGATGCCGTAAATTGACTGCCAATAATACTGGCCTGCTTCCACAATACACCTGGTTGAAGCTTACCATCGGCAGCCAAACATGCCACTTTGGCGCTGGTGCCAGTACCACATGGTGAACGGTCATAGGCCTTACCTGGACAGAGGACAAAGTTTTTACTATCAGCTTCGCTATCTGCACCAAATAATTCGATATGATCAATTTCCTGACCATCTTTGCCAGTAATACCTTGTGCTGATAAAGCCTGACGTACTGCCCAAGCATATTCAGTGAGTTGATCTAGATTATCACTGCTAACACGTTGACCATGATCATTGATTAGGAAGAACCAATTCCCACCCCAAGCAATATCACCTTTTACTTTTCCAAAAGCAGGAATATCAAGCTCAACTGCTTTTTGATAACGATAAGCTGGAACATTTCTCACACTGACAGAGTAGTCTGCATGTAATGTTGCTTCAACATCACCCACAGGCGTTTCGATCAAATGTGTACCGATCTGAATTTTGCCCAAATACGCCAATGAAGCCACCAAGCCAATCGTGCCATGACCACACATGCCTAAATAACCTGCATTATTGAAGAAAATAATGCCTGCACTGGCTTTCGGATTTATAGGTTTACATAACAGAGCACCAACTAATACATCATTTCCACGTGGCTCTAACATCGTAGCAGTACGAAAATGATCATATTTTTCTGATAAAATTTTACGGCGACTTTCCATATCACCTGTACCCAAATCGGGAAAACCATCCAATACTAATCGAGTTGGTTCGCCACCAGTATGAGAGTCCAAAATTTTGATTTTTTTCATATGAGATATCCTTTCATTTTTTCTAGGATGACTCAACTGCAACACATAGGCTTGATATTTTTCTTATTAAAGTATGACGAAATCAGCATACTCTTAAAATTTTTAAGGCTAAAATTAAGACAAAAAAATTAGGCCAATTGACCTAATTTCATTCTAAAAATAAAGATGAGATAGAACTATTTCTCTGTTTTATGTGAGGGTAAATTTTCATAAAGCGACTGACACACCCCATTAATATGCTCTTCAATCAGTTTCACAGCCAAATCGACATCTTTGGCTTTACATGCTTTAACAATTTCTTTGTGCTCATCATTGGCACGTGATTTACCTTCAGAAACGTTCATCTGCAATCTTAGATAACGTTCGATCTTGTCATAAATCGAACGAATTAAACTCAGCATATAAGGACGTTGTGCAGGCTCATATAAACAAGCATGTAGCTGCCAATTCAATGTCGTCCAACTACCAATATCCATGGTATCGATAAAGTTATTACAAATTTCTTCTGCTTTTTTATAGGTTTCTTCAGTCATATTAGGCACAGAAAGCTGGATCAATTTAGTTTCCAACATGACACGTACTTCAAAAATTTGTGCTAACTCTTCTTCAGAAATACGTGTGACCAAAGCCCCGCGATTTTTTTTGAACTCGACCAATCCTTCCACTTCGAGTTGCTTAAGAGCTTCTCGTACTGGAATCTTACTGACATTAAATAGCTTGGCAATCTCATCTTGCCGAATTGGTTCACCCTCAGCAATATGCCCCGCAATAATCGCTTCTCTGATATATTTTACAATCACTTCAGAAACGGAAGGCATTGCACCAAGATTAGAGGTATTAAAAGATGGAAGTGCCACAATTCGTCTCTTTAAATCAAAATATTACTGATATCTGATGATATTATACACATCCCATTCAATAGACATCATACAGCTCATCAGTAAAACACTTATAGGGGGTATCGCAAAGTAGAGAGTCCCTGCTCTCATATTTGCTTGAAGACTTTTACACGCTAACACATCACTAGTATATCTTATACTATTTCAATGCTGAAAAATATCTGACTATGCTGAAATCGTCATAAGTTCATTGTATTTAAATCAAGCAGGTCTCTGTATTCATTGGCAAGCTGTATTATTTGTCTTTTTAGGGATTATTATGATTGAACTTAGCTTCACTCAAGCCAAAGAATTTACTGAGAAAATTTTAACAAAAGCCAATTATAGCCCAGCACATATCTCTGCGATTAGCGATGTTGTCCTCAAAGGACAAATGGATGAATGTGCCTCTCATGGTTTATATCGCTTACTCAACTGTATCCACACGCTCAAATCAGGAAAAGTATCTGCGGATGCCTTACCTATCTTTAAAAATCAGACACCAGTCGTTTTAAAAGTAGACGCCCAAAAAGCAATGGCTCCGCTTGCCTTAAAACAAGGCATTCCCCAGTTAATTGAAAAAGCCAAAACTTTTGGTATTGCTATGATGGCATTAAACAATTGTGTACATTTTTCAGCACTTTGGTATGAAATTGAGTTATTAACACAACAAGGCCTAGTCGCATTTGCTTGTACTTCTAATCATGCTTGGGTTGCACCTACTGGTGGTAAAAAACCTCTTTTTGGTACCAATCCAATTGCCTTTGGTTGGCCACGTCAGAAAAAGCCTCCTTTTATTTTTGATTTTGCAACAACAGCAGTTGCACGTGGAGAGATTGAACTTTATCGCCGTACTGGACGCCAAGTCCCTAAAGGTTGGGGCATTGATGAACATGGCGCAGCAACAACCGATCCGCTAAAAATTTTACAAAATGGTGCTATGCTGACGTTTGGTGCACATAAAGGTTCAGCCCTTGCAGCAATGGTTGAGTTATTAGCAGGTCCGTTGATCGGCGATTTACTAAGCCTTGAATCAATCGAATATGATGAACAAACAGGTTCTTCACCTTTTGGTGGTGAATTGATTATCGCTTTTTCACCTGAATGTATTTTAGGGGGAGATTATCAGCAACACCTAGACCGTGCGGAAACCCTATTTAAAGGTTATGAGGAACAAGGAGCCCGCCTCCCTTCACAACGACGTTATGAAGCACGTGCTAAAGCACAACAAACCCAAATGATTAAAATCCCTCAACATCTGTATGATGATCTGAACCATTATTTAAATAACTAACATTTTTTCATTCAAATAAGGCATATAAACCATCAATTTATATGCCTATTTTTTGCAAAGCACATAAAGTATAAACCGCTATTAAACTCCTTTTCAGTTCTAAAAATATGAAGGGATAAAGTGAGCTTTCCCCGCAAAGAATAGTTTTATGCATTCAAATCCTAATTAAAAAAACAATAAGTTATTATTTTTAATTATCTTTTTTTATTTTTAATAAATTTATATTAAAAAGCTTCATTTTTCAATGTATATCGTATACGATATTCACATTAACGAAATTTATTGTTTTTGAATGATGATATTCAAAAATATAAGTAAAACCTTGTTTTAACTATCTTTATGACTGAGGAAGAGTTATGAGTAATATTTTCACAGGATGTATTCCAGCCTTAATGACCCCATGTACAGCAAATCGCGAACCAGATTTTGATGCATTGGTCAAAAAGGGTAAAGAACTGATTGATGCAGGCATGAGTGCTGTTGTGTATTGTGGTTCAATGGGTGACTGGCCTTTATTAACTGAAGCGCAACGCCAAGAAGGTGTTGCTCGCCTTGTTCAGGCAGGTATTCCAACAATTGTAGGCACAGGTGCAATCAATACCAAAGAAGCAGTATCTCATGCTGCGCATGCTGAAAAAATTGGCGCACAAGGTTTGATGGTCATTCCTCGTGTACTTTCTCGTGGCTCATCAATCATTGCACAAAAAGCTCACTTTTCAGCAATTTTAGAAGCAGCACCAAGCATTCCCGCTGTTATTTATAACAGCCCACATTATGGCTTTGAAACGCGTGCTGATTTATTTTTTGAATTACGTAATCAATATACTAACCTTATCGGCTTTAAAGAGTTTGGTGGTGAAGCAGCAATGCGTTATGCGGCTGAATTTATTACCTCCAAAGATGATAGCGTGACTTTAATGGCTGGCGTGGATACTTGTGTTTTCCACGGTTTTGTCAACTGTAATGCTACAGGTGCAATCACAGGTATTGGTAATGCATTACCAAAAGAAATCTTGCACTTGGTTTCATTGTGCAAACAAGCAGCTGCAGGTAATGCTAAAGCGCGCCGTCTAGCACAAGAACTTGAAGAAGCATTAAATGTACTTTCATCATTTGATGAAGGCGCAGACTTGGTACTCTATTACAAATATTTATTAGTTCTAAATGGCGATCTCGAATATACCTTACATTTTAATGAAACTGATGCTTTAAGCGACTCTCAACGTAAGTATGCTGAAATGCAATATCATTCATTCCGTAACTGGTATCGTGATTGGTCAGCGAGCCTTTAAGCTCAATAAACTAAATCAAGAAGGTGAATTTTATCTATTCGCTTTCTTGGTTTATCCGTTAACACAAGATATTGAGCCCTCTTGCAAATCCATGAAAAATACACCTTCTACCGATTATTATATCGGTTTTTTTTCGATTATTTTGGCTGCCTTTTTTTGGGGAACCGCAGGAACAGCAGCAGCATTTGCAAAAGGCTTAAGCCCCCTCGTGATTTCAATGATTTCCGCAGGTGGTGGTGGGTTAATTCATGCTTTATTAAGTTTAAAAGTTATTCGGCTCAATTATCCAAAACTGTTACAGCATAAAACTAAAATTGCGATTGCAATGATCGCATCAATTTTGTGCCCCTTTTCCTTTTATTCCTCTGTTTCGCTGGCTGGTGTTTCGATTGGCACTGTTGTATCTATTGGCTGTGCTCCTTTATTTTCAGTACTGTTAGAATGGGTTTTTGATCGACGTAAGTTATCCTTAAAGTGGTTGTTTAGCTTTATTCTCGGTTTATCTGGCATTATATTGCTAACTTATACAAGTGAAAGTGAACAATCTGGGCAACAACTTATTGCTCAATCTGATCGAATTCTTGGGGTTTTATTTGGATTACTTGCAAGTTTAAGTTATGCAACCAACTCATGGATTCTCAAAAACCTAATGCAGCAGGATGTAGACTCTAGAGCGGCAATGGGTGTTATTTTCGGAATTAGTGCAATTTTACTATTACCTACACTTTTTTTTACTGCACCTAACTTATTTGTTCACCCTCAAAATATCTGGGTTGCATTATATATCCCCTTTGTACCTATGTTTTTAGGTTTCTTATTTTTTAGTTTTGGACTAAAACGTGTTCCTGCTAGCCAAGCTATGACTTTGGCCTTGCTTGAGATTCCAATTGCGGCTCTACTTGCTGTTTTACTCCTTGGTGAAAGTTTAACAATCACTAACTACTTTGGTTTAGCACTAATATTTTTATGTGTCGTTGTGCTCACCAAAAAATAGTGAACCGTACCGGGTTTGTGGGAGACCAAACTTTCTGAGATGAGACGCATTGCTTCGCAAGACGTAGCGAAGCGTAATGATCCAATAAAAAACCTAAATATACCCCTGAAATCAGAGATAGAGCGGTTCAATTATTGATTGAATTTAAAAAAGATTATCCATCGAATTGGGCTGCGATTGCGCCTAAAATTAGTTGCACTCCTGAAACTTTATGAGTTTGGTATCAAAAATATTTAAATCAACAAAATTCAATTAAAGTACAGCAACTTCCATATCAAGAACGTATTAAACAGCTCGAACGTGAAAATAAAGAAGTGCAACGTGCGAATGAAATTCTCCCTAAAGCAGCCACTTTTTTCGCCCAGGTGGAGCTCGAACGCCCACACAAATAATGCTGGATTTCATCCATAACAATAAAGACCTATATGGCGTTGAGGCGATTTGTAAGATTTTTTCCGATCGCAGCTTCTACCTATTAATTTAATTAAAAATGGGGGTATTCCCCCTAGATCTAGTTGATGGGAAGCTTCGCTTCGCAAGGGAACATCAAACTAAGCGAGATCTACATGATTTGCATCATGCTGAATAAATTAAACGAATTTGGAAAGAAAGCTCCGGGCGTTATGGCATTTTAAAAACATCAGACAGCCTATTTAAGAGATTATTTATTGGTCTACTATGATAAGACTAACCCGTTAAGCTAGATGGCCTAACTTAAATAAAAAAGTCTCCGACAAACCCGGTACAGTTCAGCTGTCATTTCAGAACAGTAGTGCTCACCAACGTATCAAAAGGAAATAAATCCATGCTCAAAAAAACTTAATGTTTACTACAATGGATGGAGTGAATATTGGCTCGATTTGTAAGGTTGCAATCCTATTCAGCAACATCGCTCATGATCTATTACATGGACAAATTCAAGTAGAGACTCTCCAAATGATCCAAAATAGGATTGGGCATACTATTCATTTATTGCAACTAAATAGCTTTCACAAAGCTTCTATGAAGGGCTTATTCTAACCGTTGTTTTATCACGGCATAAGCTACACCAGTCACCACACTTCCAATCGCAATCGCCAATAAATATTTTAATGGATAATTCATCGCATTCGGAATGATCAGTACCATTACACCGCCATGAGGAGTGACTAGTTCACATTTAAATAATGCAACCAAAGCCCCAGTTACAGCACCACCTGCGATCGCGCATGGAAGCACTCGAATCGGGTCTTTGGCAGCAAACGGAATAGCCCCTTCCGAGATAAAACACAGGCCAAGGACCACAGCAGCCTTCCCTGCATCTTGCTCAGGTTTGGCAAATTTATGCTTTGCAAGAAAAGTTGCAATTGCCATACCCAATGGCGGCACCATACCCGCAGCCATGGTAATCGCCATCGGTCCGTATGTTTGTGACGTCAGTAAACCTACCGTAAAGGCATAAGCTGCTTTATTAATTGGCCCCCCAACATCAACACACATCATACTCCCAAGGATAATCCCCATGATCATGGCATTGGTCGTCCCCATATTGGCAAGGAAGTGTGTGAGTAATTCAAACAATTGTGCAACAGGCTGTCCAACCACATAAATCATGATTAAACCAACAGCTAAACTGGCTAATAGTGGAATAATCAAAATTGGTTTTAATGCTTCTAGGCTACTTGGGAGTTTAAGCTGTTTCGATAAAAATAACGCAATATAACCTGCAATAAAACCTGCAACTAATCCACCGAGAAAGCCTGCCTCTAATTGTGTTGCAAGTAAACCGCCAATCAAGCCTGGAGTTAAACCCGGACGATCCGCAATAGAATAAGCAATATAACCTGCCAGCATAGGTACCATAAGAGTAAATGCTGCAGCACCTATTTGCTTTAAGGATGCGGCAAAGCTTCCTTCAACAGGATTGAGGCCAAACATAAACGAGATGGCAATGATCAAACCGCCCGCCACCACCATCGGCAGCATGAAAGACACCCCTGTTAAAAGGTGTTTATAAATTCCAGTTTTTTCTTTGTTTTCATTTTCTGTTTTAGTAGCTGTTTGCTTACCCGTTTCAAGCACTTTGGCCTCGGCAATTGCATTTGCAAAAGTCTTATCCGTTTGCTTAAGGGCAAATCCTGTACTGCAGCGATATACACGTTTGCCTACAAAGCGATCTGTATTGACCTCAATATCCGTTGCTAAGATCACCACATCTGCTTTGGCAATACTTTCTGCCGATAAAACATTTTTAGCCCCAACCGATCCTTGGGTTTCAACATCAATCTGATAACCGTGCTTTACTGCACCTTGTTGTAAGGCTTCGGCCGCCATAAACGTATGCGCAACACCAGTTGGACATGCTGTAATGGCGACAAACCGTGCACCCCCTACATTGGCTGGAATAGTTTCATCTAAAGCATCTGAATGCTCAAGAACTTGTTGCAAAAGCATGATCGCATCGTGTTGTGCGTTATTCAAACCAATGACTTTCACAACCTTGTCACGCAGTTGATCCGCATCTGCCGACTTCTGCCCAACAAAAACAACCGTATCAATAACATTTGATAAATCGAGATGCTCGACTGATGTCGCCACATCATTGGAAATGCCAAGTGCTGTTGCTGCTTTGGAGAGTTTTTTGGCCAAAATCACTGCATTAATAGGCTGCTCGGGACTATGTGGCACAAATAAAATATGTTTTATCTCTTGCATCGTATTAACTCAATGATTGGACTGAGATTTGCGATTTCAAATCTTCAATAACAGCAAAGTCTGGAAGGGCAAACCCAATTTGGGTCACAGCATTGCTCGCAATTGCGGTTGCTGTTTTCAATGTTTCTTCTGGGGAAGTTGAACTCAACAAGCCATGAATCATACCTGCCAGCAAGGAATCTCCCGCACCCACCGTACTTTGGACGGTGACCTTCGGTGCAGTAGCATGCAGGGATTGCGTGCGGTGAAGCCAGTTCACCCCGTTTTCACCCATCGAGACCACAATATGTTCGATCTGACTATTTAAACTGGCAAAAAGATGCTGCTGTTCTGCAAACGTTTCTGCTGGCAAATGGTAGGTTTCCGTCAACTCATCTGTATTAGGCTTGATCAACCAAGGATGGGCAGCAATTGCTGCTTTCAACGCAACACCACTGGTATCTACTGCGACTTTTTTACCCGCAGACTGTAACCATAGAATCAATGTTGACAGCTCTTCTGCAGAAAAACCTTGTGGCAAACTGCCTGCAATCACAATCACATCAACCTCTAAAATCAGTTGAGATAGGCGTTCACGTAGTTGTTGTTTTGCTGAGGTATCTACAAAAAAGCCCTTGCCATTGATGTCAGTCATCCGACCAGAAGCTTCTGCAACTTTAATGTTTTGTCGTGTTTCACCTGCAACAAAAATAAATTGGTTATCAAATTGCTCTTGCTGGATATGATGGTCAAAAATTTGACGGTTTTCTTGCCCCAAAAAGCCACTCACAATCAGTTCATGTCCCAAATCCTTAAGGACCTGTGCCACGTTTAAGCCTTTACCTGCTGCATGGCTTTGGGCCGTTAACTGACGATTGACCTCGCCAACTTTTAGTTGATCCAATTGCACGGTGAGGTCAATTGCAGGATTCAGAGTAATACTTAATATCTTAGCCATTCGGTAATTACTCCACCAATGCACGTACGGCAGTTGCACTGTCACAACTTAAGGCTTGCTGTGCGACCTGTTGGCAATTTATATAGTTCAAACCACGAATTTGCGCCTTCACCAATGGAATACTGGTACTCGACATACTCAACTCATCCACGCCCAAACCTATCAATACAGGCACAGCTTTTGGATCAGCAGCCAATTCACCACAAATGCCCACCCATTTACCATGCTGATGTGCTGCCCGAACCGTTTGATCAATCAATAGCAAAATACTCGGATGTAGGCCATCAGCTTCAGCAGACAACAGTGGATGACCACGGTCAATCGCTAGAGTATATTGAGTCAAGTCATTGGTTCCAATACTAAAAAAATCAACTTCTTGAGCAAGAATTGGAGCCAACAATGCTGCCGCAGGAACCTCAATCATAATACCGACTTGTAAGTTTTCACATGGATGCTGTATGCGAACCTCATCCAAAATCGCTTTTGCTGCTCGCCATTCTTCAACCCGTCCAATCATAGGAAACATAATCCTTAATGGGCGATTATCCGCTGCTTTAAGTAAAGCAACCAATTGCTGACGTAACAATTCTGGCTTACGTAAAGTCAGACGAATACCACGTAAGCCCAAGAATGGATTTTCTTCCTTTTCAATCGGCAAATACGGCAAAGGTTTGTCCCCGCCCACATCAAGTGTGCGTACCACCAATGGACGACCCGCCAAAGCATCTAACACCACCCGATAATCGGCTTCCTGTGTAGCCTCATCAGGCGCACTGCTGTGTGACATAAAGACCAATTCTGTGCGTAGCAAACCAATTGCTTCTGCCCCATCGGCCACAGCCTGTATCGTAGCGCCCACTTTGCCAATATTGGCTGCGATTTCAACTTGATGTTGATCCAGTGTGATGGCAGGTTCTAAACAGTGCTGTTCCGCTTGTTCTCGCAACTCACGCTGGCATTGGCGCTCTGCAATGGCATGATCAATCTGATTTTGCTCGGGTGAGACCACATACTCACCAGTATCCCCATTAATCAGCACGGTGGAATGGTTCTCAATATTTAAAACAGTTGCACCCGCACCTACGACCGCTGGAATAGCCAGAGCACGTGCCACAATAGCACTATGGGCACTCGCTCCACCAACCGCGGTCAAAATGCCTGCAACACGATCTTTATTCAGACGCGCTACATCACTAGGACCAACATCATGCATAATTAAGATATAAGGTTGCTCGGGTTCTGTGACATCGGCCACACCACACAAAGCAGCCAAAACACGCTCACCAATATCCCTTAAATCAGCCGCACGCTCTGCCAGTAAACGATCGCTAAGTGCAGCCTGTGCGGTAGCAGACACTTCAATATGATCATGCCAAGCTGCAGCAGCAGACAACCCTTGCTTTAAACCGCGTTGTACACTTTGGAGGAGGTCTGGATCATCCAGGATTTCCAAATGTGCCATGAATATCTGCTTAATGGCAGTAGATTCAGTATGTGCAATGAATTGACGTAAGCTATTTTTCACCTGATGAAGCGCAATTTCAAGCTTTTCATTCTCAGCTTTAAAACTCTGTCCGCGACGTTCATAACTAAATTCACGTGGCTTCACCACATGAGCAGGACCAAAAGCAAGGCCAGTTGATGCCGCAATACCGCAGCTACCCGTATCGCCATGTGATTCAAAAGGCATTAATTCCAAAGTATTTACGACTGGGTCACTACTGCTGTGCTGATGAGATACAAGATCAACAGCTTCAACCTCTTCTCCTAAGCCTTGTTGAACTGCATCAATAATCTGTTCTAAGCCTGCTACAGCATCGGTATCAGGTTGTGCAATAAAAGTCAGAGTTTGACCACGACGGCATCCCATGGCTAATAATTTGGTTAAACTTTTTGCCGAAACGTATGCCCCATCATCTACAGCAACGAGAATATTCCCTGCAAATTTCTTAGTCATATTGACCAAGTGTGTCGCGGGACGCGCATGTAGACCATGAGCATTAGCTAAGACAATACGACGAGATGGCCAATCAGGAATCAGTTCAGCACCAATTAACTGCGCCAACTGGTGACTATCTTGCTCTTGGTTGAGGGTATGAACTTGTTCAGTATCAAACAAGATATCCATTAACCGTTGAAACCGTTGCATATCCAGTTGCTCATTACTGGCAATACACACCAAAGTCTTGAGCATTTCCTGCTGATGGCTTAAAACCTGTTCCGCTTTTACCAAACTTACAGCTGGGCTCAAAACATGCTGGTTAGAAGTGATCGACCAGACCCCCTCCCCTAAATGAATCATGCTGTTTAGGTTTAAACCCGACAGAAAACCACACTCCACCATTTTTTGCTGTTTCAGCAACTGTGTTGCGTGCCAAATTAAATCTTCTACATCAAGTGCGGGAACTTGAGTGGCGATTAAATTTTCATGCAATGCCAAAGATGCAGGTTGGGCTTGTAATAATGCAATAATTTGCTCTGCGGATTGAGCCTGTTTCACTTGATCAGCGACATCATTAATTAAAGCCCGCGTCAAAATTTGTAAGACTTGCAAATGCTCATCTGATTTCGCAGCAATCACTACTGCTAAATAAATTTTATTTTCACCGTCCCAAACAACTCCTTCAGGAAAGTGCGCCAGACGAATACCAGTTTTTAAAATACATTGGCGAGACTGAGGCGTCCCATGCGGAATGGCAATTCCTTGCCCTAAATATGTTGCACTTTGTTGTTCGCGCGCGGTCAAGCCATAAATATAATCAGGGGTAACCAATTGGTCTTCGACTAAGATATCGACTAGACATTGCAACGCTTGTGCCTTATCAGTGGCGTGTTGTTTCATTCGAACATGTTGTATATCTAGCGCGAGCATAAAACGTCCTTGCAAAGCAGCATAGTGAGAAGCCATGCCTTTTTTACTGGAGAAAAAATAAAAGTCGAATTCTACTCAGGATTTACACAAAAATCTGTATATTTTGATTTTATCTTGATAATCATCATTACGACGCAATTAAGAAACGACGAGATTCTCCAGAGCTCAGTGTTGCGATAGTTGGGTTTAGTTCTAATTGAACCGGTCTATCTGATTTCAGGGGGTATATTTTACTTTTTTCATCGGATCATTACGCTTCGCTACGTCTTGAGAAGCAATGCGTCTCATCTCAGAAAGTTTGGTCTCCGACAAATCCGGTACGGTTCAGTTTAAGTCGTAAAATTGAAATTAGATGTTTTTGCATAGATCCAAGTGTTAAATCATCATTGCGATTCTTGCGTACCACACCATGGGCACGTGAAAAAGTAGAAAACTTATATTTATATGTCTTGCGCCAAAAGGCCAAACAGAAACCGTAGCCCCAGGCAACACCCCTCTCATCATAAAATTTGAACCGTACCGGGTTTGTGGAAGACTTTTATTTAATGATGTTACGTAGTAAGTGCATGTTGAGCATCTTCGCTATTACATGTTGTAGTCTATTTATAAATTATTAATAACCTTATATTAAACAATATAATGTTATTATTTCTCATGAAAATCAGCATCAAAACATAGGTAACTTTTACAAACCAGAATGTCTAAAACAAAGTGACCAAAACAACATTAAATGATCTCAATTGGTCAAAATTTTACCCCACCAAAAACCACATACTACCAATTAAATCATATATTTATAATTAATGTTATTTAATGGAATAAATCTCGGTGACCTTGCCAAGGTTGGGGTCGCGAGTTCGAGTCTCGTTTCCCGCTCCAGATTCAAAAAGCCCTGATCGAAAGATTGGGGCTTTTTTTATTGTCGTTCTCAATGACTAAATATTCTGACTAACCCTGCTTTTTTCTCAAATTAAGAAAATTTTCTTTAAATCTTGAATCCATAGAACCTTGGTTCAATTCCTCCCTTTTAAAGAAGCCTTGCTGCAATGATTGCACTTCATAGAGGTTTAATTTTTTAATTCATCAAAGCGCTTAATAATAGAAAAACTATAAAAAAAGCCCATTTGAGGGGAAATAGGCTTTTGTAAAAATCAATATTAACGCTCTAATATGACAATCTGGTTAAATTTCATATCTATAGATTAAAATTTTTTGAGATCTCATTAGATTCCTAATAGCTGCTTACACCACGGAATTGAAATATCCCGAGTTAAAGGGGCTAAAGGCAGGTCTGGATGATTAAGATCAACCCATTGCATTTCCGCAAGTTCAGCCTGAACCTGAGGCTGACTTTTTAATTTAACCTGATACAAATAACTGACCAGCGAATGATTCAATTCGTTCGCAGCCACGGTTTCATATTTACCAATATAAGACAGTATTTCCATCTCACAGCCTGTTTCTTCCAGAACTTCTCTAGAGAGTGCCGCTTCAGGCAGTTCATTGGGTTCCAGCTTTCCGCCCACATGCATAAAGAAATCGGTATCTTTTTTACGAACCAACAAAATCTGATTCTGTTCATTCAGAATGATAGCCGCAGCAATCGTAATCACTTTATTACTCATACCGATTCTACTGCCTTTACACTTTTATTCCATTTCGGTTCTGGTGCATGATAATGCTCCACAGCATCCAATACTTCCTCAATTGAACCTGAGGAGATCAAGGCATCGGTAAAACGTGACTGGGTAAATCCAGCCTCAGTCGTTTTCATCAAGAAATTCAGCAATTCATTATAAAATCCATGGATATTTAAAAATGCACAAGGCTTCTGATGAAGGCCCAACTGCCCCCAGGTCAACTGCTCAAAAATTTCTTCTAAAGTCCCCACCCCGCCCGGCAAAGCAATAAATGCATCCGCCAGATCAGACATTTTTGTTTTACGTTCATGCATATTTTTCACCACATGCAGCTCTGTTAACAGTGGATGGGCCAATTCTGCATCGACCAGATTTTGTGGAATTACTCCAATGACTGTTCCACCAGCATGTAATGCACTATCAGCCACAACACCCATCAGTCCAGCTCGGCCGCCACCATAAACCAGCGTGATTCCCCGTTTCGCAATAGACTCACCCAAAGCTTGCGCCTGTTCTTTAAAATTTTCGCTATTCCCCATAGCTGAACCACAAAAGACTGCAATAGATTTCATTTTTTACCCCCCTCATCAATCAACGTATTCTAACTGGATTGGAATAAAAAAATTGTCTTAAAAACAAGCAAAATAACCATAAGCGGCTAGTTTATCGAAGCTCATGATTCAGAATAAATCCTCACTTCTACAGAAAAATACGGATAATTTTTAGTCAGATTTGTACGCATTGACTTACATCGATTCCAGTTCTTTGCAGCTATCCCAGATAGTAGAATTTTCCTATGATACTTACATCAGGAACAGGAAGTTCCATATAACAATGACAATAGATAAGCACAAGGATTGTAAGGTACGACAGGAGTTATACCGAGCTAACCAATACGAAAACCCCCGGCAGGATGCCGGGGTTTTTTATTAATTTTTATTTAGTCAATCAGGCTGCCAATGACCTGAGATTTTATATTTGGCTATTTTTTGAATAGGACTACTGATCTCAAATGGATCAGACAGCAGGATTTGACAAATGCAAGCCAATCCACAAGGATAAGTGAATAAAAATAATCATGAGTAGAACAATATGTCCCATCCGCTTTCCAGCCTTGAATATCAACCTGATATTCTGGGTGAAGGTTATGAACAGGCCACTTTAGAATTCCCGCCAGATACTGAAGGCACAGTAGTTGCCACACTGATCCGCAAAAAGGCAGACCAACCGACCTCTAAAGCTGTCCTCTATATTCACGGCTTTATTGATTATTTTTTCCAGACTGAAATGGCAGAGCGTTTTAATCAGCAAGGTTTTGATTTTTATGCACTGGATTTACGTAAATACGGCCGATCGTATCTGTCCCATCAGAAACTTTATAATGTCTATCATCTTTCAGAATATGATGCAGAAATCAGCCAGGCTCTTGAAATTATTGGACAGGAAGGCCATGACACGGTTTTACTCAGTGGCCATTCTACCGGCGGATTAATTACTACTTTGTATGCAGCACATCATCCAGATCATCCCTTAATTAAAGGCTTATGGCTCAATAGTCCTTTTTATGACTTTAATATGACGCCTTTTGAGAAAAAGTTTCTGGTGCCTAAATTGAGCAGTCTGGGAAAACGTTTTCCGGAAATGCTATTTCCTAGCCGCTTAAATCGTCATTATGTGTCTAGTCTGCATATTAGCTATCAGGGGGAATGGCATTTTGATCTGGAATGGAAAAAACCTAGCTATCACTGGGTGCGTCTGAGTTTTGTACATGCCATTCACGAAGCACAAAAAGAAATTCATCAGGGTGTACGTTTAAATATTCCGACTTTGCTGATGCATGCCCACAAAACCACTTATCCCCTACGTTTTAACCGTAATGCTCAAACCAGTGATGTGATTCTTCAGGTACGCGACATGATTGAACATGCGCAGAAAATCCAGGGCGATGTGAAACTCTGTTCGATTCAAAATGGGGTACATGATCTGGTTCTTTCAGAAAAACCGGTTCGTGAGCAAGTCTATCAGCAGCTATTTCAATGGCTAGAAGATCAAGCCCTATAAGCCAGATGAACAAGATAGGTAGCAAGCTCTGCCTGTCTTATTTTTCAATAATTTTATTTACCTATTTTTCCTGGATATGAAATAAAAATATCAAGCTGATCAGTAATGCTTTTTACATATTAAAATCATGTCATTATAAAAATAAGATATTGAAATTTATAAAAATAATAAATTTCATTTTTATCCAAATGTTGTCTTTTGTAGCAAGCTTGTAAGTATTTATCCTGCGATTTTTTTCCCTCTCTATAGTAGAGCTGAGATGTTGAATCTGAGGGCTTTTGCAGGGCAGAAGTGGTTCGGCATTCATCAATAATAATCATATCAAGGAATAGAATTATGCGTTATGCAGATCCCAATACTGACGGTTCAAAAGTGCAATTTAAATCCCAATACGAAAACTTCATTGGTGGAAAATGGGTCCCACCCGTCAAAGGTGAATATTTTGATAATGTCTCGCCCGTAGATGGTAAAGCCTTTACCAAAGTTCCGCGCTCATCAGTGGAAGATATTGAACTGGCGCTGGATGCGGCTCATGCCGCCAAACAGCAATGGAATAATAGCTCCCCTACTACCCGTTCCAATATTTTATTAAAAATCGCTGACCGACTTGAGGAAAATCTTGAACTGCTGGCAGTCGCAGAGACTTGGGATAATGGCAAGCCGATCCGAGAAACCCTGGCAGCGGATATTCCTTTAGCCATTGATCATTTCCGTTATTTTGCCGGCTGCATTCGCGCCCAGGAAGGCGGCATCTCGGAAATTGATGAAGACACTATTGCCTACCATTTTCATGAGCCATTGGGTGTCGTGGGTCAGATTATCCCGTGGAACTTCCCGATTCTGATGGCAGCCTGGAAACTAGCCCCAGCTCTCGCAGCCGGAAACTGTATTGTGCTGAAACCCGCTGAACAGACACCGGTGAGTATTTTGGTGCTGGTTGAGTTAATCCAAGATCTGTTGCCTGAAGGCGTATTAAACATCGTGAATGGCTACGGTGTTGAAGTCGGCCGTCCGCTGGCGACTAATCCGCGTATTGCCAAAATTGCCTTTACCGGTTCAACGGCAGTGGGTCAGTTGATTATGCAGTATGCGACTGAAAATATTATTCCTGTGACTTTAGAACTTGGAGGTAAATCACCAAACTTGTTCTTTGCCGACATCATGGATCAGAAAGATGATTTTCTGGAAAAAGCCCTGGAAGGCTTCGCTATGTTTGCCTTGAACCAGGGTGAAATCTGTACTTGTCCATCACGTGCGCTGATTCAGGAAAGTATTGCCGACCAATTCCTGGAACTTGCAGTAGAGCGAGTGAAAAAGATCGAGACTGGTCATCCCCTGGATACCGAGACCATGATCGGTGCTCAGGCTTCTCAGGAGCAGCAAGACAAGATTCTCGGCTGTATTGCAACGGGCCGTGAAGAAGGTGCAGAAATCTTGTTAGGCGGTAATGAGCGTCAGGAAGTGGGACAAGGTTTTTATATCGAGCCAACGATTTTTAAAGGTTCTAATGACATGCGCACCTTTCAGGAAGAGATTTTTGGACCGGTACTGGCGGTGACCACGTTCAAAGACTTCGATGAAGCCATCAAAATTGCCAATGATACGATTTATGGACTCGGTGCCGGTGTCTGGTCACGTTCAGCACATACCTCTTACCGCGCTGGTCGTGCGATTCAGGCCGGTCGGGTCTGGACCAACTGCTATCACATCTACCCGGCTCATGCAGCCTTTGGTGGCTATAAAAAATCCGGGATTGGCCGCGAAAACCATCGCATGATGCTGGATCATTATCAGCAAACCAAAAACCTGTTAGTGAGTTATTCAACCAAACCAGCAGGTTTCTTCTAAACTGATCTAAATTCGGGTGGACTTCGGTCCGCCTGATTCATTATTTCAAACAGAACTTTAAACTGATTGGTAAAAAATTCATAAAAGGAAGAATGGGGGGAGGTATACGTATTTTTAGGGGCTGTATTAAACCAATAAATAAAACTGCATAAAAAATAAGAGATTATTTATAGTTATGTTGATTTTAAATAAGTTTGTCATTTTTTATGCTTTCTGATCGTTTAAAAATCCAGCATAAAGCCTGTGCTTTCATTTAAAGTCGACTTTTCATGCTACGCAAGACTGTGTATAACAATGAACCCCTGAGGGAAAGCAATAAGCATAGGCAAAATTGCTTAAAAAGCGTTAGACTATGCAGTAATAATGTCATGATTCGGTCTGGTATAGATCACAAAAGAAGGTGAAGGTTGATGCCGCTCAATACAGTTGAAGAGCTTGTAGCAGATATCCGTGCAGGAAAAATGGTTATCCTGATGGATGACGAAGACCGTGAGAATGAAGGCGATCTGGTGATTGCTGCGACCCACGTGCGTCCTGAAGACATCAACTTTATGATCACCCATGCGCGTGGTCTGGTTTGCCTGACTTTAAGCAAAGAACGTTGCCAGCAGTTAAATCTACCCTTGATGGTGGATGCCAACGGCGCTCAGCACGGAACCAACTTCACCCTTTCAATTGAAGCAGCCAACGGCATTACTACTGGTATTTCTGCAGCTGAACGTGCGCATACCATTCAAACTGCGGTGGCTGCACATGCCAAACCAAGTGACATCGTACAACCTGGTCATATCTTCCCATTGATGGCACAGCCAGGTGGCGTATTGCACCGTGCTGGTCATACCGAAGCCGGTTGTGACCTGTCTCGTCTTGCGGGTCTTGAGCCAGCTTCTGTGATCTGCGAGATCATTAAAGAAGACGGCACCATGGCACGTCGTCCAGATCTAGAAATCTTTGCGGAAAAGCATGGTCTGAAAATTGGTACCATTGCTGATCTGATCCATTACCGTATGACCAATGAACAAACGGTTGAGCGTATCGATCAGCAAAGTATTGATACTGAATACGGCAGCTTTGACCTGTACCGCTATCGTGAACTGGGTAATCCGGATATCCATCTGGCCTTGGTCAAAGGTGAGCCTAAAGAGGGCGTGACCACAGTGCGTGTACATGGTTTTAACCCGACCCGCGACTTGCTCAAACTGAAAAAACAGGATGGCGAGCCAGCCTGGAACCTGGATCGTGCCCTGAAAGAAATTTCCAATAGTGATCGTGGTGTCTTGGTCTGGATTGGCCAACGTCATTTACAGGACTTAGGCCCTGCCTTAGATGCCCTTACAGCACCAAAAAATGTAAAATCCAATGCTGCCCTGTCTCAGCAGTATCAGACCATTGGTGTCGGCGCACAAATTTTACGTGACCTCGGCGTTGAAAAAATGAAGCTGCTGAGCTCTCCATTACGTTTCAATGCCCTGTCCGGCTTTAACTTAGAAGTGGTGGAATACATCACCGCACAACAAACATCAGAGAAATAATCGAGGTTCCTATGGCAGTTCGCCGTATTGAAGGTATGTTGCATCTCGCGAACGAAGACCGTTATGCGATTTTAGTTGGTCGTTTTAATAGCTTTGTTGTTGAACATCTGTTAGAGGGTGCCATTGATACATTGAAACGCCATGGCGTATCAGAGGATAATATCACTGTTGTTCATGCACCTGGTGCCTGGGAACTTCCTGTGGTTGCGAAAAAACTGGCAGCTTCAGATCGTTTCGATGCCATCATCGCGCTGGGCGCTGTGATTCGTGGCAGCACGCCTCACTTCGATTTTGTAGCTGGTGAATGTGCCAAAGGTTTGGGCGTGGTTGGCCTAGACACTGGCTTACCAGTGATTAATGGTGTATTGACTACGGATAGTATCGAACAGGCGATTGAACGCTCGGGTACAAAAGCAGGTAATAAAGGTAGTGAAGCTGCCTTGACTGCTATTGAAATGGTTAACTTGTTAAAGGCTATTTAACGCTATGTCGCAAACACTTCAAGCAACTTATGCAGCAAAACGTAAAGCACGTCGCTTTGCTGTACAAGGAATTTATGAATGGCAGATGAGCCACAATCCGGTGCATGAGATTGAAGCACGTACTCGTGTGGACAATGCCATGCACAAAGTGGATCTCAGCTATTATCATGAATTGTTGACTCAAGTGGTTGCCAATCATGAAGCATTGGATGCTTTGCTTATCCCTGTGCTGGATCGTGAACTTTCTGCACTTGATGGTGTAGAACTCGCTACACTTCGCCTAGGCGCCTATGAACTCAAAGAACATCTTGAGATTCCATACCGCGTGGTTCTGGATGAAGCAATTGAGTTAGCTAAACACTTTGGCGGTGCAGACAGCCATAAATACATCAATGGTGTATTGGACCGTTTAGCAACAACTTTACGTGCAGCAGAAAAACAGCAAGCCAACTAATCTAGTCGAATTGTTGTATGGCTGAGTTTTCGATTATCGATACCTATTTCAATCGTCAGAATAAAAATTCTGTCGATTTGGGTGTTGGTGACGACTCAGCCTTGCTCACTCCTCCTCCACAGCAACAACTGGTCATCTGTGCCGACACCCTGGTTGCTGGTCGACATTTCCCCCTAGATACCGATCCACATGCCATTGGCTGGAAATCAGTTGCAGTCAACCTGTCCGATCTTGCTGCCATGGGTGCAACGCCACATAGCATTCTGCTGGCCTTGAGCCTACCCCAAATTGATCATGACTGGTTAAAAGCCTTTAGCCAGGGTCTCTATGATTGTTGCGATCAATTTGGTGTGAGCTTAATTGGTGGTGATACCACACAAAGTCCTCATTTGACCTTATCTGTGACTGCCTTGGGCTGGGTAGAGATTGGTAAAGCTGTACCCCGTTCAGGTGCCAAGCCAGATGATCTGATTTGTGTATCCGGTACAGTGGGTGATGCTGCTTTTGCCTTAAATCATCTCGGTCACCCATTACAGAAACGTTTAGATTATCCAACCCCACGCTGTCAGTTGGGTACTGCCTTAAAAGGCCTAGCCAATAGCATGATTGATGTTTCAGACGGTCTGGCACAAGATTTAGGACATATTCTCAAAGCTTCTCAGGTTGGAGCGATTTTAGCGCTTGAAAAATTGCCGATCAGTCCTGCCCTGCAAATATTAAATGATGAACAGCGTTGGCAATACGCACTCGCGGGTGGTGATGACTATGAGTTATGCTTTACAATAAGCCCGCAAAATTATGAAAAATTATTGCAAAAACATCTGGATGTTTCGATTAGTATAATTGGCTCCATTCAGCAGCAACACGGTTTAACTTTTGAAAAAGATGGCGTAGATCATTCACTTCAATTTAACGGATATCAACATTTTGCATAAACCTGCGATCAATTTTAAAAGCATGTCATGGATCAACCGGCTCATTGTCTTTAGTGGGGTAGGATTTGGTTCTGGTCTGGCGCCTAAAGCGCCCGGAACTTTTGGTTCAGCTTTTGCACTTTTATTTGTACCCATCTGGCTCTACTTAGGTTTTGTAAATAGTCTTTTTGCCATTGTCATCATGTCCCTGATTGGCATATATATCTGTGGCCAAACTGCCAAAGTCATGGGTGTGCATGATGATGGACGTATTGTCTGGGATGAGTTTGCAGGACAATCCATCACCTTTTTGCCACTGATCTATTTAGGTCAGATGAACTGGTTATGGCTACTCATTGGCTTTGCCCTGTTCCGATTATTTGATGTCTGGAAACCTTGGCCGATTCGAGTCATTGACCGTCAGGTTGGGGGTGGTTTTGGCATCATGCTGGATGACATTATCGCTGGCCTCTGGGCAGCACTTTGTATTTGGATTTATTTTTACTTCACGATGGCTTAAGCCATATCTAGGATTAGAACATGTCTACGACTGTGATTATTCTTGCTGCAGGTAAAGGAACCCGTATGCGTTCCAACTTACCGAAAGTATTACAACCGCTTGCAGGACGACCTTTACTCGGCCATGTGGTCGACACAACAAAAAAACTCAATGCAGACAATATTATTACCATTTATGGTCATGGCGGTGAGCAGGTTCAGTCCGCATTTGCAGACCAAGATATCCAGTGGGTAGAACAAGCTGAACAGTTTGGTACCGGTCATGCCGTACAAATGACCCTACCTGTTTTGCCGAAAGATGGTATTTCACTAATCCTGTCTGGTGATGTCCCTTGTATTAGCCAGCAGACGCTTCAGAATCTGCTCGATGCTACTCAAGAGCAAGGTATTGGCCTAGTGACATTAACGCTTGCAGATGCCAGTGGTTATGGTCGTATTGTGCGTAAAGATAGTCAGATTCAAGCCATTGTTGAACATAAAGATGCTTCTGAAGAACAGCGTCAAATTAAAGAAATTAATACCGGTATTTATGCAGTCAGCAATGCCAAATTACATGAATGGCTACCACGTTTAAGCAATGACAATGCCCAAGGTGAATATTACCTGACGGATATCGTGGCAATGGCACTGGCAGATGGTATGAGTGTTGCATCTGTAGAACCTGAGCTGGCTTTTGAGGTGGAAGGCGTCAATGACCGTGTGCAACTGGCTGCATTGGAGCGTCAGTTCCAGGCTTATCAAGCTAAACAGTTGATGCAGCAAGGTGTACATCTGATTGACCCAAGCCGTTTTGACTTACGAGGCCAACTCACTGTTGGTAAAGATGTGCGTATCGATATCAATGTCATTATCGAAGGTGATTGCGAACTCGGTGATAATGTTGAAATCGGTGCAGGCTGCGTGATTAAAAATACCAAGATTGCTGCGGGTACTAAAGTTCAGCCATATAGCGTGTTTGATAATGCTGTTATCGGTGAAGATGCACAGATTGGTCCATTTGCACGCTTGCGTCCAGGGGCAAAACTGGCAGCTGAAGTCCATATTGGCAACTTTGTTGAAGTCAAAAACTCAAGCATTGGTCTAGGTTCTAAAGCGAATCATTTCACTTACTTAGGTGATGCTGAAGTCGGTAGCGGTTCCAATATTGGTGCAGGGACGATTACCTGCAACTATGACGGTGCCAACAAATTTAAGACTATCATTGGGGATCATGCTTTTATTGGTTCTAACAGCTCTCTGGTTGCACCGGTCCAGATCGGTAATGGTGCGACAGTGGGAGCCGGTTCAACGATTACCCGTGATGTGGCAGAGAACAGTTTAGCGGTAGAACGTTCTAAGCAATTTGCCAAAGAAAACTATCAGCGTCCGCAAAAAATCAATAAATAAGAGGAAGTTAGTATGTGTGGTATCGTCGGTGGCATCGCGGAACGTAATATCAGCAATATCTTAATTGAAGGCCTAAAACGTCTTGAATACCGTGGTTATGACTCTGCGGGTCTGGCCTTAATCAGTAATAGCCAGGTGCTCCGTGAACGTCGTGTGGGTAAAGTCGCGAACCTTGAACAAGCTGTGAATGAATCACAGATTAATGGTTCATTAGGCATCGCTCATACACGCTGGGCAACTCATGGTAAACCGACTGAAAACAATGCTCATCCCCATATTTCGGGTAATGTTGCTGTGGTTCATAACGGTATCATTGAAAACTACCAGGAGCTGAAAGACGATCTTGAAGCTTTAGGCTATGTGTTCACTTCTCAGACCGATACCGAAGTGGTTGCTCATCTGGTCAATGATGCACTGAAATCTACCCCTAGCCTGCTTGAAGCTGTTCGTCAGGTCGTACCACAGCTGAAAGGCGCTTATGCGCTCGGGATCGTACATACAGATCATCCAGATGAATTGATTACTGTTCGTGAAGGTTCACCATTGGTGATTGGTGTCGGGATTGGTGAAAACTTTATCAGTTCTGACCAGTTGGCTTTATTACCAATTACCAATCGCTTCATCTATCTGGAAGAAGGTGATATTGCACGTCTGAGCCGTACTACCATTGAAGTATTTGCGGATGGTCAACTGGTAGATCGTCCAGTAAAAGAACTGGATGCCACCGTGAGCAATGCTTCTAAGGGTGAATATAAGCACTACATGCTCAAAGAAATCTATGAGCAACCTGAAGCCCTAAAACAGACCATTTCACAAGCCTTGAATGGCAATACACTGCGTGAAGACTTTCTGGTGAATGCGGAACAAGATTTTTCAACAATCCAGCAGATTCAGATCATTGCCTGTGGTACCAGTTACCATGCTGGCATGATTGCTAAATACTGGTTTGAACAGCTGATTGATCTGCCTTGTCAGGTCGAGATTGCCAGTGAATTCCGTTACCGTACGCCAGTGATTGTCAATAACACACTCTATGTGTGTATTTCTCAGTCAGGTGAAACAGCCGATACCTTAGCTGCTCTGCGTGATACCCAAAAACGTGCTGCATCAAAAGGTGTAAACATTACGACGATGACGATTTGTAATGTTGCAACTTCTTCAATGGTACGTGAAACAGATTACAGTCTGCTGACTTTAGCGGGTCCTGAAATTGGTGTGGCTTCAACCAAAGCTTTTACCACTCAGCTGGCTGCACTAATGCTACTGGTGCTAAAAATTGGTACAGTGAAAAATGCCATTTCAGCTGAACAGATGACTGAGATCACCACTGGACTATGGCATATGCCTAAGGTACTTCTGGATACCTTAAGTCATGATGATGAAATTCTGCGCCTCTCTGAACTATTTGTAGAGAAACAGCACTGTCTGTTCCTCGGTCGTGGTACACACTTCCCGATTGCACTGGAAGGTGCACTGAAGTTGAAAGAAATTTCTTATATTCATGCGGAAGGTTATGCGGCGGGTGAGCTGAAGCACGGTCCATTGGCACTGGTGGATAATGATATGCCAGTAGTGATTCTGGCGCCACAGGATGACATGCTTGATAAACTGAAATCCAATATGGAAGAAGTTCAGGCACGTGGTGGTGAATTATTTGTCTTCGCTGATGAAAATAGCGGTATTAAAGCCAAAGAACGTCAGCATGTCGTGCATATTCCTGAAGTAAACGCTGTTTTAGCACCAATTGTTTATTGTATTCCAGTACAGCTACTGTCTTACCATGTGGCAGTCCTGCGTGGTACTGATGTTGACCAGCCACGTAATCTGGCAAAATCAGTAACGGTTGAATAATCCATAAAATTAGCCTGTTATATGAGGATATTGCTTACTCTCATATAACAGGTTAACTATATATTTCTTAGATTCTGAATAAATATTTTAATCTTTAATATCCATATAGAATTTGAGTTAAATGAATTCTTAACTGTTCTATTTAAAGGTACTTCAATAAATTTATTTACATAGTATCCAATGAAAATACAGATCACATATAAAAACAAAGCAAAATTAAGATTCTGAAAAAAGTAATAACTTATATATAATTTTGTTCCTATGACTAAGATAAAAGGATGGCTCAGGTAAATAGAGTAAGACGTATTCCCTAATCTTTCTAAAATGTTAAAAAATTTATGATAATGGTTTTTAAAAAAGCTTTCCAAACCAATCACACCAACCACACATAAAAAGGCGGGTACTCCCCTGTCCAAAGCACGACCAAATCCAGTTTCAAACACATTAAATATATTCTGAAAGAAAATAAGTGCAGTTCCCAATAGAATGAGAATAATATTCAGCATAAAGTTTAAATTGCATTCAATATAAATGAGATATGCACAAATACCCAAGGCATACTCCAAAAGAATCACATTAAAAAAGAATACTTTATCTAAATTTAATACCAATATTCCTACAGCAGGTAAAAAGGTTAATACCGCTATTAATGCAATATAATTTATTTTATTTCTAAAAAAATAGAGAGATAAAGCAAAAATGATATAGAAATAAATATCATAACTTAGGGTCCAGCCATTTTGAATAAGGAACTTATGCTCCCCTGGAATTAGTAAATAAGAAGCTATAATACTTGTATATCCACCACTCATATTAATAAGGTCAGGATTATATAAAAAAATACAAAGAGCCACAGTAGTAAAAAACCAATAAAGAGGCAATATTCTTTGCATACGGCCTTTTAAAAATTTTATAGGGGTTATATTTTTTTTAGCTGTCGTTAAACAGATAATAAACCCGGACATTACAAAGAAAATATCAACACCTGGCCCTCTAAATCGATACCATTCTAAAGACAGGATATTATACTGATGAACTTTATTTTCTATATGACTGAGCAAGACAAAACTTGCAGCAATAAATCTCAATATATTAATTGAATATAATTTATTATTAGACATATTTTTCGTCCTTATAATTTTTCTAATACAATACTTTATTTTTCAAATGAAACATTATTTTAATATTATGTAACCAGCTGAATGGTAAAAATCTTTATTTGGGTTAGAATATATTTTTCAATTGTACTCTTAAATAATAAATTATGAAAAAACTTTCTTGTTTCAAAGCTTATGATATTCGCGGCAAGTTAGGTACCGAATTAAATGAAGATATCGCCTACCGCATTGGTCGTGCCTATGGACAGATTTATCAACCAAAGACCGTTGTAGTTGGCTGTGATGTACGACTGACTAGTGAAGATTTAAAACAGGCGACCATTCGTGGTTTAAATGATGCAGGTGTCGACGTCCTCGATCTGGGCATGACCGGCACTGAAGAAGTTTACTTTGGTGCATTTCATCTGGATGTTAAAGGTGGCATTGAAATTACTGCCAGTCATAACCCGATGGATTATAACGGAATGAAACTGGTCCGTGAAAATGCTCGTCCGATTAGCGCAGATACTGGCCTTAAAAATATTCAGGTATTGGCTGAAAATAATGAATTCGCTGAAGTTACAAGCAAGGGCACGACAAAAAAATATAATATCTTGCCTGAATTTGTCGATCACCTGATGAATTATATTGATCCAGCAAAGATCCGACCAATGAGGCTGGTAGTGAATGCAGGTAATGGTGCAGCGGGTCACGTCATTGATGCAATCGAAGTAAAATTTAAAGAACTCAATATTCCGGTTGAATTTATCAAGATTCATCATGAAGCGGATGGTAATTTCCCGAATGGTATTCCTAACCCGATTCTGATTGAAAATCGTGCCAGTACACGTGATGCTGTGATTCAACATTCAGCTGACATGGGCATTGCTTGGGACGGCGATTTTGACCGTTGCTTCCTGTTTGATGAAAAAGGTCAGTTTATTGAAGGCTATTATATTGTCGGTCTACTGGCACAGGCTTTCTTGCTAAAACAAGCTGGCGAAAAAATCGTGCATGATCCACGTCTGGTCTGGAATACTTTTGATGTTGTCGAACAATATCAAGGAACAGCTATTCAGTCGAAATCAGGACATGCTTTTATTAAGGATGTCATGCGTGAACACAATGCAGCCTATGGCGGTGAAATGAGTGCTCATCACTATTTCCGTGACTTTGCTTATTGTGATAGTGGCATGATTCCATGGTTGCTTGCCATCGCAGTTTTATCTGAAACTGGAAAATCACTATCTTCCCTAGTTGAAGAGATGATTGCCAAATTTCCTTGTTCGGGTGAAATCAACTTTAAAGTCGCAGATACTCAGGCGACGATCCAAAAAATCTTTGATCATTATGCCGACCAGCAACCAGAAATCGATCAGACAGATGGTGTTAGCCTGAACTTTGGGGCATGGCGCTTTAACGTTCGTGCTTCCAATACTGAACCTTTGCTACGTCTAAATATTGAAAGCCGTCGTGACCAGAACCCTCGTCCAATGCAGGCTTATGTAGATGAGCTCACCCAGTTAATTCAGGGATAATTCTATCTATTAGAAAAAACTTTAGAAAAGCCCCCTTCAAATTAGACGAACTGTCCATTTTGAAGGGGGACTTTTTATTATGAATATTGAAAATATTGTTTGAGCAGATCTATATCGATATTTGCCTTCACTTTTCTGGCAAATAACATGCCTGATTGCTTCATCTTATCAAAATCAGACTCATCTAAAATTTTGGGATAATCTGGTCCTGACATCCAATCGATATATCTTAATCCCCCTTCAGATACTTGTTCCTCATCTTCTGGATGGTAAATTCTTTCTTGTAAATATGAATTCTGAATAATGGTATGGAAATAAACTTCATCGGCACACAGTGATTTTCTAAAGGCCAAATCATAGTTTTTATTAGTTTTTATAAAATCCAAAATATAATGAACCGCCTGATAGCTTAATATAAACCATAAAGATCCTTTATATAGTTTCGGCAATCTTTCTATATTTTGAGTATAGAAACCAAGTTTATGTAAAAAAATAATTAGCTTGCATTTTATTTTTTCTGAAATTGATTTTTCTTTAATGAAAAAAATCTGGATATAAATATTTAATCCGGCTTCTTGGATCTGCTTGAAGTTCATAACCGATATATTCCTGATCACTGCTTAAAAGATATTTTTCTATACTTTCAATAGGCATTAAGGGAATATCATCACCAGACAATAAAGAAAAATACTTATATTCAAATTGTGTGGCATAATTTAAAATTTTTAGAGTGGCCTCAATTTGAGTATAACCACCCCAATGCACATCCACTCTTTCTGTCAAAAATTCTATTTGTGAGCTGCTTGGTAACGATTTTTTTATATGATCAAGACCTGATTTTTTTATCTACATGAATTAAAATTTTACTATTAGGACTTTTAATCAGCTCATTTACAAGATAAACAAGTGGATTAGTTAATTGATGACACATAATCCCATAAATAAAATTCATATTTTATTATCCATATCCATGGGGATTCTGCTTTTGCCAGTTCCAGCTATCAGCTAGCATATCCTCGAGAGTATAAACAGCCGTCCATCCGAGTTCCTCTGTCGCACGGCGGCTATCTGCATAGAAGCTGGCCAGATCACCAGCTCGCCTTGGTGCATATTCAAATGCAATATTTATTCCATTTACTTGCTCAAAGGTATTCTTGATTGCCAGTACTGAAATAGGTTTTCCTGTACCGATATTCCAGGCACGACAACCCGTTTGTTGCAAACGGTTTTGAATTGCCAAAACATGTGCTTTGGCCAGATCAACGACATGAATGAAATCCCGCTCACATGTCCCATCTTCAGTCGGATAATCCTGACCAAAAATCGACAACTTTTCACGTCGCCCTACCGCCACCTGTGTAACAAATGGCATCAGGTTATTCGGGATACCTTGTGGATCTTCTCCGATCTGGCCACTTTTATGTGCACCTACCGGATTAAAATAGCGCAGCAAGGCAATCGACCACTGTGGATTGGCTTGAGCGGTCTTCTCCAATAACTGTTCAACCACCATTTTGGTGTAGCCATAGTTATTGGTTGGCATGCCTAGAGGCATATCTTCCTGATACGGTGAAGGGTTAAACTCCCCATAGACTGTGGCTGAAGAACTGAAGACCAGACAGAAGACTCCAGCACGCTCCATGGCCTGTACCAGACTAATTGAACCAGAAATATTATTTTCAAAATATTTAAGGGGGATTTGCTGGCTCTCACCCACTGCTTTTAAGCCAGCAAAGTGAATCACCGCATCAATGGTATTGTCCTGGAATATTCGGTCTAAGATCTGACTATTCCGTATATCACCTTCTACAAATTTCAGGCTTTTTTGAGCCAACTGCTGGACACGATTTAAAGACTCAACCGAACTGTTGGATAAATTATCCAATACTATGACGTCATGCCCCGTATTTAATAGTTCTACGCAGGTATGTGAACCAATATACCCTGCTCCACCCGTCACCAAAATTTTAGCCATGTCTTTCCTATTATAATTTTAATCAAGCTGTCAGGATTTTAATTAAACCTTGGGTTGAACCATCCAGACTACTAATATCGGTTTGTTCGCCATTCAGTATAGGCAACAGCTGGTTGGCAATTTCTTTGCCTTTTTCTACGCCCCATTGGTCAAATGGATTAATATTCCACAGTACCGACTGCACAAAAACTTTATGCTCATATAACGCAATCAGCATTCCCAGACTATAAGGATTTAATTCCTGTAATAAAATAGTGCTGCTTGGCTGGTTACCCTCATATTGTTTATAAGCTGGTAAGCCCTGTAACTCAGTCTGATCCAAAGCATCATTACCAAATGCCAGTAAACGTGATTGAGCCAGACAGTTAGATAAAGCCAGATGATGCTGTTCAATCAAAGCATCAGCATTATCAACGTAGGTATATTGTTGACTGTTATAACGTTTTATAGGAGCAATAAAATCACAGCTGACCGCTTGGGTGCCTTGGTGTAACAGCTGGTAAAAAGCATGTTGGGCGTTTGGTCCAACTTCTCCCCAAATAATCGGACAAGTGTCGAGCTGTACTTTTTCACCGTTGCGCTGGATGGATTTACCATTGGATTCCATTTCCAGTTGCTGCAAATAAGACGCGAAATATTTCAGACGTCCATCATAAGGCAGGATAGCATGGGTCTGAATATCCAGAAAATTTGTATTCCAGGCACCCAGTAAGCCCATTAATACTGGGATATTCTGTTCCAGAGGCTTGTACTGGAAATGCTGATCTACAGCATAAGCACCGGCAAGCAGTTGTTTAAAACCGTCCACTCCAACACTGAGTGCAATCGGCAAACCAATACACGACCAGAGAGAATAACGCCCACCGACCCAATCCCATAACAACAGCTGATTTTCGGGTGCAATTCCCCAAGCTGTCATTTTTTCAGGTTTAGTGGATACCCCAATAAAATGATGCTTCACAATAGAAGGATGCTGGCCTAAAGATTTTTCCAGCCATAAACGCACTGTTTGAGCATTAGATAAGGTATCAATCGTTCCAAATGACTTGGAAGAAATAATAAAAAGCGTGGTTT
The DNA here is from genome assembly GCF_000804305.1 of Acinetobacter sp. YZS-X1-1. Lineage (NCBI taxonomy): Bacteria > Pseudomonadati > Pseudomonadota > Gammaproteobacteria > Moraxellales > Moraxellaceae > Acinetobacter > Acinetobacter sp. YZS-X1-1. The sequence continues at coordinate 52,798 of NZ_JWHB01000013.1, read as the reverse complement.
CTGGACGTAACTGATGCAGCAATTCTGATAGCTGACTACCATCCATCGTCGAAACAAAATGCACATTCAAGGGTTTGGCAGATTGATATTTGAAATCCGAGAGCGCATGACTAACCATTAGCGGTCCTAAGTCAGATCCCCCTACCCCAATATTCACTACATCCTGAATAACTTCACCCGTAGCTCCACGGCGTTGTCCGGCATGAATCTGCTCGACCAAAGCATACATACGGTCTAGCTGAGCATGAACTTCAGCTGCCAAATCTTCATGCTGCTGGTCCTCTTTCGGCAAACGTAAGGCCCAGTGCATGGCTGCACGTTGCTCAGTATAGTTAATCGTCTGAGTAGAAAATAAAGACCCGATCCAGGATCTTAGATTTTGTGTCTCTGCCCATTCAATCAGATGCTGCACAGCATCATGATTGACTCTATGTTTGCTATAGTCAAAAACTACCTGTTCAAATTGCACCGAGTATTGGTTAAACCGTTCAGGATCTACTGCAAAGAGTTGGCGTAAATGGATCGATTTCAATTGTTCTTTTACAGAGTTCAGCTTTTTATAAGCATTATTGCTATTCTGGTCTGATTTAAGCTGGTCTAACATCAACGTCCCACCCCAATATAGTTAAAACCGCGTGACTTGATATAAGCAGGGTCATAGAGATTACGTCCATCCAGAATCAAAGGATGCTGCATCAACTTGCTGAGATAAGCATAATCCGGGCTACCATACTGTTTCCAGGCCGTGATTAAACACAATGCATCTGCATCTTCTACCGCCTGATACTGGTCTTCGCACAAAATTAAATCGGTACGTTGACCATAAATCTGTTCAATATTGGTCAAAGCCTGTGGATCATGCAGTTTCACTGTTGCACCTTGCGCCCATAATGCTGCCAACATGGCATGTACCGGAGATTGCTGGATACTTGGCGTATTTTCTTTAAATGCAGCTCCCCAGATGGCGACTGTTTTCCCTTGTAGGTCTCCACGGAAATAATTCCACAACTTCCGGAATAATAGTTCTTTCTGTTGCTCATTAATATCCCAAACCTGTTCCAGTAACTGGTTTTTCACCCCTGAATCCGCCACGGCGTGGGTCAGTGTCCGGATATCATGAGAAAAGTTTTCCCCACCAAAGCCCACGCCAGGAAATAGATAAGCGGAACCAATACGATTGTCAGCTGCCATACCCTGACGGACTTGTTCAATATCAATCCCCAGTTTTTCAGCGACGCTTGCCAGATCATTCATATAACTGATCCGGGTAGCCAGCATGCCGGAAATACTCAGCTTGGTAAATTCTGCATCCAGAATAGGCATAAACAGATATTGCTGGGCTCGAGGAAATAAGGGACGTAACAGCTCTCTAACTTTGAGCTGTACATCTGGCTGATCGCAACCCACAATCAGTTGAGTCGCTTGAACGAAACTGCGAATAGCATTCCCTTCCTGAATAATATCTGGAAGATAGACCCAGTCATCATTCGGCAAAAGCTGCTGAAATCGCGCTGTACCATGCAAACCAAAGGTAGATGCATTAATCATCAGTTTAGGGTGCGCGAAGCAGGCATGATGAATGGTATTTAACATTTGAAATGCCAACTGCTCTTCGGTTGCATTAAAACTAAAGAAAAAGACATCCTGATTAAAGGTCAGATGCTGAAAATCACAACAGTTTAAGAACCCCAACTCCTGCTGTTTTTGCAGCAATAATTGTAAGGATTCATCTTGGAAATAAGTCCGAACAGGCTCATCAGTATTAAAGCTATTACACCATATGACCTGATGTCCACATTCAGCCAATAGAGCTGAAATAACCCCTGAAAATAAGGTTTTTCCTAATACTGCGACTTTCATAATATCCCTTTTTTATTATAAGGCGAGTTCCTGAATCAATGCTTTAAACTCTGCACCGAGTTTGGGATGATCTACACCATAATGCAATACAGCTTTAAGATAGCCGAGCTTACTGCCACAATCAAAGGTTTGACCTTTCATCCGATAAGCTTCAACAGTGTCTGTCTGTTGTAACAGCGCAATAGCATCGGTTAGCTGGATTTCATTACCTGCCCCTTTCGGTGTCTGCTCCAGTAAATGCATAATCTTTGCCGGAAGGATATAACGACCTACCACAGATAAATTCGACGGCGCGGTACCAATCGCCGGCTTTTCCACAATACCTTGCATCACCGTACTTTCACCTTCCGCAGGCGAAGCAGGCACATCCACGATCCCATATTGATCAACCAGATGATTAGGGACTGCTTCAACCATGATTTGTGATGCACGAGACTGTTCATAACGTTGAATCATACGAGACAGGTCATTTTGAGTATCTTGATCTTTAACCAGAACATCCGGTAATAAGACAGCAAAGTCATCATCACCAATCACAGCTTTAGCACAAAGCACGGCATGACCAAGGCCTAAAGGCTGTGGCTGACGTACGCTAATCACACTAACATGAGGGAGTAAAATTTCAGTAACTTCTTTAAGCAAATCGGTTTTATTTTTTTGCTCAAGTGTAGTTTCAAGTTCAAAGTTACGGTCAAAGTAATTTTCAATTGATGCTTTGGAAGAATGCGTCACCAAAATAATTTGTTCAATTCCAGCTGCAATTGCTTCTTTTACCACATATTCAATGGCCGGACGGTCAACCACCGTCACCATTTCTTTGGGAATGGATTTGCTGGCTGGTAAAAAACGTGTGCCAAGTCCTGCGACAGGGAGAATTGCTTTTTTAATCATTGTATTCAACCTAATTATTTCCAAATTTAATTTACTTTAATTTCCCGACCACGCTGATAACCATCGACATAATGTTCAAGCTGCATTAAAGCCCAATCTACATCACTTTGAGTCGCTGTAAGCACATGCATACGATTAAATACTTCCAGAATTTCAGCTAAAGGATAATGCTTTTCTACTGATCTTAAAATTCGCTTATGTGAAGTAATCTCTGTATTTTCCTGGTCAATTAACAGCTCTTCATACAGTTTTTCACCTGGACGCAGTCCTGTATATTGAATTTCAATGTCACCATCGGGGTTTTGACTGTCTTTCACCTTTAAGCCACTCAGTGAAATCATCTGACGAGCCAGATCCTGGATTCGCACTGGCTCCCCCATATCGAGTAGGAATACATCGCCACCTGTGCCTAAAGCACCTGCCTGAATTACCAACTGCGAAGCTTCAGGAATCGTCATAAAGAAACGTGTGACTTCAGGATCAGTAACAGTGATAGGTCCACCTTTAGCAATCTGCTGCTTAAATAATGGCACAACCGAACCTGATGAACCTAAGACATTTCCGAAACGTACAATACTTATCTGGGTTTGATTCTGTGCTTCCGCCATAGCCTGACAATAAAGCTCTGCCATACGTTTGGTTGCACCCATGACATTGGTCGGACGTACTGCTTTGTCAGTCGAAATCAGCACAAAGGTTTCTACACCTTTTTTAACTGCGGCATTGACACTAAAGGCAGTCCCTACCGCATTATTTTTTAAGCCGGCCAATGGATTACATTCTACTAAAGGAACATGTTTATAAGCAGCAGCATGATAAACGGTTTGAACCCCATATTGCTCAATGACCCGTTCCAGTTTACTTTCATCCACTACCGAACCTAGAATTGGAATAATTTCACAGTTGGCACTAAGACGTAACTCTTTATCGATACTATAAAGAGCAAACTCTGTTAGCTCATAGATAATAAGTTTTACCGGTTGATTTTTAATAATTTGACGACATAACTCTGAGCCAATAGAGCCTCCTGCCCCTGTAACCATCACGACTTTATCTTTGATATTTTTTTCTAATAATTCTGCTACAGGAGGAACTGGATCACGCCCTAATAGATCAATAATATCGACTTCCTGAATATCAGAAACACGTATATCGCCATTAACCAGTTTTGTCAGCCCTGGAATTTCAGTAATTTTTAAATGTGCAGGTTCCAAGAATTTTACAATTTCGCTTTTTCGGATACGACCTACTGAAGGAAGTGCAATCAGAATTTCATCAATACGTAGTTTAGCAAAACATCTTAATGCAGTTTCTGGTGCATAAACTTGGATCCCACCAATATTTTGACCATTCAATGAAGGATTATCATCAATAAACATGACTGGTAAATGTTCATTTGAACGATTTAAAGTTGCTGCAACCTGCTGTCCCGCATAACCTGCACCGTAAATCGCAATCCGTTTTTTCGATACTCCTGCATATAAGTAAGAACGAACAATAAAGCGGATCAATCCCCGACTAAACCAGACCCAGGCAAACATCATGAAGCCAAACATCAAAGGAATAGAAGTAGGAATGAACGCATGTGTTGCATACGCAAGCAAATACAAACCAATGACTGCCAGAACAGTGGCTAGCCCTAATTTAACAATAAAAAATTCATTAAAAGTACGAACAATAAACCGATAAACACCACAAACAAATAAAGCCAATACGGCAATGGCACTGACCCAAACTGTACCAAAAGGAATATTTGGAACGACTTCTGCACCCAGATCGAATTGACGAATGGCATAGCAAAGCCAGATCAGGACGGGAAATATGCAGAAGTCCAAAATAACGAGAAATGTCTGTTTAGCCGCACGTGGAGATTCAACTAAGGGTAGAATGATAGATTTCACTTGCTGTGTCTTCTCAATAATTATTTATAAATTTTTACCCCATATTAAATATTAGAGAGAATTGAGGTAAAAACTTGGATAAATGTTTAAAGTGTACCTATAAAGATACACTTTACATGATTGAATCCTAGAGAATTATATGCGACTAATCACCTGCTGAATAACATCTTTAGTTGTTTGAATATTATTTTCTGTTAACGTTGGATGCACTAGAAACATTAGGCTGGTTTCACCCAGTTTTTGAGCATTATTTAAACGCTCTTTTGGGCGCCATGGCGTGTCATCAAAAGCATGCTCCAAGTAGACTTCTGAACAAGATCCACTAAAACATGGTACACCTTCGGCATTAATTTCAGTCATGATTCGGTCACGTGACCAGCCTTCTGGTAAAGTATCAGTATTAACTTGTACATAGCATTTATAAGCAGCATGTACATAATCATCTGATGGACGATGAACTGTAAAATATGGACTATCTGCAAATGCAGCATAAATTTTTTCCATATTTGCATTACGCTGTGCTGTCCATTCGGACATCTTTTTCAATTGAATTCGTCCAATCACAGCCTGCATTTCCATCATGCGCCAGTTGGTACCAAAAGAGTCATGTAACCAGCGGAATCCCGGTGGATGCTGTTTGTTATATATACTGTCAAAGTTTTTACCATGATCTTTATAAGACCACATTTTTTTCCATAAATTTTCATCATTGGTAGTGACCATCCCTCCTTCACCACCCGTGGTCATAATTTTATCCTGACAGAATGACCAGGCACCAATATGACCGATTGAACCTGCAGATTTTCCTTTATACATGGCACCATGGGCTTGGGCACAATCCTCAATCACATACAGGCCTTTTTCTTCAGCCAATTGCATGATCGGATCCATGTCACACATCCATCCTGCCAGATGCACACAAATAATCGCTTTAGTATTCGGTGTTAAAACTGCTTCAATGGTACAACGTGAGATATTCTGAGAATCCAGTTCAACATCTGCAAAAATCGGATTTGCCCCAGCAGTCACAATGGAGCTAGCAGATGCAAGGAAAGTACGTGAAGTTACAATCACATCATCACCTGCACCAACTCCAAAGGCTTTCAAGGCTACATCCAAAGCCACGGTACCATTCGCCAATGCTACTGCATATTGTGTGCCAGCAAATTGAGCAAATTCTTTTTCAAACTCTCGGCATTCCTGTCCAGTCCAATAATTGACTTTATTCGACAATAAAACCTGGGAAACCGCATCCGCTTCTTCCTGAGTAAAACTTGGCCATGGTTCAAATGCAGTGTTTAACATGATGTTTCCTGAATTTTTAAAATTTAAAAACTTATTTTTTCTCTAAGATTCGTGCCGGATTGCCAACTACTGTCACACCCGGTGGAACGCTTTTGGTAACCACAGCTCCCATACCCACTACAGCGCCTTTGCCAATCACTAAAGGCTTGTCAGGTGTACCTTGTTTTATCACCGCACCCGCACCAATGTAGGCATGGTCATGAATATGAATATTGCCATTACACTGAACACCTGGGGCAAAAGTAACAAAGTCACCAATCACACAGTCATGTTCGACATAGCTATATAAGTTGGCATGAAAGCATTTACCAATTTTTATATTTGAGGTAATGCTCACAAAAGGGCTGAGTGCTGCCCCTTCTGCAATTTCTACCTGATCCATGAGTACCACATTATCTGCCTGAACCGTCCATAGCTCAATTGCATCTTGTTCAAGTTTTTTAGCTATTTTTTCACGGATCTGGCTATTGGCAATCGCAATGAGAACTGACTTTCTATCAGCCTTTAGATTTTTAAATGCTGCATAATTTAATGCTCTATGCTCATTAACCGTCATTTCTTCGATCAGACTGTCATCTATAAAATAGATTTCGGCATTTATATTCTGACGCTGTAATTGCTGGCGAGCTACAGGCATCAAGCTTCGGCCACAACCTGAAGCGCCATAGACGGCATAGATTTCAGTCATGGAGATTGCCCGTTTTTGTACCGGTAAATTTGGTCATGGTCGCTTCGCCCTCGGCACTGATATCATCTTTTGCTAAAACTTTATGTACCGTTTTAAACATGATTTTGAAGTCGAGCCAAACCGACTGATTTTCTACATACCACGTATCGAGTTTAAATTTTTCTTCCCAACTAATAGCATTACGTCCATTGACCTGTGCATGCCCTGTCATGCCTGGGCGGACTAAATGGCGTTTGGCTTGTTCTTGGTTATATAACGGCAAGTATTCCATGAGTAATGGGCGTGGTCCGACTATGCTCATATCGCCCTTAATGACATTCCATAATTCTGGCATTTCATCCAAACTACTAGAACGCAGCATTTTACCAAACGGAGTTAATCGTTCACTGTCTGGTAAGAGGTTGCCTTGTGCATCTACCGCGTCTTTCATACTGCGGAATTTAATCATTTCAAAAGGTTTGCCGTGTAAACCCGGGCGTACCTGACGAAATAAAACAGGCGAACCTAGATTTTTTTTCACTTTATGTGCCACATAAAAATACAACGGTGACAGTAAAATCAGGGCAATAGAAGCAATAATAATATCGAGGAGGCGCTTAATCATGTTGTACCTTTTCAAAAACTTCAACGAACTGTTTAACGCCACTTTCTAAAGATAATTCTTGTAGATAAAACTTACGCGCATTCAGGCACATTTTCAGCTGCTCGCTAGCAGGTAAATGATAAATTTTCAAAATAGCTTGCTGAATACTTTCTACATTTTCAGATATGGCAACACAACCACATTCAGCTCTTTGTACAAGATTAGCAGCATCCCCCGCCACAGCCATTAATACTGGTTTACCCATCGCCATATAAGCCTGAGTTTTAGAAGGTACGGTGATCTCAAATAATGGATCTTTTTTTAAGTGTACTAGTAATAAATTTGACAGCTCTAATACACCTCCAACTTCAGCCATAGGCATACGAGGGATAAAGATCACATTAGATATATTTTCAGTAATTAAAAGTTGTTTTAACCGCTCAGTTTCTGTGCCGCCCCCAACGAATACAAACTGGATATCTTCCATTTTCTGAACGTTTTTGGCAACTTCTAAAATAGTATCTAAAGCCTGAGCTTTCCCCATATTTCCTGCAAAAACAATATTAAATTTATTCTGCATGAGTTGTTGATATTCAACCTTTGCAGGCCGAGCCTGAGTTAACCCCTGCTCATCACACCAATTATAAATAATACTAATTTTTTCTTCTGGTACATCACGCTCTATCAACAGCTTTTTAAAGCCCGGACATAACACGACTATATGATCAACAAATCTATAAACCAGCTTACAGACTGAACCAATAAGATTTAAAATTTTATTGTTATTCAGCATGCCTGTTGCTTTTAAAGTATCAGGCCACATATCCTGAATGTCATAGACAATCGGTGTACGACGGAAAAACTTAATAAAAACAGCAGCGATCCCCACGGTTAATGGGGGGTGATAAGCATAAATTACATCAGCTTTTTTAGTTGCAAAAATACCAAAAATCATTGCCATGAAAGCAAAGCTAATATAATTAAAAATTCTTTTTAACGCAGAGCTATCATGATTAGGATATAAAGCCACGCGTAAAATAGAAATACCATCTATTTCTTCACGTTGATAAAGCTTTAACTTATAACCCTCATAAATTTTCCCACCCGGGTAATTTGGAAATCCCGTGAGCACCTGAACATCATGACCTTGTCGTTTTAACTCTTTGGCAAAAGCCAGTCCTTTAAAAGTAGGTTCAGGATCAAACCACTGCGTTAAAAGAAGAATTTTCATATTTTAGTACTTCTTCCACACCACACGGTTCACATAATCGGTATAGCTTAAAATAATACGCGCTACCTTTTCACCTACATTTGGCATACTATAATCTGCAACTAAACGTAATAATCTCTCCTCACCACGCGGTTGATGATCTAAAATTTCCAAGCCTTGCAAAACACGCTCTGCGGTTAAGCCCACCATCATCACAGCAGCCTCTTCCATACCCTCTGGTCGCTCATGTGCCTGACGCAAATTCAAAGCTGGAAAATTCAAAATTGAAGATTCTTCATTAATCGTACCACTGTCAGATAATGTTGCTTTAGCAGAAAGCTGCAACTTATTGTAATCACTAAATCCAAGTGGCTTTAACAATTGAATCAATGGATGAAACTCAATATTTAGTTCTTGAATGCGCTTACGGGTACGCGGATGGGTAGATACAATGACTGGATATTGATATTTTTCAGCTACCGCATTCAACATCTCAACCAAATCTAAAAAGTTCTGGTCTGAGTTAATGTTTTCTTCACGGTGTGCACTTACAATAAAATATTGATGCTCTTTTAACCCTAAACGTGCCAATACATCCGATGCTTCAATTTTAGCCTTGTAATGATGGAGCACCTCAAACATTGGGCTACCTGTTTTAATCACCTGATCGGCTGGCAAACCTTCTGCCAACAAGTAATCTCGTGCAATCGTACTATAGGTCAAGTTAATATCCGCTGTATGATCGACAATACGACGGTTAATTTCTTCAGGTACGCGCATATCAAAACAGCGGTTTCCTGCTTCCATATGGAATGTTGGAATTTTACGACGTTTTGCAGGTAATACTGCCATACAGCTATTGGTATCGCCTAACACCAATAGTGCTTCAGGCTGAACTTGCCCTAATACTTTATCTACAGCAATGATCACATTACCAATGGTTTCTGCACCCGTTGCACCTGCAGCATTTAAAAAATGATCAGGTTTACGGATACCTAAATCGGTAAAGAAAATTTCATTGAGTTCATAATCATAATTTTGGCCTGTATGTACCAAAATATGATCAAAATATTGATCACATACTGCCATCACGCGCGATAAACGAATAATTTCAGGGCGTGTGCCCACCACCGTCATTAATTTTAATTTTTTCACAATTTTTACTCTTTAATGGGTTAATGGCATTGCATAAGTATCAGGTTTTTCACGATCAAATATTTCATTTGCCCATAACATCACAACCATTTCATCTTCACCAATATTGGTAATGTCATGCGTCCAGCCTGGCACAGTTTCGACAATTCGTGGTTCATTTCCACAAGTTTCAAGCTCATAGAACTCACCTGTCACCACATGCTTAAACTTAAATAATGCCTTACCTTTAATAACCAAAAATTTTTCTGTTTTGGTGTGATGATAATGCCCGCCACGAGTAATGCCAGGGTGTGCAGTAAAGTAAGAAAATTGTCCTGCATCTGGTGTTTTCAGCATTTCTACAAATACACCGCGTTGGTCACCATATTTAGGTACGCTATAGTCAAATTGTTCAGGCTTCAAGAAACTTAAATAAGTCGAATATAACGCACGGGTTAAGCCTGTTCCGACACGATCTGTAATTAAACTTTCACGTGATTGTTTAAAACCCGCTAAGGTTTTTGCCAAATCACCTACACTAATTTGATATTCAGGCTTGATGGCAAAAACTTGTTCTACCTGCGCTGTACCTTGAATAATATTCCAGAATGATTCCACCACATCATCTACATAGACCAGACGGATCATGGCATTTTCATCATGAATTTGAATAGGTAAATCATGTGCGGTGTTGTAACAGAAGGTTGCCACAGCTGAGTTATAATTTGGGCGTGACCATTTACCAAATACATTGGCTAAACGGCAAATATAAACTGCATTACCCTGTTGCTGATTCAGCTCTAATAATACCTGCTCACCACCAAGTTTACTCTGCCCGTAGGCATTGTCACGTTCAGCCTGAATTGATGAAGAAAGAATAACAGGAGTCTGCTTTTTTACCTGTTTAAGAATATCTGCAATTTTTTGCGTCAGCGTAATATTTCCGTCTATAAATTCTTGTTCATTCAAAGGGCGATTAATCCCTGCTAAATGCACAATCCAGTCTGCAGCAAGTACAGACTGTTCCAGTTCTGACTCAGCGGAATTTCGATGAAACTTTAATACTTCAACATCAGATTTTTCTGAGAGAAATTGAATCAAGTTTTTTGCAATAAAGCCGTTAGAGCCTGTGACTAAAATTTTCATGTTTAAGCCTCTGGATCTATATATTGGCCTTGAGTTAAGGCACGTATAAATTCCAGCTTGAGTAAAAGCTTTTTCATGCCTTCAACATCTAAACGTTCGGTATTGTGGGAGTTATAATCTTCATATTGAGTAATTTTTAAATCGCCATCTTCAACATATTTTGAATAGTTTAGGTCACGCTGATCAGCAGGCACACGATAATAATAACCTTGATCCAAGGCAACTGCCATTTCTTCACGGCTCAATAAGGCTTCAAACGCCTTTTCACCATGACGCGTACCCATAATTGATATAGGATGATCCGGTACATTTACTAACTGAGTCAAAGCCTGCGCTAGAACATGGATGGTTGCTGCGGGTGCTTTTTGTACAAAAATATCGCCATTTTGACCATGCTCAAAGGCATATAAAACCAGGTCGACAGCATCATCCAAAGTCATCATAAAACGGGTCATATTTGGATCTGTTATTGTCAGAGGTTTGCCTTGACGAATTTGATCTACAAATAATGGAATAACTGAGCCACGCGAAGCCATAACGTTACCGTAGCGTGTACCACAAATCACAGTTTCTAGTTCTTCTAAGTTACGTGATTTAGCTACCATAACTTTTTCCATCATGGCTTTAGAAATACCCATAGCATTAATTGGATAAACTGCTTTGTCAGTACTTAAACACACCACACGTTTTACACGGTTCTGAATAGCCGCTTCCAGAACATTTTCTGTACCGAGCACATTGGTTTTAACTGCTTCCATTGGATGAAATTCACAAGATGGAACTTGCTTAAGTGCAGCAGCATGGTAAATATAATCTACACCACGCGTTGCATTAAGCACACTATTATAATCACGTACATCACCGATATAAAATTTCAGTTTAGATGAATGGTATTTTTTTCGCATATCATCTTGCTTTTTTTCATCACGGCTAAAAATTCGGATTTCTTTAATATCTGTTTCCAAAAAACGTTTTAGAACAGCATTACCAAATGAACCTGTGCCACCTGTGATTAACAAAGTCTTGGATACAAACATTATTTGCACTCCCTAGTTTTGAGAAAAGATTTGATAATTACTTGTAAGTATTTTATCAAACTGAAAATACTTAAGATAATTTTGATAAATTTCTAATCTAGAAAGGCTTGAAATTTCTGTATCATTAAAATTATCAATTAAATTAACGAACACATCAGGATTATCTAGAGAAAAATCCCATCCCAATTTAGCATCCTGCAAATTTCTCCAAGGAGTCTTATCACTAATAAGTACAGGAACCCCATAAGAAAAAGATTCAGCAATAACATGGCAAAAATTTTCACCTAAGCTTGGTAAAAATAATAAATTATATTGTGAAAATGTTTTCTTTATACATCCTGGATCTAATTTTCCTAAATAGTTAACTTTAATATTATTAGGCATAGTTTTTATCTCAATAAGACACAAATTCCAATAGTCTTTATCTTCGATAGGACCGAATATATCAAATATTACTTCCCTTTTACATTTTTTTAAAACTCTCAGACAAAATAATAAATTTTTGATTTTTGAAATTCTGGCCAAGTGTATTATCTTAAAACAATTTATATTAAATTTATTATCTTCAAAAATAATTTTATCAGGAATATCTGATGCAATAACAATTTCTTTACAATTTAAGTTTTTATTTATATCATTAGCCTCCATTTCATTAGAAGCTTGAATTCTAATTTGAGAATACAATTGCATCAAATTTACTATATGAATATATATATTTTTTTTATTTTTTTTTATTTTTAATGCATTAACTCCTAATTCCCCCCTAGGCGCCACTACAATTTTATTCTTGTTAAAAAAATTATAAAAATGATTCATCCAAATAAATCTAGAAGAAAATATAGAATCAAAAAAACTATTTAAGTAAATAAAGTCAGGATTAACTTCATTAATCATCTTTTCAAAGAATCCCTTATCTATATTACAGCGATCAACATAATAAACTTTACCACCATAACAATCTATCCAAACATTATTCTGGATATTATAAATTTCACCATCAATATCACAATTTAATGTAACTATATGAAAATTATACTCCAGATTATCAACCATATTTTTTAATGTCTTTACTGGCCCACCTGATTTAATTCCAGGAAGATAATGAGAGATAAAAACTAATATATTCACAATTTAACCTTATTAATAAAATTAAACAATATTGCCAAAATTATAGTTAGCAATATATATAAATTTCCACCTGGAAATCCTAAAGAAAAATAAAATATACCTTGCGTCAAAATTTGCATATGCAATAAAAAGAATAAAACAAAAATCCAGGGCTGATTTTTAGTATACTTATATATCCCTACATAAAATATATTTAATAAAAAAATGAATAATAAACAATATTTCCAACCACCCATCATATAGAAATCACTAAATAATGTTCCAAACATCCATTGATAAGGGGTATCACGAGTTACTAAATTAACATCCAAACCAAGAAGCTCAAGAAAAAAAGGGAATCTCAAATCCAACCCATAAAATAAAGCATCATTATGCTGCTCAACTGTTTCAGCAAAAATATATGGCTGTGCTCCAAAATAGGCTAAAATTGAGCCCCAGATACCTGTATGACTACCTGAGAATCTATTTAAAGTAAACAATATAAGAAAAAATAAAGAAAGAATACCAAAGCCAATAAAACTATATTTAAATTTGAGTTTCAATTCTTGAGTTAAATACGGATACCAAATCCAAAAATTAACTAATAAAAAGAATGGAATCCAAAGAAATCGATCACGAGCGGCAAAAACAATTCCACCAACCAAACCACTTAGAAGCCCTATAAATAATAAAAATATAATAAATTTATTAATTTTCTTAACAAAACCATAAAATATCAAAAAAATAAACAACGGGTAAAACATAGAAATACCTACAGAAAACGTTGTTAAAGCCCCTGTTGGTAAAACATTTGTTTCCTGTAAGGAAGTTCTAACATCTTTTGCACCTTGTAATAGTGCGGTAGTAGAATATGGCAAGAGATAAATTAAAGATATTAATCCAAATATACCTAAAAATAAACAAATATAAAAAGTTAAATGACTATCAATTATTTTCTGTAAATTTGGTCTATTTATTAAAATTAGTGGTAATAATAATGATAAACACATAATTGGCAAAATAAAATATGAAAAAATACTATTTGAAACAATATTTAAATATAAATCATTATAGCCAACAAAAACACATAGATTAAACATTAAAAAGTAAAGTAACATTAGGAAATAAAATATAATTTTATCTTTACACATAAATAAAAAAAATAAAAAAAATAAATTAAAAACAACAGTTGAAATATACCCCTTAAGATCAGAATCAAATATATTATATATAAACAATATAACCGTATATGAAAATATTAAAAATATATTAAATATGCGTCTATATGATAAATTTAACATATTATAAATCCGGCCATTTCTTAGAGAAAAATAAGTTTCCATCTAATTTTCTTATAAAATCTTCTTTACTTCTATAGCTAACTACCCGCTGTTGAGCACCAACTACAATACTATAAGGTTCAACATCTTTAGAAATAGTAGTACCCATTCCAATAATTGCTCCGTCACCTATTTTGACACCTGGTGTAATATTTACATTCATACCTATCCAAACACCCTTACCTATAATTACTTTTTTAAAAATATAATTATTATCATAAGGAATAGCCCCTCCTAAAATATCATGGTTACCCGTATAAATAGTTATATTTCTAGAAAGAATGCTTCCTTCGCCAATATAAATTTCACCATTCGAAAAAAAATAACAGTCTTTACCAATTCGTGTATACTTATCTAAGTATAATTTGGAGTAATCAGTAATATGTATAAAACCTAAAATTCTAGCTGTATTATGCATATTTTTTATTTTTTTAGAAAAGTACCATGTCCATGCTTGACGTAAAGGCTCTTTAATACAATAAATATAAATATAAATTATAGGTATATACATATACTTACTAAAAATAATATTTTTTAAATATCTAAAAAAATTAGTCATTAGAAGCTCTCTAAACCAATAATACATCTTGCTATTCGATCAAAATGAAATTTCATTCTAAACTCTATCCTAGATTTAGTTACAAGATTAACATTGTTTAATATTTCTATAAGATTATTTAAATGTTCACTATTATAGCAATAAGTATTTGAATAATTTAATATTAAATTCCAACAATCACCTTTAGGACCAAAATATATTACAGGTTTATCTGAAGCTAAGTATTCATATACTTTCAACGGTACTGTAGGAGATGGTTCTTTCTCACCTTTCGGCATTACTATTATTAAAATATCACTTTTCTGTATAGCATTTTTCACTTGAGTTTGTGAAACAAGCCCTAAATGACACCATTGATTTTTTTTATATTGTTTATGGATATTCCAATCTCCTTTGCCTGCAGTTAAAAATTTTATTTTATCAGACTTTGACTTCTTTTGAAGACAAGTATTAATTATATTTGAAATTTCCCCCCCATAAGAATCACCAAAGTAACCAATAGTTATAGACTCCGATTTTTTATCTTGAATACTATCAATGCAATCTATATATCCATTCGGCACATAAATAATCTTATTTTTAAAATTATTATACCCATTTAAAAAATTCAGCTTCATACTCAATGTATTTGTAATAATACAATCAATATTTTCAAATATTTTAGTTTCCATATTTTTAGCATACATTAAATGCAAGGGGGTATACCATTTTACTCTGTGATTTGTTACAAAAGCATCTCTAAAATCAGATATTACATATTTATTTGGATAGTTAGATTTAATCCATAGTGCAATCAATTGCAATGAATGAGGAGGGGTAGTGACTATTATTTTATCAGCATTTTCTACTAATTCACTATGTGTTTTCAAAAAAACAATTACTTTTTTTACCCAATATGCGATAGGATCTGGATAATAAAATAATCTCAAATATATTTTAGAAAAAAATCTCCTATTTTCTATAAAACTACTATCTATTGAGATCACTTCTTCTTGATTATCATGTTTAGATGATATGACTCTTACATTATAGTTATTTCTTTTACAAAAATCGCCTAAATTCCGTGCTCTAAAAGAAGAAGCTAAAGATTTTTCAGAATAATCATAAGAGAAAATCAATATATTCATAATTTACCACTATTTATTTTTGCAAAATATAAAAAGAAAAATAAGCAAACAAAATAATAAACAGCATTAGCAATACCAAACGCTTCAATAATAAAATTATTTTGACTGTTTATTAGTATAATTATAGGCAACACTCTAATTAACAATCCAAACAAAGTAAGAAACATCATTTGCTTATGTTTGTTTAAAGCATACATAACTGTAGATATAGGAGATGATATTAGTTGTAATAAAAACCAAGGTAACAACCATACAGATAAATCTATCAAACCTAACCATTTACTTCCTAAAATAAGAGTAACTAATGATTCTTGAATAATATAAAATATTGAAAACCCTAAAATACCTGAAATTAATAAATAAAAAACTACTTTTATTGTAAAATTAAAAACAGCTTCATTTATATTTTCCTGGATATTACTATAGTAAATTTGACTGACCGAAGATATAAGAATGCCTACAGGTGTTTGTATTAGACGCATTGCCATATAAAATATACCCATTTCATAACTATCATATAGTGTAGTCAATAAAATTATTGGAAGATGCAATCCCAATAAATTAAATATCGAATCAAGAGTAGAATACTTTAGATAATAAGAATATTTAAGAGCAACCTCTTTTAAACCATCAAAGGATATTTTTTTTATTGAAATAATATTTCTTACTTGAAATAAACTTCCTACAGCATAATTTAACACTTGCCCCAAGACTAGACTTATTGAACCTAGAGCTGGGAAAAAAGAACCTAACGCAATTTGTGACAAAGACATTGATGATATTTGCCATACTTTCAAGGAGGAAACTTTTTTATAATCCTTATATTTTAAATAAAAATTAGTAACTGAATTTGAAATACTACACAGCCATACTGCTATAGGCAAAAGAACTAAGTAAAAATCGATAATACCAAAAAAATACAAAATCAATATAATAAGTAGTAATAGTATAGAAAAGGCCGTAGACAATATTATACTTAACAAGAATAATCTTAATATATCTGATTCTTTTTCAGCTAAAGATATAGCGACTTCATATCTAAAACATGCAATTGTACTTAATAAAATTAATAATGATGTAAAAACAGATAAATGAGAAAATTGCTCTACAGAATAAATCCTTGCGATAATAGGAATTGTTGTAAAATAAATAACTTGCGCCAATACCCCTCCAGAAAAAATCACAAAGAAGTAGCGAAAGTATTTTTGTTGCAATTTACCCATAAATCAAACTAGAACTTTTAAAAATTAAAATTAGAAATCTTACTTAAAACCTTATATAAGTAACCAAATAGTTACTTATATAAGAGGCTTAATTAATTATCAAAGGCGTAAACCAACCAATTTTTTTGGTAAAATATACTTTAGGTCATAAATCACATTTTTTTCTTTACATAAATCTTTAAAATCTTGTTCAGACATTTCTTTAAATTGTTTATGCGCAACAGCTACTATAACAGCGTCATAATATCCTTTTTCTAAATTCGAGATTGGTGCTAAACCATATTCCATTTTAACCTCTACTTCATCTACCCAAGGATCATATATATCAATATCTAGGTCATATTCTTTTAGTGCATTTACCATATCTATAATTTTTGTATTTCTTATATCTGGGCAATTTTCTTTAAAACTTAACCCCATAACTAAGATTTTTGAGCCTATAACTTGAATACGTTTTTTCACCATTTCTTTAATTAATTGCGTAGCCACATATTCCCCCATACGGTCATTTAAACGTCGTGCCGCCAAAATAATCTCTGGGTGTAAACCAATAGACTGTGCTTTATGGGTTAAATAGTATGGATCCACACCAATACAGTGCCCACCAACTAAACCTGGACGGAATGGCAAAAAGTTCCACTTTGTACCCGCAGCCTGTAATACAGCTTCAGTATCAATTCCCATTTTATTAAAGATCACGGCCAGTTCATTAATCAACGCAATATTGACATCACGTTGAGTATTTTCAATCACTTTGGCTGCTTCAGCCACTTTAATGCTAGTCGCTTTATGCGTACCTGCCTCAATCACCAGGTTATACACCTGATCAACAAATTCAGCGACTTCAGGGGTAGAACCTGAGGTGATTTTCAGAATATTGGTCACTCGGTGCAATTTATCACCCGGATTAATTCGCTC
Organism: Acinetobacter sp. YZS-X1-1; assembly: GCF_000804305.1. NCBI lineage: Bacteria > Pseudomonadati > Pseudomonadota > Gammaproteobacteria > Moraxellales > Moraxellaceae > Acinetobacter > Acinetobacter sp. YZS-X1-1. Next base: position 34,769 of record NZ_JWHB01000013.1, on the reverse strand, counting down.
CGGACTATAACCGGCAAAAAAGTCCTGATTGAACTTCAGGCCTGATACCTGTTCCAGAACCGGAATACAGGTCTCTTCAGTTGCACCCGGATATACTGTGGACTCATAGACCACCACATCGCCTTTTTTAAGCACCTGACCAATGCTGGTCGAAGCCTTAGCAAGTGGCGTTAAATCTGGCTGTTTAAATTCATCAATAGGGGTAGGCACAGTTACAATAAAAAAGTTACAGCTTTTTAAATCTTCTAAATTTGCTGAATAACTGAGCTGACTTGCCTGTTTGAGTTCTTCTGGGGAAACTTCGAGGGTATGGTCTTGGCCACTTTTAAGTTCATCAATTCGTTTTTGGTAGATATCAAAACCAACAACAGGTACTTTTTTCCCAAATTCAACTGCAAGTGGCAAGCCTACATAACCTAGACCAATCACCGCAATTTTTAAATCTGCAATAGAGAGCATTTCCACGCCTTATTTGTATAATGTGCTTAATAAGCTTAAATCTTTCGGCACGAATAGTATCAGAAAATAATAAAAATTCTATTATGATTTATGTTCAAATAACTTAAAATATAAAGCAATGTATATCTTTTGTGAAAGTTTGGTATTTTACTTATTATAAGTACCGCCTCTTACAAACTTGATTTTTTCCCTTTAAAAAAACTGGTAACAAGTTACAAATTGTTATGTATATAACTGGTAACTTGGGTAGAATAGCTTCAATTTGAATGAATCTAAAAATTAATATTTAGGAAGGCCTGTGCGACACTTTCAATTAGCTGTTTTATTGGCAGGTGGTATCACCACTACAGGGTGTGCAATCACCTCTGGTCTACAAACAAATGACTTACCAAGTGAGGGCATTTATCAAACTGATCTCGGTACTACAGTAAATGTCATTAAACTAGATCAAGAATCAATTATGGCTGCTCAGCCCGCTGTACATAATATTCAACAAGAATATGCTCATCTTTTTAGTACATCACACCGCAGCTATCAGTTGAGTCCGGGTGATATTTTATCTATTTATTTATGGGCTTATCCAGAACTTACCTCTGCAAGTGATATTACGAGTGACCAGTCTGCACAAGCGAATGGCTTCCAAATCGATTCAGATGGTTATATTCATTTTCCAATTATTGGACGCTATCAAGCTTCAGGAAAATCAGTAGCTCAGGTCAATCGTGAATTACGTAGTCAGTTGTCACGTTACTTAAAGACTCCGGATGTCATCGTTCGGGTATTATCATATCAAGGTAAAAGATATTCGGTTCAAGGCAATGTTGTAAAAGGAGGCCAGTTTTATCTCAATGATCAACCTGTTAGTGTTTATACAGCATTAGGAATGGCAGGTGGCATTAATCCTGAACAAGGCGATAATACTTCTATTACATTAGTCCGTCAGGGGCGTTCATATAGTTTAAACACAGTAGAATTAGAAAAAGCAGGATTCTCTCTACATAATTTATTAATACAGCCTAATGACACTATATATGTCAACAATCGTGAAAACCAAAAAGTTTATATCATGGGGGAATCCGGCAAAAACCAGTCTTTACCTATGCGCGACCAAGGTATGAGCCTTAGTGACGTATTAGGCGAAAGTTTAGGTTTAAATCCCCTTTCTGCTAGTCGTAGTAAAGTATATATAGTACGGAGTCAACCAAATGGTTCACTGACAGAAGTTTATCAGATGGACTTAACTAGTATTGCTGATTTTGGTCTAGCTAATCAGTTTAAAATGCATAGTAATGATATTGTATATATTGATGCTTCAGGTTTAGCACGCTGGCAACGTATAGTGAATCAAATTATTCCATTCTCTAGTGTTCTTTATCAACTAGATAATGTAGGTAAATAATGAAAATTAATAATATTTTAGTGGTCTGTATTGGTAATATTTGTCGTAGCCCAATGGCAGAATATTTTTTAAAACAGGAATATCCTCATTTAAATATTGAATCTGCAGGTATTTCTGGTTTAATTGATCATGCAGCTGATGAAAAAGCAAGTCTATGTATGCAACGCTTTGGAATTGATATGAGTCATCATGTTGCAAAAAAACTGAATGCAGAACTCATTAAAAAAGCCGACCTAATATTAGTTATGAGCCAGAATCAGCAAAAACATATAGAACAAACTTGGCCTTTTGCTAAAGGTAAAACCTTTAGACTTGGACATTGGCAAAGTAAAAATATTGCCGATCCTTATCAGCATGATCAAACAGTCTTTGATGAAACTTGTAGATTGATTCAAGACTGCATTACTGACTGGAAAAAATATATTTAAGTTTTTTAATATTTTCACTTTTTGATATTTAAATTATGAGCCAAACTGCCAATACCGAAGATACTATTGATCTGAAGGAATTATTTTTTTCCTTAATTGCTCAATGGAAACTGATCACGATCTGCATATTATTAAGTTTAATTGCGGCTTTATTATATTTACGGATTACTCCAGATACCTACAATGTAGATGCCTTGGTACAAGTAGAAGATAGTAAGGGAGCATCAGCAGCTTTATTAGGTGATCTTTCTAATATGATTGAGCAGAAATCTCCTGCTCAAGCTGAAATCGAGATTTTAAAATCGCGTCTTGTGCTTGGCTCAGTGATTAACCAGTTAAACTTGGACCTTGTAATTTCTGGTACTGAAGATTCGATCTGGAATCGCTTATTAAAAAATCATAATTATGATATCCAATATACGACAAAATCAGTGCTCTTTAAGGATAATGAACTTAGTTTTGACGTAAGGCAGTTTGATATTCCAAACTATTATAAAAATAAAAATCTGTTATTAAGTTTCGATCATAATAAATATAATCTGACTGATCCTGCAACAAATGACATTATATTTACTGCTCCTTTAAACCAAACTAGTCAAATTCAATCAAGATATGGTCTTTGGAAAGTCGCCATTTATAGTAAAGATCTCTTAAATTCTACTTATAATATTCAAAAGCTGACTTTGCCTGCGGCAGTGCAACGTGTACTTAATAATTATTCCGTTGCTGAAAAAGGTAAAATGACGGGTGTACTTGGATTAAATTATCAGGGCCAAGATAAACAGCATATTACTCAAGTATTAAATGCCATCTTAACAGCCTATAGTCAGCAAAATATTGAACGTCGTTCAGCTGAATCTGCCCAAACATTGAAGTTTCTAGATGAACAACTTCCTGAGTTGAGCCAACAGCTAGATCAAGTAGAACGTGAATTTAACCAGTTCCGTCAGCAATATAATACTGTGGACTTAACTAAAGAATCAGAACTGTATTTGACTCAAAGTATTGCTCTAGAAACACAAAAAGCCGAACTTGAACTTAAAGTTGCTGAAGCTTCTGCACGTTATACTGAAGAACATCCAGTAATGGAACAAATGAATGCTCAACTCGGTGCAATTAACAGTAAAATTGCAGCATTGAGTAATACTTTAAAGCAGCTTCCTGATTTACAGCGTCGTTACTTACAACTCTATCGCGAGGTTGAAGTTAAACAACAGCTATATACAGGATTGCTTAATACATACCAACAGCTTCGCATTGCTAAAGCAGGTGAAATTGGTAATGTGCGTATTGTTGATACTGCCGTAGAACCAATTGAACCGATTAAACCAAAGAAATTACAAATTATAATTCTATCTATCTTCTTAGGCGGTTTTTTAGGAACATTACTCGCTTTATTACGCAATATGATGCGTTCAGGAATCAAAGATTCAGCACAAATTGAAAGAGAGTTAGATCTGCCTGTATATGCAACAGTTCCTCGATCTCCTCTCCAAGAAAGTCGCGTCAATTTGCTGAAAAAGAAAAAGAGCATTCCTATTCTTGCGGTTAAAGATAGTAGTGATATTGCAATTGAAAGCTTACGCAGTATGCGTACTGCAATCCATTTTGCTTTGAGCAATGCCAAAAATAATATTATTGCACTTTCAGGTCCAGCTCCTGAAATTGGTAAATCATTCATTACTACTAACTTAGCCACTATTTTAGCTCAAGGCGGAAGCCGGGTATTAGTGATTGATGGTGATTTACGTCGTGGTTATTTAAATAAATATTTTAATAAAGAAGTGCAACCAGGCTTATCTGAATTATTAAATCATCAAAATAGTTATGAAGATGTAGTTCAAAACTCACAGGTTGATAACTTATTCTTTGTTACTCGAGGTAAAAGTCCAGTAAATCCATCTGAATTACTCAGTACAGATAAGTTCAAAGTTTTTCTTGACCAAGCTTCTGCTAGTTTTGATTACGTATTAATTGATACTCCGCCGATATTAGCCGTAACCGATGGTATCATCATTGCGCAATATGCTGGTGTAAATCTATTAATTGCACGTCATGGTAAAACACAAATTAAAGAGCTTGAGATTACTGTTACTCGTTTTGAACAGGCTAATGTAAAAGTTAATGGTGTTATTCTGAATGATGTACAAAAAGGACCTGGTAATGGCTATGGGTACGGATATAACTATGCTTATGCTTATAAGGCTTCAAAAGATGGAGACTAAGGTAAATTTAATTCATAGCAATCAAATTTATCCTAAAAAATAAAGATAACTTCATTGTTATCATAAAGCTTCAAACTAAGGTCGAGCAATCAAATTAGTTTGAAGCTTTTTATATTTATCCTACTATGAAATTAACTATAGCCTTATAATGACTGATAAAATTAAAAATAATATTTAATATAATATTTTTAACTAACTCAATAAATTTAAATACTAACTTTAATTATAAACTATCAAAAATTTAACCATCTATTTTTTATTATTAATATTATTAGCATCTTTTTATATATTAAATTATTAATAAATTTTATTTTAAAGGAATAACTTTTATTAGATAAGTCTTTATCAGTTTCCTTGCTTATTTTTAATATGAAAAACCTTAAATAAATAATTATTATAAAATTTTACTAGACCTTCGATATAAATAATATAAAAAACCAATAATAAGATTAATATATGTTATTTAAAAATAATTAAAAACCTCTATTAAACTAATAAGATAAAATTAATAGGAATAAAAGATATCTTCTAAAAAACTTAATTGGAAGAAGCTAAAAATATTTTTTTAGTAATAATGAACTTTATTTAATTATTTTACTTCTTTTGCACGTAACTGGTTCTCGGTGACCTCCTTTCTACAAAATCGTGCAGCACCAACTTCTTGATCTGGCGCGTTAATTCCTTCTTGGTTAAACATCACCTTAGCGGTTTTAAACATAATTTTAAAATCTAACCAAATGTTATTTTGATCAACATATTGAACATCTAAATCGAATTTATCTTCCCAAGATAAATTATTACGTCCACTGACTTGGGCAAGCCCTGTCATACCGGGTTTTACTTCATGCCTTCGCATTTGCTTAGCCGTATAATGTTCTAGAAATTCTTTCATTTGAGGTCTAGGCCCAACAATACTCATATCACCTTTTAAGACATTTATAAGCTGAGGCATTTCATCCAAGCTTGTAGAACGTAACTTTTGACCAAATGGTGTAATTCTAAATTTATCTGGTAAAGGATTACCGTCCTGATCGAATGCACTTCTCATTGACCGGAACTTAATCATTTTAAAGAGCTTTCCATTTTTACCAGGTCGTTCTTGATAAAAGAATATTGGTGAGCCTAGATTTCTACGTACTTTATAAGCAATGATAATAAAAACTGGCAATAATATAAATATAGCAGTAAGAGAAATAACAATATCAATTAATCGCTTAGCGACTTTTATATTGCACCTAAAAAGGTCAGCACTAGAATATAGATGAGGGTAAGATATCAAAGAATTTTTTAAAATTAGATCTTTCTTACCTCGGTAATACCAGGATTTTTTTTTCTCTAGCTTAGCCACTTTATTTATCCGTGGAGAAAATTGAATGATCTGGTTCTTATACCCTTCTTTTTCTATAAGGTTTTTTTTTAAGAAAATATTATCTTTTTCAATAAATAAAGATTTACGTGTTGTAATAGAGCTTTTTACAAAGTTTTCGATCTTATTTTTTTCTTGTTGTAGATCCATTAATAAACACCTCACTATGTCTATCTACGCATCATATCAATTGTATTTTTATTAAAGTAGAGAGACTATTGTTAGCCAATTTTATATTTTAGTTTTTTAAAAATATTATTATTATTTTTATTAAAATATATATTTAACTAAAATTAATTAAATTTCACCTAACAAGAAAATTATATTTATATTTTTTTATATAAATATTAGAAACTTATCTCAAACTAAAGTAAATAATTTATAATTACAATAGATCAGTTAATAATGAAATATATTTCATTATTAAGATAAATAATTTTTGTAAAAAATAGCAAATCTCACACTAAATAAAATGTGACAAAATGTAATTTATTTATAAATAATGAGCCTTACATCACAATGAAATTCTATTTTAAACTTATAATTTAATATATTTCTAATTAATTATACAACCCAGATAACGTTATTTTTATTCTATTGCAAAAAACCTCAAGAATATAAAATTTATAAAAACATAATATCTAATCAATAGATCTCTTGCGAAAGTATCGTTTTACCTAATTTTTGAATTGGCTAAAACCTTATAAAATGTAGCTTTGGGCTGTTTAAATTTTGACTAACGCAAGAAGTCTAATAATTATTTTTAATTATTAAAATTTAAGAAAATTAGAAATCCACCTTTGGCTAATAATGAGGTGGAGTAATTCTAGTTCAAATTAGGTGATTATAAATCTATACTATAATAATCATGCACAATACTACGTGCACCAAATCTTTCTTTTTGATCAATCAATCCTATATTTAAGTATTGCCCTTCATTCTCATTGGAAGTACCGAAATCAAATATTTTGGCATTTTTCTTACTTTTATCTATTAAATAATCAATGACATAATCTAATACCTTGTGTTCCCTACCTTTATCATTGCTAGCCAAATATTGAGTATGAACTACTCTTTCAGTTTCAAAAGTCACAGCTGCTGCCACAATATTGCCATCAAGACAACATTTATATGCTCTTATATTATTAGGGAAATGGCTTTTTAATAAATCTATTTCATCTTCATTATGTACAGGTTGTTGGTTATGATGCTGACGGAGTACTTCCCGGATTACTCCCCAAACCATACTAGGTTGATTTACTTCCTCACAGCTAATCCCATTCTTTTTGAGCTTATTGACCGATCTTCTTTTACTTTCTGAGTATGAATATTCTTCATTTAGATCAATAGAAACACTAATATCTCGTCGATAAAGCTTGGCATCATTACGAAATAAAGCGTACAAGTCTTCTTGAGCAGGATAATTATGATAAATAACAGGAATACATTTATATATAATCTTATCAATATTTTTTTGTTTTAAATAAACTTTTAATAAAGTAAATAATTCTAGTATGTCAGATGCATGAACATCTCTATTAATTAAAAAACCACCAAAAGTTAAGCCTTGATGACTATAAAAAATATTATCTTTGATATTTCCAGGCAATAAGGCTACAATTTTCCCTTTTTCATTTTTAAATATTAATGAGAAATCCTCAAATCGATCAGCATGATATTCCATAAAATCACGATTAAACATAAAATGATAATTTTTACATTTTAATAAAAACTCATTCCATATATTTTTGTCAGAAGCTTCATATTTATGTATTTGAAAACCTAAGTCTTCTTTCATTATAATACCCATATCTATATCCTATTTATTATTTTTGAATAAAATATAATTTTCTATTTATTAATAAAAATACTATTTATTTTTTTAAAGACTATTAATGCCCATCATTTGTAATAGTCTATGGTTTATATGATCCGCATTAAAATTCTTTCTAGCATAGAGAAATCCTTGATAGCCCATTTTATTTATTTTTTCAGGATGTTCTATAAAATAAGTCAGTTTCTCTACTAATGCATCTACATCCCATTTAGGAATTAGGAAACCTGTTACCCCATCAACTACAGTCTCATTGCAGCCTGGAACATCAGTGGTGATTACTGGGCGTCCTACAGCCATTGCTTCTTGCGTACTACGGGGCACCCCCTCTCGATAATAAGACGGCAATACAAAAACCGCGCTATTACGTAGCCTTTGATCTACATCAGTCACAAAACCATTATATTCGATAATACCTGTTTGTATTAGCTGATCTAATTCAGCTTGCTTTAAGCCAGTTGGATTTTCAGGATCTAATCCACCAATAATTTTAAATATAACTTCAGGATATTTTCTTTTTACTATTCGTGCTGCTTCTATATATTCAAATATTCCCTTTTCAGCGATCAATCTAGCTATAAATATAAATGATATATTGTCCTGATTATTCCATTTTGTATAAGCATAATCTTGTAAATTAAGGCCAATCGGCCCCAAAACTTCAATCGCATTTTTTTTATGTGGCAAATTATAATGATGGACTAAATCCTTAGGATCATCATGATTTAAAAAAATAATTTTATCTAAATATGGAAAAGCAAGCCGATATAGTGACACCTGCACAAAACGTATGAATTTAGCCTTTAAGCTTTGGCCATATTTATGAATAGTAAAAGGTGATCCTAGTCCTTCGATCATGCCATAAATATAAGGCACTTTAGTCTTATAGGCCGCTAGCGTTGCATAGATAACAGGCTTAGTTGAATAAGAGAATACGATATCAGGTTGAATTTCTTTTATTTTTTTAGCCAGCTGATAAGTTGAACGTAGATCAGCCAAGGGATTCAATCCTCCTCGACTAAGCTGATATGTCACTAAGGTGACTCCTAAATCTTGAATTTTGCCCAACCACTCATTTGTATATTCGGATACAAAGGCATAAACATGATAATTTTGTGCCAGACAAGACAAAATAAAATCTTTGCGAAAACCGTAAAGATTAGAGGCAGTCGTTCCAATGATGATAATTTTTTTAGAGATCATGGCTTTATACGCTCTATGAGTTCTAATTGTGCAGCATAAAAATTTTTATCGGAGTCAGAGACTGATGTAACTCTACGCTTATGTAGGATCTGCATTAAGTTCAAAAAATTTAGTACTTTTACAATAATTTTTTTAATTTCAAACTTTAAAACAATCTTATTTTTTTCAAGATCGGAAATAGTACTATTATAATATTTTTTGATTACTCCGATCTGGGTATTGTAACCACGGATCATTTTTTCTTTTTTTACATTTTCAACTTCTCTATAAAAATACAAGGGTTCCTGCAAAACCACGTAATTAAAATCATTTTTTATCGCAGCTGAAAGCCATAGTTCATAATCTTCTGCTAGACAATTATCGACTTGATACGGGTTCCTTTTACACCACTCCTTTCGGGCAAGTAATGAAGGATGCAGTATATTAGTAACACCTTGTAAAATTTCTTTGGGTTGCATTTGATGATTAGAATAGATTCTCTTTCCTAAAATTTCATTCTTATCTCCAATCGAATATAAGCTGGTCACTACGACATCAATATTTGGATTTTCATTTAGTACTTTAATCTGTTTTTCAAGACGGTCAACTGCCATTAAATCATCGGCATCCATACGTGCAATAAAATCATACTTTGCTTCATTGATAATCTGATTTAAGCGGTAAGGTAATCTTCTATTATGCCCATCAGCTATGATACGGATTCTCGGATCATTAAATGAGCGGGCAATTTCTAAAGATCGATCTGTTGACCCATCATCTACCAGAATTAATTCCCAATTTTGAAAAGTTTGCACTAATACTGATTTAATCGCATCTTCTAAATATCTTTCAGCATTAAAAAATGGAATTCCTATAGAAATATACATATTTATTCTTCCTTATTATTATTTGAGAATAGTAAAAAAGCGGCCAATAAAAACCAAAAAATGAGTGTCCTTGCACTATAAGTTGTAAACCCATATAGCATCGGTCCCAAGAATATCAGCTTGTTTGAAAATGATAATTTTTTAAATATTTGATATAAAAAGATTAGAAATAAAGAGATACCGACGATCCCATAATAAAAAAGAATACCTAACCAGGTTGAATGAATTTCGTTTCCTTTCGGGTTATATAACCAGTGTGCACCTTGGCCAGCACCAAAGATTAGATATTGAGGATATTCAAGAAAGTTAAAAAGACCTCGTCCTTCTGCCTGGCTGTCTTTTTGATCCAGGCCTTCGACAAAACGCAGAACAACACTATCAAAAGCCCCTAAATGATATAAAAAGTAACTGAGGGTACTAAAAATGACTAATATGCCAAAAAATACAAATATTCTTTTATTCAGATCCCCTTTTTGACTAAATATAAATCCTAAAGTCAGCATTAAGAAGCCAATTGAAGCAGACCTTGACATGGTCAATAGAATTAAGAATAAAGCTAAAAAATAAACGATTATCTTTTTTAAATTACTTTCAGAAATATATAAAAAAATAGCACAGGTAGTTAAAACCCAAAATGCCATCTGATTTGGATCATTAAAAAGACCATTGTATCGTGGTTCAAAATTGTAACGACCTAATCCACTTGCCCAGATCGCAATTTCTATTACATAGGAAAATGGAATAAGAAATAATATTTTTTCATAAAAAAAGTTAACTTGAGAGGAACTCAAATTCATTAATAGTAAAAAAAATAACAAGTTAAAGATCCAGTAGATGGTAGAAACCATATAACTGGGATCTAGCACGATCAAATACCAAGCAAAATTTACACAAACTGTATATGCGACAAAGATTAAAGCTACACTTGAGTATTCGGTTGTTATTTTTGAGCTACGGCTGAATAATAAAAATATAGCCGCCATAATAAAAAGGTGACTAAATTGTGGAACCCCACTGGACCAAAAATAAAACTGAGATAAGAAAAATGACAGCAAGATAAAGTATATAACTACTTTATCTTTTAAATTAATATCATCTAAAAAAATAATGTTATTTTTTGAATTACTTTCATTTAAAATAATCATTATCCATTCCTTTTATTATTATCTAATGCCTAGAATCAGCAAAAGAAATGATTAATATTTTTATATTACTAACTAAATTATTTTATTAAACATAGTTAAAATACAATTACTTATATAATTTTTTTAATTATTAAAAATCTTTTTTAATTAATAGCCAATAAAAAAATCTAAAAAAATCATATGTTAAAATTTCTGAAGGATATTCTTTTAAAATTTTTATCATCTTCTCTAATGATTTCTTTTTAGACACAAGTGCTAATTCAAATACATATATCCATAAAGCTCTTTTTTTTGCTTTGTTATATAGAATGTGATTCTGATACTCATTGAGAATTATCATTCTTGAATCATGCATAAGAGTAGTTTTTTTATGCATATTATTGTCATGCAATCTATATTTTGCAAAAAATACAGGAAGATAACATAAGTCTCCTTCTTGTGCTAAATGCAACCACATATACCAGTCTTCAATTTTAACTTCAGCGTTATAGCCCCCTATTTTTTTTAAAGATTTAGTACGAATGAGTTGAGTCATTGCTGGCAAATCATGTTCTAACAATAAAATTTGATTAAAACTATAGCTATTTTCTTTTTTAAGTCTATTTTTTACAAAATTAGAATTATCATCAATGACTGATACACCTCCAAATACTGCTACACAATTTTTATTCTCATTTAAAAATTTAGTTTGTATTTTTATTTTATCTTTTAAAATTATATCATCGGAGGCTAGAGAAGAAAAATATTCTCCCTGTGCCCACTCTAATGCTTCATTTAGAGTCGCGCTCAAGCCCTTATTTGGACGATGTCTAAACTCAAATCGGGTAAACCGTTTTTCACATAATGGAATTAATTCTTGTATTTTTTCTACTGAAGCATCTGTAGATCCATCATCAATAATAATTAACTCAATATTCTGATAAGACTGGTCAATGACACTCTTGATGCTATCACGTATAAACCTTTCATGATTATAACTTGGTATAACTATAGAGACTAAGGGTTGTTCACTTATTATCATATTATTCCCTCTTTATTTTAATTGTTTAAATATAAATAAACTGATTACGATCCAATACAGCCCATAATTTATGAGATGAGCAATAGAAACACCTTCAAAACCAAACACTTGAGTACATATATAAGTTAAAGCAATGAGAGACAGTGTAAATATAATCTCTGTACAAATATAGAGTTTAGTCATTGCTTTGCTGAGCATTAAATAAGCCAGTATCCAGCTTCCTATCTTCAAGGCATCTCCCATCATTTGCCAAAGAAATAAATCCTGCATAGGGGCAAAAGATGGACTAAATAATAAGTTGATAATCCAATCACGTAATATGAAAACGCAAATTCCGCCTACAACAGCAAGTGGAAAAATAAACTTATAGCCTAAATAGACCTCTTTCTTAATTTCATCAATTGCATTGAGTTCTGATAAGCGCGGCAAGTAATACACGCCTAATGTAGTGGTTACAAGCAAAAGATATACTGTGCTTAGACGGATCATCGCCTCCCAATAGCCCGCATAAGCCAGACTAAATTCTTGGGTTAAGTAAGCCCGAATTAACATTTGCGATAGCGGCACACAGATCGCACTGACTAATGCCATGAGAATAAATGAGGCAAATTTTTTGGTAATTCCTAGGTCTATTTTTCCTAATAGTGAAGAAAACTCAAACCAGTCTGCTCTATGACAGAGTATTAATGTCACTATAAATGCAATCGACTGATAAATGGATAATGCAATTAAAGCCCCATATAACTGCAGCTTGATTGCCAAAACCCCAGTGATCACAAGTGCAAATAAACTACCGGCAATATTTGCAAGCACCAGCTTTAAAATTTCTTTTTTCCCATTCAATATGGCTAAAAATAGCGTATTAAAATTGAAAAATATTAAAAAAATAGCAAACCATATAAAAATCGTTTGGTACTTAAGTGATTGAAATATATATAATGCCAGCTGCTTTTGAAAAATAAGTATGAGAATCGCAAAAACGAGACTAAATAGAAAAACAATACTCCCTGCTGTTTTCCAGACTGCACGTTGTTTAGTCTCATCTTCATGATATTCAGCCGTATATTTAACTACAGCGGTATTAATGGCACTGCCAGCGAAAGTCGTCACCATTTGAATAAAATTCTGGAATTGGCCGATCGCTGCATATCCGGTAGGTCCTAGATATACAGCCAGAATTTTATTCAGTACAAACATGGTGATGGTCTTAATCAAAACGGCTACACCATTCAGTACACTGGTCCTAAATAGATTCATCTATGCCTGAAAACCATTACATAACCGAACAACCTGCTTTGCTTCATCCATAGATAAAGTTGGTCCAATCGGTAAGCTTAGAACCTCCGCATGAATCTGTTCTGAAACTGGAAAACTTAAGCCATTCCATTCCTGATAAGCCTGCTGCTGATGAGGCGGAATTGGATAATGAATGAGTGTCTGTACTCCGTTTTCTGCTAAATATTGTTGTAATTTTTCCCGATATTTTGTTCTGATCACAAATAAATGCCAGACATGTTGAGCATAAGTCTCGGTATCTATATTTTTGCACGGGAGCTCAATTGCGGGATTATGAATTTCTTTTAAATACAGATCTGCAATATGCCGACGATGCTGATTCTCCTGATCTAAAAATTTAAGTTTCACATTCAGGATGGCAGCCTGAATTTCATCAAGACGACTATTTACACCTGGTACCAGGTTTTTATATTTTTCATGTGAACCATAATTACGTATAGCTTTAAGCATCTGCGCTAACTCAGCATCGTTGGTGGTAATTGCTCCCCCATCACCGAGTGCGCCTAAGTTTTTACCTGGATAAAAACTGAAACCTGCAGCATCTCCCCAATTTCCTGCTTTTTGACCATTTATTTCAGCACCATGACCTTGGGCCGAATCTTCTAAAACCAGCAAGTTATATTTTTTGGCAATGGCCATAATTTCTGGCATTGCAGCGAGCTGTCCATATAAATGCACAGGCAAAATTACCTTTGTTTTTGGAGTTATGGCTGCTTCAATTTTCTTGGTATCAATATTAAAAGTCTTTATATCCGGTTCAACTAGTACCGGTTTCAGATTATTTTGTGAAATTGCTAAGATACTTGCAATATAGGTATTTGAAGGGACAATAACCTCATCTCCTTCCTTGAGTTTTCCTAATTCTTTCCATGCGCGTAGCGTTAAAATAAGAGCATCCAAGCCATTAGCAACACCTATGGCATATCGTGTTCCACAATAATTTGCAAAATTATGCTCAAATTTTTCTAATTCTTTGCCACAGATATACCAACCAGAGTCGATTACCTGAGTGCAAGCTGCAATCAGTTGATCACGGTATTGAGTATTTATTGCTTTCAGATCAAGAAAAGGAATCATTCTTATCAATCTCATATAAAAATTTATATTTATTTTTTAATCTCATATTAATTAAAATTAATATACCTATAGTACTTAAATACAATCCTATTTATTTAGTTCATAACCTTTAGATTTAAAGCTTGGCTCCAATAAAAATTGTTTTACTTTCTTATTTAATGGTTTTTCAATAAACCTATACATTAAAAAGCTAGCGATTAGAGTGACAATAAATATAAAAAAGGAAAACAGCATTAAGTCCATATTCAATGAAAATATTTTTCTTATATAATTTAAAATTTGTATTTCCAAAACATGTAGCAAGTAAAAAGAAAAACTGATTTCCCCTGCTAATACCATGTATTTATTTGATAAAAACTGGGTAATTATACTTTTTTTCTGGGCAACATGAGACAGGGCAAAAATTAAAATAATTGCTGCCATAGGCACCCAATAGTAAATTGAATACCTGTAACTTATATCTATTTTATTATGGAATACAAAGAATAAAACGAAAAGTAAAATAGCTCCTAATTCAAATATAACTATAGGTTGCTTAATTTTGGAATAGCCCACTTTTACTTTTTCAAAAATATCAAACAGGATAATACCGAGTAAGAAGTCAGAAAAACGTACATATGGTGAAATATATAACCAATAGTGATCCTGATTTTTATCGAGCTGAATATTTAGAATCAAAATACCTATAAGATATAATATAAAAATATAACTTCTGATTTTTTCAGAAATCAAAAATGCAAATGGAAACAGCAGGTAGAAGAACATTTCATCCGAGATACTCCAGGAAGGAGAATTCAATGAGAAATGAATCTCTTCTGAGGTAAAAAAACTTTGTATCAGAAAAACATGCTGTATTAAATATTCCCAGCCCTTTCCAGACTGAGCAAAAGTTAATAAAAATACCAGTGCTGTTGTGGCAATATGTACGGGATATATTCTGGCTAAACGAGAAATATAAAATTCTCTTTTTGAAATATTTCCGATTAAAAACTTTTCTTTATAATTGTAGGCTAAAATAAATCCACTCAAAATGAAAAAAAAGCTGACCCCTAAAAAGCCTTCGTCAAAGATACTATTAAAAATATTGGCATAATCTGTTTCTTTTAGAAAAGCCAAATGACTCAGAAAAACAAAAAGTGCGAAAAACATACGCAATGATGTAAGCGGCTTAATCACGTCATATATCTCCTTAATATTTATTATTATTTTTTTTAATTCTATCTTCTGAAGCTTATTCTTTTGCAAGGCCTTCATTCTAATGAATTAACTTTAATTTTATTATTTAATGATCTGCTCAACCAAAGTCTGATCTACTTCTTTTAGAAACTGGTCGTAATTACGAATGTAATCACTTTCATCATAATGATCGCTTGCCAGCACCAATAGGATGCAATCTTGTGAAAAATCATGCATCTCATGCCAAACCATAGGTGGGATCAATAATCCCTTATTAGATTGAGCGATTAACACTTCCTGTTTTTCTTTGCCATTATCCATCAGCATTTTGCAGCTCCCTTGAATTCCAAAAGCAATCTGTTGAAGTTGCTTGTGTGCATGGAATCCGCGTGGAACATCAGGTTGAACACCGGCAATATAATAAAGTCGCTGTATACTGAAGGGTATATTCCGATTGGCTTCTGCGACGATCAGACTGCCGCGATGATCTCCCAGGTTAGGTAATTCAATCCACTCAATTAAATTCATGCTCATTACCCCACCAAAGAAATCAGATATTGACCGTAGCCATTTTTATGCATGGTGTGGCCAATCGCTAAAACCTGTTCTTTGCTCAACCATCCATTATTTAAGGCAATTTCTTCCAGGCAAGCAACTTTATAACCTTGACGCCTTTCAAGCGTTTCAACAAATTGAGCCGCTTCAAGCAAACTTCCCTGGGTACCTGTATCTAACCAGGCAAATCCACGTCCCAGTAATTCAACATTTAGGTCACCACGTTCCAGATAAGCTTGGTTAATTGAGGTAATTTCCAGCTCACCCCGTTCAGAGGGTTTGACCTGTTTGGCAATCTGGATGACATCATTGTCATAAAAATATAAACCTGTCACCGCAAAGTTAGATTTTGGATTTTTGGGTTTTTCTTCGATTGAGATTACCCGTTGCTGTTCATCGAACTCTACGACACCAAAGCGTTCAGGATCTTTCACTTGATAGCCAAATACTGTTGCACCTTTTTGTCGTGCAGCCGCCTGACGCAACATCGGTGTAAAACCTTGGCCATAAAAAATATTATCGCCTAGTACCAGACATACATTGCTTTGACCGATAAATTTTTCACCCAGGATAAAGGCTTGTGCTAGGCCATCAGGACGAGGTTGAATCGCATAGCTCAGCTCCATGCCAAATTGTGAACCATCCCCTAATAAGCGCTTAAATCCTTCAATATCTTCTGGTGTACTGATCACTAGGACTTCACGGATACCCGCCAACATCAATACAGACAATGGGTAATAAACCATTGGTTTGTCATAAATTGGAAGTAACTGTTTTGAAATTCCTTTAGTAATAGGATGCAAACGTGTACCTGAGCCGCCCGCCAAGATAATCCCTTTTGTCGTTCTTAACATTATACTGCCTCCCCTAAACGTTCACGCTGATAAGAACCATCCTGAACATGTTGACACCATTCCAGATTATTCAGATACCATTGCACCGTTTTCCGGATACCTGTATCAAAGGACTCTTGTGGCTTCCAGCCCAGTTCGCGCTCGATTTTTGAAGCATCAATCGCATAACGCAAATCATGACCTGGCCGATCGTTAACAAAAGTAATGAGGCTTGCATAAGTTTTTCCCTCTGGACGAGGCTTGAGCTCATCCAGAATTTTACAAATGGTTTTAACTACCTCAATATTCTGTTTTTCATTATGCCCCCCGATATTGTAGGTTTCCCCCACGATGCCTTTAGTGGCAACCTGATATAAAGCACGCGCATGATCTTCTACGAAAAGCCAGTCCCGGATCTGTTGACCATTGCCATAAACCGGCAATGACTTACTATCCAAGGCATTTAAGATCATCAAAGGAATTAACTTTTCAGGGAAGTGATAAGGGCCATAATTATTCGAACAGTTCGTGACTACGACTGGCAAACCGTAGGTTCTATGCCAGGCCCGAACCAAATGATCCGAACTGGCTTTACTCGCTGAATAAGGTGAGCTTGGTAAATAAGGCGTAGTTTCAGTAAATAAGTCTGTTGTACCTTCCAAGTCTCCATATACTTCATCTGTTGAAATATGATGGAATTTGAATCTAGACTTTTTAATCGTAGATAGATTCTGCCAATACTTTCGAGCTACTTCTAATAAGGTGTAAGTTCCCACAATGTTTGTATTAATAAACTCTGCCGGACCATCAATCGAACGGTCCACATGAGACTCTGCAGCCAGATGCATGACGATATCTGGCTGAAACTTTGAGAATAATCGGGTTAAAGATACATGGTCGCAAATGTCAGTTTGTGCGAATTGATAACGGGGATGATCCGATACAAAAATAAGTGACTCCAGATTACCTGCATAAGTTAACTTATCAACATTTAATACATGATGTTCAGTCTCGTTAATGAGATGCCGAATGACGGCAGATCCAATAAAACCGGCCCCACCGGTTACCAATATATTCATCACCATTTTGATTATCCTTTAATATTTTTTATTTTACTTTTCACAAATTATTTTTAATATATCGATGCTGTCTAGGCACGTCTGTTTTTATTGATTTGTCTATAAGATATATTAATTTTATTACACAAACCACCCATAGAACAGCTAATCATCAAATGTCGTTACATTTTAAAAATCCGGATAATTTTTTTTAAACATAATCCATCTGATATAGGCTTTTAGTTTTCAGATAATTTTCCACTAATATTAATTTAACAATCACCTAAACTAATTAAATATTATTTTAATTAACAACAGATTATTTTGATTACTATAAAAATAAATTATTTTAAAATCCATTAAAATATAATTGAATATTAATAAAAATCAATGATCTAAAAAACCTTTAGATTAGATAAAAATTATATGAAAATACTTTTCTATTTTAATTTTAGGGCTTAATTCCTTCTATCCGTAAAGAACAGTACTTATTTAAAAATAACAATTGGAAACAATTAATATTCTTATGTCATCTTAAGCAATTCACTATATCTCTACAGCTTATTTAATCACGGTTTCACGTCTATTTTCGTCAATCTTACAGTTAAATTTCAGCTTAGACTTATTAAATTGACTTAAGAATAGCTATAGACAAGGTATGTGATCTATTATATTTTTTAGACGTTAATCACATAAACCGAATTCAAAAAAATTAATAATTATTAATAAATACCAATTCTGAACATATAAAAATAAAGGGGTTTCAAGTGAACTATAGACACCTTTTAGGTACTTTTACCTTAAGCCTATCTCTGGTTGGATGTGCAGCAACATCCGGCTTTCAAACGTATGATTTACCGACAGAAGGAATCTATCAAACTGAACTGGGAACTCCAGTCAATCTGGTGAAACTGACTCAGGATACATTACCTGTAGTACAGTCTGCGCAAACGCATAATCTCAGTCATTATGCTCCTCTATTTCAGACTGAGGTGCAGGATTACCGCTTGAATCCGGGAGATATTTTATCTTTCCAGCTATGGGCTTATCCCGAAATTAGTGCCGTTCCTACAGCCAGCGACAATAACAATGGTTATCAGATTGACCGGAATGGTTATATCCAGTTTCCATTCATCAATCGTTATAAAGCAGCCGGAAAGACCCTTCCACAAGTTAATCAGGAAGTACGCCGTCTGTTAATTCCTTATTTGAATAATCCGGATGTGGTCGTGAGAGTAATTTCCTATCAGGGACAGCGGTATTCAGTAGTAGGTAACGTGAAATCAGCTGGACAATTTTATCTGACTGATCAGCCGGTAAGTGTGTATACGGCGCTGGGCCTAGCTGGCGGGATTAATGAGCAAGGTGATTCCACTTCAATCCAGCTCGTACGCCAAGGTGTGACCTATGATTTGAACACGATTGCTTTGGAAAAAGCGGGTTATTCCTTACATAAGCTATTGATTCAACCCAATGACACCCTGTATATCAGTCCTCGGGAAAACCAGAAAATCTATGTCATGGGTGAAGCCGGCACCAATAAACCATTACCTATCCGTGACCAAGGCATGACACTTGCTGATGTACTGGGCGAAAGCGAAGGGATTAATCCATATTCTGCCAATCCGAGTCGGATTTATGTCTTGCGTGGCAATTCTGACAACAAGATGACTGAAATCTATCACTTAAGTCTAAAAAATCTGGGAGATTTTGGTCTGGCTAAACAGTTCAAGATGAATAGTAACGATATTGTCTATGTTGATGCTACCGGTCTGACCCGTTGGGAGCGTGTAGTGAGCCAGATTCTTCCATTTTCATATGTCGCTGGTTCAGCTATACGATAGGTGAAAGTATGAAAATTAAAAATCTTTTAGCAATCTGTTTTGGACATGTTGATCATCAATCAATAGCTAAACATTTATTTATAAGATCTACCCGTACTTTCAGATTAAATCTATAAGGTTGGGTCATTGAAATAATGACCGGGACTAGCAATAAAAACACTATTTTTAATTCCTCCATGGACTTCACCTGCAACTCCATGGTGCTCAAAAACCGAATATGAAACAGATTAAATTAAAGACAACATTATTCTGATCATAATCAGAATGTCTGGTCTTTAGCGGACTCGACATACTCAGAGAGGATAAAAAACAGAATATTGAGGATCCTTTCTCGCAGGGGCAGCAAGTCATTGATGCAGTTTTTTGAATTAATTCGAAACAGCATCAGCGACTGGAAAAATCACTTTTAAACTTTTAGATAGTAAAATTATGAACAAAAATAACAATACCGATAATATGATTGACCTAAAAGGGGTGTTCTTTTCCCTGCTCGCGCAATGGAAGCTCATCCTGCTATGTGGTTTGCTCAGCCTGATTGTAGTGCTGCTTTACATACGTACCGCAGCGATTAACTATAAGGTTGATGCAATCGTCCAGGTCGAAGAAAGTAGAGGCTCATCAGCTGCTTTACTTGGCAGTCTGTCCAGCATTGTGAGTCAGATGTCTTCATCCAATGCCGAGATTGAGGTTTTAAAATCACGCACGATTCTCGAATCCGTAATTGACCGTTTAAATCTGGATCTACATATTGCCAGCACTGAAGACTCTTTTATCAATCGTTTGATTCAAGGCAGAACTTCTCAAACCGAATATCAAACCGAAACTGTACGCTTTAAAGATGGCCAAAAAAGCTTTGATATCCGTCAGTTTGAAGTCCCTGTAGACTATCTGGATAAAAATCTGCTGCTGAAATTTCAACAACAGAGCTTTAGCCTGATCAATCCACTGACTGAAGAAATTGTTTTTCAAGGCGCATTGAACCAGCTGGTTGAGGCTAAAGCTGCCCAGGGCGACTGGAAAATTGCCATCTTTACTCAAGATAATCTCGATAACAGCTATCAGGTGAAAAAGCTCTCCTTGCCTGTAGCGATCGATTCTATTCTTGCCAATTATACGATTACAGAAAAAGGGGATCTGAGCGGCGTTCTACAACTTCGCTATCAGGGTCAAGATAAACAGCACATCACTAAGGTACTGAATACGATTTTAGCAGTTTACAGCCAGCATAATATTACACGCCGTTCAACAGACACTGCACGAACACTGGCTTTCCTGGATGAACAATTACCGGATTTAAGGAAACAGCTTGATGATGCAGAGTTTGCCTTCAATCGCTTCCGCCAAAAATATAATACTGTTGATATCACGAGAGAATCAGAATTATATTTAAATCAAAGCGTCAATTTAGAATCACAAAGAGCCCTACTTGAACAGCGACAGGCGGAAATAGGTGCCAAGTATGCAGCTGCTCATCCAGCCATGCGTGAAATTACGGCCCAACTTCGCGTAGTGAATGGTAAGATTCGTGAATTAAATTCAACACTTAAAAATATTCCAGAGATTCAACGCCAGTATTTACAGCTGTCTCGTGACGTTGAAGTGAAACAGCAACTGTATACCAATCTGGTAAATTCTTATCAGCAACTGCGTGTTGCTAAAGCGGGTGAAAGCGGTAATGTTCATATTATTGATACCGCACTTGAGCCAGTTGACCAGATTCAACAAAAACAGCCTCTGATTTTATTTTTAACCTTCTGCTTCGGTATTTTCCTGGGTATCTTGGTGGCCTTGTTCCGTAACATGCTACGTTCTGGGGTGAAAGATAGTAGTCAGATCGAATACCAGCTGGATCTTCCAGTTTATGCCAATATCGCTCATTCGACTGTTCAGAAACCTGGTCTGAAATTACTGAAAAAGAAAAAAATGCCTTTCTTATTGGCACTGAAACACAGTGATGATATGGCAGTTGAAAGTTTAAGAAGCATTCGTACAGCAAGTCACTTTGCCCTGACTCAGGCTAAAAACAATATCATGATGATTTCAGGGCCAGCACCAAAAGTTGGAAAGTCTTTTGTTGCCAGCAATCTGGCAGTCATCATGGCAGAGAAAAATAAGCGTGTACTGATCATTGATGCAGATTTGCGCCGTGGTCATATACACAAATATTTTAATCTGGATAACCAGTATGGATTAACTGAATATCTGAATGAACACGTGTCTTTGGATAAAGTGGTACAAACCACCAATGTACCAAACTTAAATGTCATCAGCTGTGGTGAAAATGCAACTAATCCAGCCGAGCTTCTGAATTCAGAGCGCTTCCAGGAGTTGTTACAAAAACTAATCCCGCACTATGATCACATTATCATTGATACTCCACCGGTACTGGCTGTTACGGATGCGATCATTGTATCCCGATACGTCGGACTCAATCTGGTTGTAGCACGCTATGCAAAAACCCAGATGAAGGAACTGGCACTTACAGTAAACCGCTTTAAACAGGCTGGCAGTACTGTCAATGGTCTGATCCTGAATGATATCCAGCGTTCAGCAGGTGGCAGCTATAGCTATGATTATACGTATAGTTATAAGCCGAAAGCCAAAACCAGCTAATCTGATGGCTCCTAAAAAACCAGCAATCATTGCTGGTTTTTTCTTTTTTTAAGCTATATCAAACACAGGTATTCACTTGCTAAAAAACCACCCGTTCTACAAGATTTCTTAAAATTTTCTGCTAAGATGGACTGAACCTCAACGATAACATTAGATTGGACAAATACATGAGTAAGGCCTTACCGATTGCCGTCGCTGTTCTTTTAGGCGGTGCCGCGCTAGTACCTGTTTACTATGCAACTCAAAACCCAGCTGCTCAAACCACAAAAGCATCTAAAGATGCCTCTGCTGTTTCTAAAATTAGCTATGCACT
The DNA here is from genome assembly GCF_000804305.1 of Acinetobacter sp. YZS-X1-1. Classification (NCBI taxonomy): domain Bacteria; kingdom Pseudomonadati; phylum Pseudomonadota; class Gammaproteobacteria; order Moraxellales; family Moraxellaceae; genus Acinetobacter; species Acinetobacter sp. YZS-X1-1. The sequence goes on along the minus strand of NZ_JWHB01000013.1, from coordinate 12,058 downwards.
CGGTTATGAAGTCGCTCATCAAACCCCACCTGAGCTGGATATTAACAGCTTTGTGACAGGCGTTCGCGAAGGTCATGCCCGTACCGCTCCAGCTTATACTGAAGAAGAATTACAAGCAGCTTATGAGCAGTTCCAAAAAGAAATGCAGCAGAAGCAAGTCGATAGTGCCAAACAGGCTCAGGCATCTAGTGATACTTTCCTGACCGAAAATGCCAAAAAGGCTGGGGTAAAAACTACAGCATCTGGTTTGCAATATTTAGTGACCAAAGAAGGTACGGGCAAACAGCCCGCAGCAACTTCAATTGTGAAAGTACATTACACAGGGAAATTAGTTGATGGTACCGTTTTTGACAGTTCGGTTGAACGTGGCGAGCCGATTGAGTTTCCACTCAATCAGGTCATTCCAGGCTGGACTGAAGGTCTGCAACTGATGAAAGAAGGCGGTAAAGCGACCCTGTATATCCCATCTAAACTCGGTTATGGTGAACAGGGCGTGCCAGGTACGATTCCTCCACACAGTACTTTGATTTTTGATGTGGAACTCATCGAAGTAAAATAATCCACGAAAAGGAGAGCAACGCGCTCTCCTTTATTTTGAGAATGAATCATGAAAATACAAATAAGTTTGATGGTTTTACTGCTGAGTTCTGGCAGTTTGTTTGCTAAAGAAGTCACCAATAAAAGCCCTGAGGCTGAACAGGTCGGCTACAGCTTTGGTTATCTGATGGGAAAAAGTAATGCAGATTCCTTACAAGGCATTGATCTGGATGCCTTCAGCGCCGGTTTAAAAGCTGCAGCCGCGGGGAAACAGGCGACTTTAAGTGAAGAAGACATGGCGCGGGTCTTGACCCAGTTTAAGCGTCAGGCTGAAGCCAAAGAGCTGATTACCCTGAAAAAACAGGCGGATGAAAATGCCAAAATTGGTCAGGCTTTTCTAGCTGAAAATGCAAAAAAACCGGGGATAAAAACCACAAAATCAGGTTTACAATATCAGATTCTTCAAGAAGGAAAAGGGAAATCGCCGAGCGCAAATAGTAATGTCCGCGTACATTATGAAGGCCGTTTGATCGATGGTACCGTTTTTGACAGTTCGATTGCCCGCCAGCAGCCAGTCGATTTCCGCACCACCCAAGTGATTACTGGCTGGACAGAAGGCTTACAGCTGATGAAAGTCGGTGCTAAATACCGCTTCTTTATCCCTGCTGATCTGGCCTATGGACAGATTGGTTCTGGAGATATTATTGAACCAAATAGTACCCTGATCTTTGATATCGAATTACTGGAAATTATTAAATAAAAATTCCTTTAATTGTAAAAATTAAAAAGAGAGACAAATTATTTGCCTCTCTTTTTTTGTACTGATGAGAAACGAATTAGTTGGAGCTTTTCATGCATATTCATAGCAGTTTTGCTATTTTATAGTTTAATCAAAATATTCAACAACAATAGAGGACTTCAGCATGGCAGCAATCAAGACCCGCGAAATTCAATATACTGCTCAGGATGGCAGCACTTTGATTGGTTATTTTGCCGCACCGGAAACTGATGCACCTGTAGCAGGTGTTACCGTGGCACCAGAATGGTGGGGCCGCAATGACTATACTGAACAGCGTGCCCGTGAACTGGCGGAACATGGTTATGCCGCGCTGGCAATTGATATGTATGGTGACAAGAAAGTGACCACCAACTCTGATCAGGCCTATCAATGGATGATGCAGACTTTCGAAGATCCGGATACCATTGTGAATCGGGCAAAAGCTGCTTTAGATACTTTGGCGGCACAGGATGAAGTCAATCCGGAAAAACTGGCTGCGATTGGTTTCTGCTACGGTGGTAAAGTTGCTCTGGATCTGGCTCGTTCAAATGCACCGTTAAAAGCTGTAGCTACTTTCCATGCTAACCTATCTCCTAAAGCACCTGCACAGGAAGGCCAGGTACAGGCAGAAATTCTGGTCCTACATGGTGAAAAGGACAGTATGGTGAGCCTGGATGATGTTGCCAGCTTTAAAGAAGAGATGCAGGCGGCTAAGGTCGAGCATAATGTGATTGTATTTGAAAATGCCAAGCATGGATTTAGTAACCCGCTTGCAGATGAGCGCGCCAAGGCCAATGGTGTAGATCTAGGCTACAATGCTGAAGCAGAAAAACAAAGCTTGGCTGCCATGTATGAATTACTAGCACGACAACTCGCCTAATAACAGATAAATTGATCCGGCTCATGATCGAGCTGGGTCATACGTGAAAAAAATAAATTCAATGAAAGGAGCCAATATCATGACTGAAAATAACTGCCCGTACTGTAATTTTGACGAATACGATATTCTGGCTAAAAATGATTTTGCTGTCGTGTTACCTGAACCGAACTCGCTGTCCAAAGGACATTATGTAGTTACTCCATTACGTCATGTGGCGTCATTTTTTGAAATCACAGATAAAGAACGTAAAAGCATGATGTCCTTACTTGAACAAGCACGTAATGAATTACAATTACGCTATCAGCCTTCCGGTTTTCATATTGGATTTAATGATGGCGAAGTATTTCAGGAAAAATCAGAACATTTACACATTCATATTATCCCGCGTTATGAAGGCAAGGTATTAAAGCTGGATGCACGCTGGGGCATTGAAGAATAAGAATTTAATTTTTTTACTGAGTGAATGCTTTTCGAAGTGTTCACTTGTTCCTTCCATTTATTCATTTTTACTCTTTTTAAGTCTTGCTGTTTTAGCAGACTTTTCATCTTTTAGCTGAGTCTCTTCAGTTATACTAAGCCTCGCTTTCCAGTTTGTTCTATCTTCATGTTTGTATTTTCAGATGCCCTTTTAGAATGGTTTGATGTGCATGGCCGCCATGATTTACCGTGGCAAGTGGCCGATGATCCCTATAAGGTCTGGGTCTCTGAAATTATGCTACAGCAGACTCAGGTCAAAACCGTGCTGCAATATTTTGAGCGGTTTATTCAGCGTTTTCCGACGGTACAGGATCTCGGTACAGCTTCCTGGGATGAGGTTGCGCCCTATTGGGCGGGGCTGGGCTATTATGCGCGTGCCCGTAATTTACATAAGGCAGCCGGTATTGTGGCAAGTCAGGGCCATTTCCCGAGGAGCCTGGAAGAATGGATCGCCCTGCCCGGCATTGGCCGCTCAACCGCGGGAGCCTTAATGTCTTTGGGTTTACGTCAGTACGGCGTAATCATGGATGGCAACGTCAAACGGGTGCTGGCACGGTTTTTTGGGATCGAAGATGATCTGTCTAAACCAGTACATGAACGTGCCTTGTGGGAGCTTGCTGAACAACTCTGCCCGGTTGATCGGAATCATGATTATACCCAGGCGATTATGGATCTCGGTGCGACTGTCTGTACTCCAAAAAAGCCTTTATGCCTGTATTGCCCAATGCAGCAACATTGCAAGGCACATCAGCAGGGTCTGGAAAATGAATTGCCCTTTAAAAAAGCCAAAAAGCCGGTACCGGTCAAAGCAGCTCAAGTGCTGTTGATCCAATCAGGTGATGAATGGCTATGGCAGCAACGTCCTAATAGTGGTCTTTGGGGTGGGCTTTGGTGTCTGCCAATTATTGAAGACACTCATGCATTTGAACAACTGTGCCAGCAACTGGGTCTGAAGAATCTCGTACAAAAGACCCAGATCAGCCACAGTTTTACCCATTTTACCTGGCAGCTTGAAGCGATGATTTTTGCAGTCGATGAAGATCAGCAGGAACATCTGGCGATTGAGTTACAGGGCTTCTGGATGAACCCGGAAACTGCAGTCAATGCAGGTATTCCAACCGCCATGAAAAAATTGATTTCTACCGTAAATTTATGACATAGTCTGGAACAAGAAGAATCAACTGGCCTCATTTAAGGATAAATATTTTGCGCCATTCTCTTGCGTTTGTCGGGCTTTCTTTGGTGATGTTATTTCTGGTGGCGTGTAGTAGCGCACCGAAACATCCTTCTGCGGTTCAGCTTAATCCGGCATTGGTCAAAAAACTGAATCATATGCGTATGCCCTCTTCTCTGCCGATTCCGGTAGATCGGGTCCAGGCTCGTGAATTGAAAGATACTTGGGGAGCTTCGCGTAGTAGCGGCCGTTTGCATGAGGGCATTGATATTCTGGCTCCACGTGGAACCAAGGTTCGTAGTGCGACGCCTGGTCTGATCGCAGATTTACGGAATAACAATTTGGGTGGTAAAGTAGTCTGGATTCTGGGTCCAGGCGGCACTTGGCATTATTATGCACATCTGGATGGTCATAAGCGTGGCCTGAAAGTCGGTAACTATGTCAAAAAGGGCGATGTCATTGGTTATGTCGGTAATACTGGCAATGCCCGCCATACCGCGCCACATCTGCATTATGGTCTCTATTTAAATGGTAAGGGCCGTGGTGTCGTTAACCCTTATCCATATTTACGTTAATTTTAGGAAGTTTACATGTCAGAAGCGTTGATCAACCGTCTGGTCGAATTTGCAGAATCAGGCAATCAACAGAAAATCGTGCTCAATGGCCAGACCTATCAGGGCTGGATCATGGAAATTACTGAAGAGGCGCTTCTGATCAGTACCGGTTATGCCGACAAAAGTGGTAAGGATATGTGGATCCAGTTCAGTGATCTGCAGCAGGCAGAACTGTCCTACTGGGATAATCAGCAAGATCAGTGGATGACATTTAAATTATAAGATAATCAAAAGGAGCATCCCTTGACGATCCAACGCTGTGGCTGGTGCTCTGATGATCCCCTCTATACTGCCTACCATGATCAGGAATGGGGACAGGCGCTGCATGATGAAAAACGCCTGTTTGAAATGCTGTGTCTGGAAGGTCAGCAGGCCGGTTTAGCCTGGATTACCGTACTCAGAAAGCGTGAATCTTATCGCAAACATTTCTTTCAATATTCTATTGAAACGATTGCTTCTTTTACAGATGAGCAACTCACCGCAAAACTGCAAGATGCTAGTCTAATCCGGCATATTGGTAAACTGACTGCAATTCGCGATAATGCCCGGGCCTGGCAACAGCTTAAATCTCAAGAGATTGATGTGGTCACATGGTTATGGTCCTTTGCCCAGCAGCCCCGATTGAATAATGATGTGGCAGATTATCGCCAGGCTCCGGCACAAACCATTGAAAGCCAGAACATGTCCAAAGCCTTAAAAAAAGCAGGCTTTAAGTTTGTCGGTCCTACGATCTGTTATGCCTTTATGCAGGCAGTCGGCATGGTCGATGACCATGAAAATCACTGTCACTTTAAAACAATATCCTCCCATTCAAATAAGAGCTGAACCTATGTCCAATAATACTATTCACGCTTACGCCGCAATGTCTGCGGGTGCCGCCCTGGAACCTTATCAATTTGATGCGGGTGAACTTCAGCCGCATCAGGTCGAAGTGAAAGTTGAATACTGCGGCCTATGTCATTCTGATATTTCAGTACTCAATAATGACTGGGGATCTTCAGTATATCCTGTGGTGGCCGGTCATGAAGTGATTGGTACCATTACGCAACTGGGTTCTGAAGCTAAAGGTCTAAAAGTAGGTCAACGTGTCGGTATTGGCTGGACTGCGGAAAGCTGCCAACATTGTGATTCCTGTATTTCAGGTCAGCAAGTGCTGTGTACCGGTGGTCAGGTTGCAACCATCGTCGGTCATGCAGGCGGTTTTGCGGATAAAGTCCGTGCTGGCTGGCAATGGGCAATTCCCTTACCTGAAGATCTGGACCCGGAAAGTGCCGGTCCCCTGCTCTGTGGCGGGATTACCGTATTCGATCCGATTCTGAAACATCAGATTCAGGCTATTCACCACGTTGGTGTCATTGGTATTGGTGGTTTGGGACATATGGCGATCAAGCTGCTGAAAGCTTGGGGTTGTGAAATTACCGCCTTTACTTCAAATCTGGATAAAACCGATGAGCTGAAAGCCATGGGGGCAGACCATGTAGTGAATAGTCGTGACCCAGCAGCGCTTAAACTGCTTCGTGGTAAATTTGATCTATTAATGAGTACTGTGAATGTCACATTGGACTGGCAGGCTTATTTATCAACACTGGCACCAAATGGCACGGCACATATGCTGGGCTTACCACTGGAACCCATGCAAATTTCTGCAGGTTCGCTGATTGGTGGTGCTAAATCAGTGACTGGCTCGCCAACAGGTTCACCAGCAGCTTTACGTCAGTTATTGAAATTTGCGGCACGTAAAAATATTGCGCCACAAATTGAGTTATTCCCAATGTCGGAAATTAATACTGCGATTGAACGTCTGCACTCAGGCAAAGCCCGTTACCGGATCGTACTGAAAGCCGATTTCTAATTTGTCCTAATCATTAGTAAATCTAGATCTGCCCTAGCCTCATGTTAGGGCAGATTTTTTTATGGCTGTATTTGCAAATAATTGGTTTATAAATATTTAGCCAGCTTCTGAGCCAGAAATTCAATAAATAGATGTACCCGTTTAGGCAAATGCTCCTGACGGTAATAGACTGCATGAATTTTTTGATAATGCAGCTCAATCTGATCTTCAAATAGCGCCTCTAAACGACCCGCCTGTAAGTCGTCCTCGACCAGAAAGCGTGACAGACAGGTAATACCCACCCCGTATAAAGCTAATTGACGGACAGTTTCCCCATTGGGTGCTCGAATCTTTGGCTTTACAGTGATAGGTTCGCTATTCAGCCGTACCGGCCAGGTGTTCAAATGCGTAGGCTGGCTAAATCCCAGCAAAGTATGCTCCAATAAATCCGCCACTGATTGCGGTCTACCTTTTTGCTGTAAATATTCAGGGCTGGCCACAATATACAAACGGCTGCGGCATAATAATCTGGCATGCAGGCTGGAATCATGCAGTTCTCCAAAGCGGATCGCGACATCGGTTTTATGTTCCAGCAGATCAATCACCTGATCATGATTATTCAGTTCAATTTCAATCTGGGGATAGCGCTGCATAAATTCCTGAATTAGCGGTACGATTACATGCAGCACAAAAGGCGTCGCTGAATCCACCCGAATCAATCCTGACGTATCACTATCTGATTTCAGTAAAGCATCTTCAGCTTCTGCCAGATCATTGAGAATTTTGCGTGCCTTTTCTAGAAATAGCTGGCCTTCTTGAGTCAGTTTGAGTTTACGTGTGGTTCTTTCTAAAAGAGTGACATTTAATTTATTTTCCAGACGTTGCAGCGCCCGACTGACACCCGAAGTAGTTTGCCCCAAACGTTCTGCCGCCATAACAATAGAACCACTATCAACAATAGTGACAAAAGCCTGTAATTCTTCAATCGTCGATTTCATTTGTCACTCTTTTATTGATTTTCGGTCAATAATATTTTGCAAATTCAGCTATTTTTTCGCAACAATAAAAAGCACAAAATACTCAACATCGAAAATACTTAAAGATTAAAGCTATGAATATTGTTCCTCAATTTGGTATTGGTACCTTTCGCCTGTCTGGACAGACCGTCATTGATTCAGTCAAAACAGCATTGGAAGTCGGTTATCGCGCCGTAGATACGGCACAGATTTATGCCAATGAAGCGGAAGTGGGTCAGGCTATTGCAGAAAGCCAAGTTAATCGTAACGAGCTGTTTATTACTACCAAAATCTGGACAGATCATTACGCACCAGACAAATTAATTCCAAGCCTCAAAGAGAGTCTGCATAAATTGCGTACCGATGCAGTCAATCTGACGCTCATTCACTGGCCTGCACCTCGCTTAGGCGTTCAAGTTCCTGAGCTGATGCAGACTTTATTAGAAGCCAAACAGCAAGGTCTGACCGAGCATATCGGTGTGTCTAATTTCAATATTGAGCTAACCCAACAAGCCATTGATAGTATTGGTCTGGAGCATATCGCCACCAACCAGATTGAACTCAGTCCTTATTTACAAAATCAGCGTCTGGTCAATTTCCTACAAGCAAAGAATATTGATGTCACCTCTTATATGACACTGGCTTATGGCAAAGTACTGAATGATCCTGTCCTGCAAGGGATTGCTGCCCAGCATCAGGCTTCGACAGCACAAATTGCATTGGCCTGGGCCTTACAAAAAGGCTTTGCGGTGATTCCATCTTCAACCAAACGTGAACATCTGCTTGCCAATCTGGCAGCGCAGGAGATACAGCTGACCCAGGAAGAAATGGCCTTGATCAGCACCTTGGAGCGTAATGGTCGCGAAGTCGATCCGGACCAGCTTGCACCTATCTGGGACTAAGCAGAAACCATGAAAATTAATTTTCCTTTGCTTGCACTGGCGGTTGGCGCTTTTGCAATTGGTACCACTGAATTTTCTCCAATGGGTTTTCTGCCAGAAATCGCCCGTGATCTGGAGATTTCGATTCCTCGTGCCGGGATGCTGATCAGTGCCTATGCCTTAGGGGTGATGTTGGGTGCACCGCTAATGACCCTCTGGTTAAGCCGTTATTCCAAACGCAAGTCACTCATTTTACTGATGGCGATTTTTACGATTGGTAATATTCTGGCGACATTAGCGCCTAATTATCTGGGGCTGATGGGGGCGCGCATCATCACCAGCCTGAATCATGGTGCTTTCTTCGGAATTGGTTCGGTTGTCGCGGCCAGTGTTGTTGCGAAAGATAAACAGGCCAGCGCCGTAGCCATGATGTTTATGGGCCTGACCATTGCCAATATTGGCGGGGTGCCACTGGCAACATGGATAGGACAACACATCGGTTGGCGTATGGCTTTTCTGGGTATTTCCCTGCTTGGTTTGTTGACCATGTTCTCCCTATGGAAAGCCTTGCCTGAAGGCCAAAGCGGCCAGAAACCGGATGTAAGGCAGGAGCTGCAAGTCCTGACCCGCCTGCCTGTTGTTTTAGCTTTATTGACCACCGTAATGAGTGCGGGGGCCATGTTTGCTCTTTATACTTATATTGCGCCAAGTCTGCAAAGCTTTACTAAAGCCTCACCGACATTGATTACTTTAATGCTGGTGTTGATCGGGGTAGGTTTCTCGATTGGTAATCATTTGGGTGGCAAGTTTGCAGATCTATCCTTAGATAAAACCCTGATTGGCTTTTTAATCTTGCTCATGCTGATGATGCTGCTCTTCCCGATTCTGGCAAGCACAGCTCTTGGCGCAGGTCTGGGATTAATCATCTGGGGCGCCGCTGCCTTTGCTGTAGTTCCACCTTTACAGATGCGAGTCATGTCCGTGGCTTATGATGCGCCTGGACTGGCTTCTTCGGTAAATATTGGTGCCTTTAACCTTGGGAATGCTTTGGGTGCGATTGCGGGTGCCAGTGTGCTGAATCTGGGACTTAGCTATAGTGCGGTTTCATTTGCTGGTGCTGGGCTCAGTGCTGTTGCATTGCTTCTGGTTTTAGTTCAAATGAAACTGGTTCCACAGCAAGATATGACTACGCAGCAATGCCCTTAAAACTTCTTTCATAAAAAAGTCCGCCTAATGCGGACTTTTTTTATTGGTTATTTAACGTAAAGCTTCGGGTAACACAGGCGTTGCCACAGGTTTAGCCAGTTCGGTTTTCATCTTTTGCAGCATCTGATAAGGCTGCTGCTGCACAAACATATTCACAAAGGTTAAAGGAATCGAACCTTCAGGATTGGCATAGCCATAAGTCGATACCTTGACCTTGTTATTGGCCAGTTTCTGGAAAGTCCAGTCTCCCTGATAATCAGTCAAACGTACATAATTCGGGTTTAGGGCATACCCAGTCTGAATCGCTTTATTTTTTATCGTAATCTGTCCATTGGCATCCTTGATCATTTTACCCTGCACAATCAGATCACGATCTTTTAAAGGGAATGGAAAATCCAGCACCATATACAGGGTAAAGTCACCTTTTTTATCATCACGCGACAGCACCTTGATACTGCCCATATAAGGCACCCATTTCACTGCATGATCAACATCCAGAATCAGAGAAACGGCATTCTCAATCGGAACATTGTAGGTGGTTTCGGCTTTATAGAGAAAAACGGGATTACGCTCATCCTGATAGGTCCAGACTTTAATATTATTTTTATTAATGCTGAGTTTGGCATTCTGCACAGAGGTCGACTGTGCTGTAGCGGCAAAGGCTACAGCACACGCCATTAATATTAATTTTTTCATTCCATTGTCATCTTATTTTAGTTTTAAGTTATTTTTATATAGGATTTTGACGAAAATTTATACTTGAATATCGTTAAAACCAAGTACGTCCTTCATGTCATATTTACGTGCATCACGACCAACGAGCCAAGCTGCTGCACGTACGGCACCGGCTGCAAAGTTCATACGGTTGGTGGCTTTATGCGTAATTTCAACACGCTCGCCTTCGCCAATAAACATTGCAGTATGTTCACCAACGATATCACCGCCACGAATGGTCTGAAAACCAATGCTTTTACGTTCACGTGGACCCGTATGTCCTTCACGGTGATATACCGCATCTTTTTTCAGATCACGACCCAGTGCTCCAGCAATCGCTTCACCCATCATGAGAGCTGTACCTGATGGCGCATCCACTTTATGGCGGTGATGTGCTTCGATCACTTCAATATCGACCGTATCACCAAAGACTTTAGAGGCAAGTTCTAGCAGTTTGATCGAAACGTTCACACCAACCGAATAGTTCGCTGCATAGACCACTGGAGTTTCTTTTGCAGATTCATCCAGATAAGCTTTTTGTTCGTCATTCATACCAGTCGTACCAATCACGATCGCAACGCCATTTTTACGGCAGATTTTAAGATGATTCACCGTCGCAGCAGGCGCAGTAAAGTCGATCACTACGTCACAGTCTTTAACTACTTCTTCAAGGTGGCCGACAACCTTTACACCCAGGCTCCCTACACCAGCCAGTTCACCGGCATCTGCGCCAATCAATGAGCTTTCAGGGCGCTCAACAGCTGCTGCCAATTGGTAACCGGCTTCTTTCACCGCCTGAATAAGGATGCGTCCCATACGGCCGCCTGCACCTAAAATCCCAATGCGTGGTGTCGCTGACATAATATAGTCCTGATGTTGATTCGAAATTGCTCTTACTATAGCAAAACTCGCTCATAACACTAAGATTGATCGCATAAAAATCAATGAAAAGAATTAAAGAAGGTCATGAGGGATTTTGATATGCAGTCCATATAAACAATAGTTTATGGACGAGTAAAAAGAAAAATAATTCCATTAGAGGAATAATGATTAAATGGTTAGTCAGAGATAAACTTATTTAAAGAAGAATTCTAGTTAATAAAAATTAAATTTTAATTTTAATTTTAATTTTAAATAATTGAATTTAATAAAATAAAAAATATTTTCCCATACTACGTATTATCTTGATTTTTCATATTCAGATCATTTGAATTTAAGGGAAATATATTGAAACTCCAACTTGACCGCCTCAGCAATATAAGTATTACTGATATTATTGAATTAAATATCCATTATCGCGTACTGAAGCATATGCCTTTAGTGCATGGCATTATTTTCGATGAAGCGCGATGGATTGCTTGGGTAAATGAAAGTATAAATCCATACTTTTTTAAATTTAGGAATGTTTAAGGATCAAACATCAAGTAGTTGACCGACTTCCAAGCTGGTATATCCACGTTCTTTAAAGATCAAAATAATCGCTTTTTTATAATCTTCACAAATAGATGTTTTATATTTAGTGATGAGTTGAATCTCGGAATTCAGCTCAAGGTCATTTTTTAAGGTCAAAACTTCGGTAGAGATCTTATTAAAAATCTTTAAATTAAACATACAGGCACCTGTTATCAGTTGTAGCGGCCCGACTACAACAAATACCTGCCTTAGCTCAGCTAGACACCCTTGGTCGCAAGGATTACAAATTAGAAAAAGTTCTGCAAGTTTTGAGGAATCGACAGATTAAATAACCTTCTAAATCCTTCCTATTTAGTAAGATTGTCATCCTAAAAATTAATTTTATATATCAAATTCTTAATAATCTCATGATTGCTAAAAATTTAATAGAAATCAGTTTTTGTAACTATTCTTTTAATATTCCCGATTATTCACAATATTTTATTAGTTATATGAATGGAGAGATCATTAGGGTCTGTTGACATTTACTGTTCATAA
>NZ_JWHB01000079.1:0-303 GCF_000804305.1 Acinetobacter sp. YZS-X1-1 | reverse complement strand
ACACAGTTTAATCAAACTTTGAACAAAACCTGTGACCATGCGTAAAGAGAGTCTGAATAGAGATTTGATCATTAAACAGCATTGAGTAGCGGTATCAGAGTAAGTTTGATTTCGACCTTGCTTGCCTTGTGGTTGTGCATACCACTGAGTGTTTGGATCAAACCAAATGGCAATATTACCTCGGTTAATGAGGGCACGATTGTAGGAAGACCAGTTAGTTGTACGATAGATTTTAGGAGCAGGTTTATTCATATTGAAATTATAGGACTGAATAATCTTTCTAGGCTAGGTTTATGCAACAAA
>NZ_JWHB01000078.1:0-304 GCF_000804305.1 Acinetobacter sp. YZS-X1-1 | reverse complement strand
CCCCGTAACTCGTCGCAACGTGAAATAAGGTTCGGTATTCCCGCCAATAGCTCAGACAGAGCAGAACCTGATCCTCCAGGCTTAACTTGGGCGGTCTGCCTTTGGCAGAGACATGCTTCTGCAATTGCTCAACCATCAAATAGAAAGTTGACCATGAGATGCCTGTGTATCGCTTGAACTGAGGATCAGAAAGCTTGTTTGAATCGATGTATTTCATCCGCAGATTATGCACGAATGCCAAGAAATCCGGAGTGCAAATATTAACCAAAAAGAAGATCGTTTTTTGATTTATGAAAGAGATCTA
>NZ_JWHB01000012.1:0-97146 GCF_000804305.1 Acinetobacter sp. YZS-X1-1 | reverse complement strand
CTTCGACTACATCATCCGTTCTGGTCAGTAAAAAAAGAGCACCTGGAATCCCCACATCCCAGGTGCTTAATCTCAAACTCCTATTATTATTTTCGCTTTATAGGAACTCAGGACGCTAACACCCGGGTTCCTTTTTTTAGTTATTGTTAGATCAGCCAAAAGCGTCCCCAATCGCTTTTAGCTGTTCCTTTCCTCTGGACAGTTTTTGTTTTCAACCCTTATTTTTATCTTTCCCTAAGGTTGTTCTTAGATGAAGTCATAAGACTTCATGCATCCTTCAAGCTTTAAACAGATTCAAACCTTTAAATTTCTCCATTAACTGCTCTTGCGTTTCCCGATGCTCTGGATGCGGCACAATGCACTCAATAGGACAGACGGCAATACAGGTTTGATGATCATAGAAACCGACGCATTCCGTACAACGATTCACGTCGATTTCATAGATCTTGTCGCCTTCATAAATTGCTTCATTTGGGCATTCCGGTAAGCACATATCACAGTTGATACATTTATCGGTAATCAAGAGCGCCATTTTTTAACTCGCCTGATAAGCCAATGAAGAGGCTGAAATATCTACAGATGATGATGGCAGATTACGGATCAGCAGGGCATACTGCATATCGACATCTGCTGGTATTGGAATTTCAACGATATGCCCTGAACCTTTAGCATCTTCAATCAGATTGCCTTTACGGTCTTTAATCTCTGTCAAGGTAAAGGTGATGTTGCCTTTAGTGGTCATCAACTCTAGTGAGTCACCAACGACAAAACGGTTTTTTACATCAATCTTGATATAGTCACTATTACGCTCTAACACTTCCCCACAGAACTGCTGATGATCGAAACTCGATGAACCATTTTCATAGTTTTGATATTCACTATGTACATGACGGCGTAGAAAACCTTCGGTATAACCACGGTTGGCCAAACCTTCTAGTTGGGTCATGAGTGAGGGATCAAAGGGTTTTCCTGCTAGTGCATCATCAATGGCTTTACGGTAAATCTGCGCAGTACGCGCACAGTAGAAATAAGATTTGGTCCGACCTTCAATTTTCAGGGAGTGCACGCCAATCTTGATCAATCGTTCCACATGCTGCACTGCACGCAGGTCTTTGGAATTCATAAAATAAGTGCCGTGCTCATCTTCTTCGGCAGCAAACATATCCTCGTCATTACGTTGCAATAACACAGGTTCATCAAACTGATGTTGTACTTGCATATGTGACTCATCAGCATCTTTTGAACAACAGCCAGAATCAATATTTTTCACCGGGATCACATCGCCCGTTTCATCTTCTTTAGCGTCCAATACCTTGTATTCCCAGCGACAGGCATTGGTACAGGCACCCTGATTGGCATCGCGCTTATTCATATAACCAGACAGCATGCAACGGCCAGAATAGGCCATGCACAGTGCGCCATGAACAAAGACTTCAATTTCCATATCTGGAACTTGCTGTTTGATTTCTTCAATTTCTTCAATGGACAGTTCACGTGACAAAATCACGCGAGTAAGTCCCATATTCTTCCAGAATTTTACTGTTGCCCAGTTCACTGCATTGGCTTGAACTGAAAGATGAATATCCATATCCGGGAAGTGCTCACGCACCATCATGATTAGGCCAGGATCAGACATGATCAGCGCATCAGGCTGCATGGCGACTACAGGTTTAAGGTCACGGATAAAATTTTTCAGCTTGGAGTTATGCGGCTGAATATTCACAACCACATAGAATTTTTTTCCAAGCGCGTGAGCTTCTTTGATGCCAATCGCCAGATTGTCATGGTCAAATTCATTATTACGAACACGTAAGCTATAACGCGGCTGGCCGGCATAGACTGCATCTGCACCATAAGCAAAGGCATAGCGCATATTTTTCAGTGAGCCAGCAGGTGAGAGAAGTTCCGTAACGTGAGAAATGCTCATGATGAAATCGAAAGACATATAAAAAGTACGTCTTTATTCTAGTCATCTAAAATCAGGATTCAACCTAGTAAATAACTCGGAATTGGTAGAATTTAACTCAATTTCAAGTTAAAAAATAAACAGTGAACGATTTAAAATATCCATAAATATTTCAGCTATTTTCAATAGATTCCAGTGCTTTCAAAATCTGGCAATGATCAATCGTAGTTGGGGTATTACAGCTTTCGCGAAGCGCCATTAACTGCTTTTTAAATAACTGTAATTCTTTAATTTTATTTGAAATGTCTATAAGGTGCTGATCAATCATCTGGTTAACTTCACAGCAATCCTGTTCTGGATGCTGTTCCAGCTGAATCAGGTATTCAATTTCTTTTATAGACATGCCCAAAGCACGACAGCGTTTGATAAAAATTAAGCGTTTTAAGGCTTCTTCGCCATAATAACGATACTGGTTACTTGCTCGAAAATTCGGCTGAATCAAACCTCTTTTCTCATAAAATCGAATGGTATCAGTGCTTAAATCAGTTTTCTTGGCTATATCAGAAATCAAATAATGTGACATAAATACCTCAGTCTTGACCTTGGAGTGACTCCATAGTTTCTAATGACTTTATCGCATTCAGGATAAAAAATCATCGGAGAATAATATGGCCTGTAGTTGTATTCATGAACCCGCGCCGCCCAAATCTAATAGCAAATTTAGAACAGCTTTATGGATTGCATTATTGATTAACCTGGCCTTATTTGGTGTAGAGCTGATCGGCGGTGCCTATGCACATTCATCGGCCTTATGGGCAGATGCGCTAGATTTCTTTGGAGATGCTATGAATTATGGTATTTCTCTGGCGGTGATTGGTGCAAGTCTGTATTGGCGTGCAACAGTTGCTCTGATTAAAGGATTGACTATGGCAGTATTTGGTCTGGTCGTCATTGGCAAAGTGATTTATGCCTTTATACAAGGTATTCCACCTGAAGCTATTACAATGGGGATCATCGGGATATTGGCCTTAATCGCAAACGTGGTCACAGCCATAATTTTATATGCTTTCCGGGATGGGGATGCCAATATGAAATCAGTCTGGTTGTGCAGCCGTAATGATGCAATCGGCAATGTGGCCGTCATTTTTGCAGCAGTGGGAGTCTTTGGCACTGGCAGTCTATGGCCAGATATTATTGTTGCAATCATTATGGCGAGTCTTGGCTTAAGTGCTGGATATCATGTAGTGAAACAGGCTCTAGCTGAACGAGTATTGAAGCATGAGTCAGCCTGATCCTTAATATTAAATTTAATTATGAAAAAGCTGCTGATCAGGCAGCTTTTTTATTAGCCATAAGCCTAAAAAATAGATGAAAAATAAAGCTTTACAAATACGATAAATTTAGGAAGAATCATGCGCGAAATTTAGAAAAGATTTATATAACTAAACAATTTAAATTTTTTAGTGTTTTTTAGGGGGAGTAATGAGCTTCATAAAACTATTTTCACTTTCAACTTTTGTACTGATGACTGGCTGTAGTTCTATGGTCGTCACTTATGACGCATCGGGTCAGGTGATTGGATCATGTAAAGCTACACGTGGTCTGCTTTCAATTGCTAGTGCTCATTGTAATGGATCAGGCAATGCAATTGACGTGAACTACAATACGGTGGATGCTAAAACAGGTTTATTGCCAGTACCACCAAGTCAAAATCAGATTCATTTAGCACCATAAATCATAGAGGGGAATATCATGAAATTATCAGTACTTATTGTATTTGCAACGACTATCGTACTAACTGGTTGTGCATCAACAGTGACTACATTTGACTCACATGGCCGTATGATTGGTTCATGTAAAGCAGAAAGCGGTTTTATTATCGGTGGTGGTGCAGGCTGTTCAGGTTCTGCAAACCAAGAAGGTCGCGATCGTTAATTTTTAATGATGATTGCAATAAAAAAACCGAAGCCTAAGCTTCGGTTTTTTCTTTATCTATCAAAAAATTATTTTTGATCAGGTAAAGCAAAGGCAATGATATAGTCGCCGACATCTTTAGAGTGGCTTGCACCACCTGCAGAAATCACAACATATTGTTTGCCAGTTTTTGGAGATTTATAAATTAGCGGTGCAGCAACAGCAGCAACAGGAAGCTCTGCTTTCCACACTTCTTTACCAGTTTTTGAATCAAGCGCACGTAGGTAATAATCCTGAGTACCTGCGAAGAACACCAGACCAGACGCTGTTGAAGTAGGACCACCGAGTGTTGGCATACCTAAAGGAATTGGCATATGGGTTTTAACACCTAACGGCCCCAATTCTTTTGCTGTCCCCATTGGCACTTCCCAAACAACTTTTTTAGATTTCAAGTCGATGGCAGTCATGGTACCAAATGGAGGTTTGTTACAAGGAACACCCAGTTTAGATTGCATGATGTCAATTTTCACACCCGCATAAGGACCAGCCAATTGCGGACGTACGGTACCCATGAATTCTGGTACTTCGTCAGTTGAGATATGATATTTACCCATATCTTCTTTACGAACCAATGACATACGAAGTGGCATACGCATATCGTTAACGTACATCATGCCAGTAGATTCATCAATGGAAATACCGCCCCAGTTGAAGCCACCAAGCAAGCTAGGCCATTCGATATATGGTTTTTCACCAGGTGCAGTGTATAGACCGTTATAGACAGAGTCTTTAAAGTCGATACGACAAGCCAATTGGTCAAAGGTTGAGATACCCCACATATCCTGTTCAGTCAATGTCGCATTACCAATTTGTGGCATGCCAACAGAGAATGGTTGGGTAGGAGAAAGTTTTTCACCTTCAGCACCATTGGTGTCGACTGGACGTTCTTCAACTTTAGTGACTGGTTTACCAGTACGGCGGTCAAGAACGAAGATTTGACCCATTTTGGTAGTTTGAATCAACGCTGGAACTTTTTTGCCATGATCATCAGTCATGTCATAAAGTACAGGTTGTGACGGCAAGTCATAATCCCAGACATCATGGTGAACAGTTTGATAAGACCAAACAGTTTTACCAGTCAAAGCATTTACGGCAACAATGGCAGAACCAAATTTTTCTTTGGCTCCGTTACGGTCACCACCCCAGTAGTCAGGAGGACCATTACCTGTAGGTAAGTAAACCAGATTCAGGTCTTTGTCATAAGTCGGGATGGTCCACATGTTTGGTGTTTCTAAAGTAAAGCCTTTGCCATCTTTAGGTTCACCAACCAGTTCAGGATTACCGACATCCCAAGCCCAGGCCAATTTACCAGTACGAACGTCATAGGCACGTACGACACCAGACGGTTCGCCATGCACAATATCACGTACCCAGCCACCTAATACGGCAACATGACCCGCAATGAGTGGAGTAGACGTTGGATGGTAACGTTTACTTTGTTCGGTAGGACCCATGTCATGCAGAACATCGACCTGACCGTTAGTACCAAATTCTGGACATAAAGCACCAGTTTTAGCATTTAAGGCAATTAAACGGCCATCAACAGTAGAAGTTAGAATACGTTGTGGACAAGCTTTAATACCAGGTGCTTGTAGGTCTGCCACAGTTAAAGATTTGTCTTTAGTTGCATCATAGTAACCGACACCACGGCAGGTAATATGCTCTGCAGTTTTTGCATGTGGATCATATTTCCAAAGTGCTTTACCACTGTCACCATCAATCGCTGAAATGATATTAGTTGGTGTACATGAGTACAATGTGCTGCCAATTTGGATCGGTGTATTTTCATCGACACCGGCAGAGGTATCACGACCAGTGTGATAAGTCCAAGCGACTTTCAGATCTTTGACATTTTCAGGGGTAATGTCAGTGTACGGTGCAAAACGGGTACCATTACCATTACGACCGAAATATTCCCAGTTGTCCGGGTTTTCTGCATTTGGTTTAGCCAGCGCAGGTTCTTGTACGATGTCCACTGGATTGAGGATTTTGCCGTGTGGGAAGAATGCAGCAATCATGGCTGCTACACAGGCAAAGAAACCGACAAAGCCAACAAGATTGGCAGCTTTGATTTTTGCAGCATCGAGTGCTGGCAGGTTTTTGCTTGCCCACATGCTGAGGACAAACAGAATAGTTGGAACCACCAAACGTGGAATATATTGCCAGAAGCTCAAACCTTGAACTTCAGCAATCGCCCAGATGATGGTTGCAATAAAAGTAACAATAGAAAGCCAGAAACCAAGGGCTTTTTTCATCGCATAGAAAATGGCGATTGCAACATAGGCAATCCCTGCGATGAGATAATAACTTGTACCACCGAGGCTAAGTAATTTAGCGCCTTGAATGATCAAGTACAGCGCAACGAGTAAAGTTAATACCACTACAAAATAGCGATAGACTTTAGACCCTGTACGCTCGATAGAGGAGGGTTGTTCAGTGCTCATACCTTGCCTATAGAAAACGGCTTGGTTGCATAAACGGTGAAACAGGAGAATGGGATCTAAATAGATCGAATTAAAAGTTTACAGAGTTTATGTAACTAAGTCTTTAGCGAGGATAAATCCTCATGAGAAATCAATTACAGTTACATATTCTAACATTTAAGAATGAATTTTTGACTAAAAAATATAATGTAAGTATTGATATTTATCATTTATTCTACTTTTTTAAGTAATTACATTTTTATAAATACTCTAATTATAAGAAATTTTAAGTAGAGAGTAGGTTGAGTTAATTCTTTCAGATTAAGACTTACTGGATATAAAAAACGCATGCTTAAAGCATGCGTTTTAGGTTGCAAAAGGTTTTTTTGCAGATTATTTTTCTACGAATGCACGTTCAATTACGTAGTCACCCAAAACACCCATACGTGGAGATTCTTTCAGACCGTGTTGATCTAGCAGTGCAGCAACATCGTCCAGGAATGCAGGAGAACCACAGAGCATTGCACGGTCAGTTTCAGGGTTGAAACGTGGTAGTCCGATTTTCTCGAATAATTGACCAGATTCAATCGCAGTGGTTACACGACCTTGGGTATGGAACTCTTCACGAGTAACAGTTGGGTAATACACTAATTTTTCTTTAGCACCCAATTCACCGAAGAATTCATGGTTTGGAATTTCATTCAAAATCAAATCTTGATAAGCCAGTTCTGAGATGAAACGTGTACCGTGAACGACGATGATTTTTTCAAAACGTTCATAAGTTTCTGGATCACGGATTACAGAAAGGAAAGGTGCAAGACCAGTACCTGAAGAAAGAAGATACAAGTTCTTACCTGGATTCAGGTCATCAAGAACCAGCGTACCTGTAGGTTTTTTAGAAACCAGGATTTCGTCGCCAACTTTAACTTTTTGTAGAATAGAGGTAAGAGGACCATCTGGAACTTTGATTGAGAAGAATTCCAGCTCTTCTTCATAGTTTGCACTTGCAATTGAATATGCACGCATTAAAGGCTTGCCATTGACTTCAAGACCGATCATCACAAACTGACCGTTTTTAAAACGTAATGCAGTGTCACGAGTCGTTTTAAAAGAGAATAAAGTGTCATTCCAATGGTGGACGTGAGTAATCTTTTCGACGTTAAAAGCAGCCATTAAAGGTCTCAATAAGTTATCAAATTAGAACAGGTTGCTATTCTAATCTAAATTCATTCTCTATAAACTGAATATATTTAATTGAGCTTATCAAAAAAAGTGATTATGACCGAACTCACTCTGCCGATTATTGGCTATATGCATTCTCCCTATAAAGAAAAGTTTGGCATCCCGCGTCAGCCTAATTTGGTACAGGTTGAAAGCTATATTGAAATGACCGGTCCATATAATGATTTACTCGCATTTGAAGGCATCGAAGAATTTAGTCATCTCTGGTTAGTCTGGCAGTTTCATGACAATAAAAATCAGCAGAGCCAGCAGTTTCTTCCGCAGGTTCGACCACCACGTTTAGGCGGTAACAAGAAAATAGGTGTATTTGCTACGCGTAGTATGTACCGTCCTGCACCCATTGGTTTATCAGTCGTGAAATTAAATCGTGTCGAAAAAGTCGGTAAAAATGTCCAGGTTTATGTCGCAGGAAGCGACCTGCTAGATGGAACGCCGATTATAGACATTAAACCTTATATTCAATATTCGGATTCAGTGATTGATGCGCAAAGCGGTTATGCTCAGGACGAACCATCACGTAAGCCCGTGATTTGGAGTGAGGACGCTGAACAGCAAAAAAAATTATTATTAGAAAAAGGAAAAATATCTGCTCAATTGCTAGAAGAACTTGAAGCCGTTTTATCTCTCGATCCTAGGCCGGCATATCAGGATGATGAGAACCGGGTTTATGGAATGAAGTTTGCGAACTTGGATGTGAAATTTAAAGTTACTTTAGCTGATATTGTAGTCGATCAGTTAATTTTTTGAATTTTTAAAATGAAATACTGATTTAAAAATAGGAACCTCAACTAAATTGGAGTTCCTATTTAATATTAATCTACAGCACTCGAAGTACTTTATATCAAGTTGTTACGAGTATTTTTTAATTTGCTTTCTTAATTCTTCAGATGCAGTATTATTAAATAAAGTGCATGCATTTTCTTGTAAAGTTGCATATTCCTGTAGAGCTGGTTTGTCCTGAGCAGATGCTGAATTAACCAGTGCTTTAGATGCGGTTAAAATATTTTTGATATTGTATTCCTCTCCAGCTGGATGATAATCAACTTCATAATATTTGTTCTTATATTCAGCTAGTCCCCATTGCTGATCTTCTCTAAGATCTAGATATGCTATAGCATCCTTAAAAGTATGTTTGGCATATTTACTATCTTTTGAAATATCAGCCCATTCAAGTTTTAAATAATCTTGTACATAATCTTCAAGTGAATATTTATATAACTCAATATATTTTTGTGAGTTATTAATAGTTTGGAGTTGAATACAAGTAGATCCGGTAGGGAAGGTTGAATTAGAAAGTACTCGATAAAAATCTTCCCCTTTTTCTCCCATAGGGTAGGTATCGAGTAAATTATATTTTAAATTGACATAATGGTCTGGACTGAGGACTTGAGCAATATTTTTACCACTAATATCAAAGACCTTGAATGTAAGTGTACTGCTTAATCCTGTGGAATTAATTGGAGAATATGGAACTTGCTTCCAAGTGGTTGCATTAGCCGTAATAGTCCCTTGCAATTTGCCATAGGTCGCATGTGTAGAACCGTGATCATATAATCCATTTTCAGTTAGATAGAAAGTTTCACTTTCATCCCAGCCTGTTGTCTCATCAACTTTAATATAGACATTTCCTTGATCAAAGGTTAGCTGTTCAATTTCATAATTTAGGTCTGAATCGGAATATTCATCAATATAGAATGATGACCATTGTTGGAAGGCAGGTTTTGTAAGGGTAGTATTTCCAGTTCCAGTATTACCGCCATTTGAATCAGAAGATGAACCCCCACCACATGCAGTTAACATGAAGGCACTAAAAATTGCGAATGATAAAGCCTTAAATTTCATAAATACCCTATAAAAATTATATTAATTCAATTGTTGTGTAAACGTAAAGCAAATCAATTATAGCGAGAAAATATTAAAATCAAAATTGAAAAATAAATAAAAATTAAATATTTATATATACTTAATAATCAAAAACTATCCACCACAACAAGCCAATCAAAACTACCATATGCAAAATCTGCACAGGCGCAAAATAAAGGACAAACTTCAAGCCTCCGGTCAAAGCGGCATTGGCTGACTTGGCCAAGGCATGAGCACCCAGACCTAAAAGCAGGGCATAAATCAAACGCATATTGGAGGGAGCGCCTTGAACGACAACACTGGCCATCGCGGCATGAATCTCGAACAAAGAGGCAAGTAGGGTCCCGGCCAGTAAGCCGGCATCCCCGAGCCAGACCTCCAGTCCGTAAACTCCAGCCTGAATCAATGTTAATGTCACTGCAATAATCACCGCTTCTTTTAAGCTAAACATCTGGCTGTCTGATGATTCCATGCTCGGCGCAGGTTTTGCCTTGCGCAATAATAAAAATGCACAAGCTGCCAGAAGGATTACGGCAACTAAAGAGGGCAAGAGCAGGATTTTAAGCCAGCTCCAGGATACGCCCCCGACCACAATCAATAGCAACACAATAGTCGAGATACATGACATCAGCGCGGCACCGGCATTGGATTTTGCATCCATTTCACCTTTACGGACCTGTATACCTAATTGAGCAATAGTGGCGGTACTGGAAACAAAACCGGAAGCAATGGAGGACAGCATCAGGGCATTTTTAGTCGAGAAGAAACGTTTAGCGATATGTGCCAAAGCTTGAACTACCAGTATGAGAATTACTAATTTTAAAATCAGATAAGGGTTCAGCACTTCACCCCATAAAGGTCGGTCAGGGGTTAGTGGTAAACCAATCAGAATTAAGGCTAATAATAGTAATCCATCCCTAAATTCAGCCTCAGTAATCCACTGTCCGGCAATATTATGCATAGAGTGTTTGGCCATTAAAATTATCGTGATCAGAACTGCTAGTCCTGCAGCCAGAGGAATATTCCACAGACAAATCGCCCCAATAAAATAGGTCATGATAAAGGCCAATTCAGTTGTAATTCCCGGATCTTCTATCTGGTTTCTAATAGAAAAAATGACAATGCCGCCAATAATGAGTGCACCGGCCAGACCCATTGCCATTCCAAATAGAAAGCACAATGCGCCTAATAAAGCACAGATGGCAAAAGAGCGTAGCCCGGCAAAACTGGCCTGTTCCTCACGCTGTTTGTGCCGTTCACGTTCCAGCCCGATTAGTAAACCACATCCTAAGGCAGCAGTCAGGATGGTAAGCAACTCATGAAAGGAGCTACTTTCACTTAAGGGAATCACGCTTAAATCCATACCTGGCCTCAGCGATTAAATAAGATATCATGATTGAAATATAGGCGAAAAATTGATACATCGACAAGCAGAAAAAGGTTATGAACTCAAACCCATATGATGTGCTTAATATTCATGAAAGATAAACCCGCTTTCTAGTTTTGAAGTCGCAATGGAATGCGAAAAACAGGAAAAACTTGTTATAGTGGAGACAGTTTTGGGGACCATCAATCATGAAATTTGATTTTGAAATTGATACAGGCTGGTGTTTGGATCAGCTTTTAAAAGACGGAAAAATAACTGAACGTGACCGGATGCGAGTTCAGACCACACATCGTCAACGTGAACAAATAAAATGGCATCCTTTACAATGGATCGCGAACTTTAGTCTGGTTGATCAGTCCCATCCTCAAAGTACTTTGACACTCAACCGCTTATGCCAGTGGCTGGCAGAAAAAACCGGTTTAATGTTCTATATCATCGATCCGCTCAAAGCTGATGTGCAGGCCTTAACCAATGTTATGTCACAGGAATATGCACTGCGTAACCGTATTCTGGCAGTAGAAATTCAACCAGATAAAGTGCTGATTGCCACAGATCAGCCTTATAAAACTGAATGGGTATCTAATCTCGAACAGAATATTGCACCGAAAAAAATTGAACGGGTATTGCTCAATCCGGAACAGCTCCAGCGTTATATTGTTGAGTATTATCAGGTCAGTCGTGCAGTCAGTGGCTCGCAAAAATCATCTGCTTATGAGCGGGAAAATAAAGGTGTAGAAGCCTTGCTGCAACTGGGTGATTCCCAGAATCCGGATGCCAATGACCAGCATATCGTGAAACTGGTAGACTGGGTGTTGCAGTTTGCCTTTGAGCAGGGTGCCAGTGATATCCATATGGAACCGCGCAAAGACACCGGCAAAATCCGTTTCCGGATTGATGGGGTATTGCATACCATCTATAACATGCCAGCCAATACCCTGACTGCAGTCATTTCCCGAATCAAGATTCTGGGTCGGATGAATGTGGCAGAAAAACGTAAACCACAGGATGGCCGTTTAAAAACCCGAACTCCAAAAGGACAGGAAACAGAACTGCGTTTATCGACCTTACCCACCGCATTTGGTGAAAAGCTGGTAATGCGTATTTTTGATCCGGAGGTTCTAGTCAGAAGTTTTCAGCAGCTCGGTTTCGAAGGACATTTACTCAATGACTGGAATAATCTGACCAGTCACAGTCACGGTATTATTCTGGTCACAGGCCCGACCGGTTCAGGTAAGACTACGACCTTGTATTCGACACTGAAACAGCTTGCGACTGAGCAGGTGAATGTCTGCACAATTGAAGATCCGATCGAGATGCTGGAACCAAGCTTTAACCAGATGCAGGTCAATAACGGAATTGAACTAGGCTTTGCAGATGGTGTGCGTGCACTGATGCGTCAGGACCCGGACATTATTATGGTCGGCGAGATTCGTGACCAAGATACGGCCAATATGGCAATTCAGGCAGCCTTAACTGGTCACTTAGTACTTTCTACCTTGCATACCAATGATACGCCGTCGAGTCTGACTCGTCTGCATGATCTGGGCGTACAACCATTTTTAACAGCAGCCACCATCTTGGGCGTTTTGGCCCAACGTCTGGTACGTAAGCTATGTCCGCACTGCAAGCAGGAGAGTTTCCTGGATGAGCAGGAATGGCAGCATCTGGCAGTGGACTATCCTTTACCACGTCCGGAATTTGTTTTTAAAGCAGTCGGTTGTGAAGAGTGTCGCCATACCGGTTATAAAGGCCGAATCGGGATTTATGAGTTTATGCCGCTTAGCCTGACCACCAAGCAGTTGATCGGAGTGGATGCTAACCTGAATCAATTACGTCAGCAGGCAAAAAAAGAAGGGGTAGAACCTTTACGGATTGCCGGTGCTCGCAAGATTCTGGAAGGGGTCACCACGCTTGAAGAAGTTTTGAGAGTTGTGCCATTAAATTAATTCTGAAGATGAAGCGATCTTAAGATTCAATTCATCTTCGGCTGTTTTAATAGCATTATCGAAACAGGGCACGACTTTAAAAAGAGGTAACTGCAATGAAAATGATGATGAATACTGTTTTAGCAGCTGCATTAATGGGTTCAATTGGGACTGTCGCAGTTGCGAGTAGTGAAACTGCGGTGAATCAGGCAGCATTTGCTAAAACGACTACAGTTAAGCAAGCGTTGACCATGAAAGATGACAGCAAGGTACAGCTAAAAGGTTATGTGGTGAAAGCTGTCGGTGATGAAAAATACCAGTTCCGTGACAATACCGGCACCATTACTGTCGAAATTGATGATGAACTTTGGCAGGGTAAACCAGTATCAGCTAAAACACCTGTGGTAATCATTGGTGAAGTGGACATTGACTATAAACCTGCGAAACGTGTTGAAATTGATGTCGACCAAGTTCAGTTTTAATTTCAGCATGATTTCCTGAACTGAATCTGAAGATAGCAACAAAAAACCACATGCAAGTTACCAAAAAGCATGTGGTTTTTTTGAGTCTGGAACTTTTTCAAGGCAAGATAGAAAGATAAAACAAGCGGAGCATAACATGCGTATTCTTTTGGCAGAGGATGATGAATCTCAGGCGGAAAGTATTCAAACCTGGCTGGAAATGGACGGTTATGTGATTGATCGGGTTGATCGTGGGGATCATGCCATTCTGGCGATTGAACAGTATCAATATGACTGTATTTTGCTGGATCGTGGCCTGCCGAATGCAACCGGAGACGACATTCTTAAAAGCTTGCGCAATAAACAGAAAGATACGCCCGTTATATTTATTACCGCCAGGGACAGTATTCATGATCGGGTCGCAGGGCTCGATCTGGGGGCCAATGATTATCTGGTAAAACCTTTCAGTCTGGAAGAACTTTCCGCTCGCGTTCGTGCCCAGCTTAGACAAAAACAGCAAACACCAAATCATATCCTGCAATGGCAGGATCTTAGTCTGGATACTCAGGCCAAGACTGTAATGAAGGAGGGACAGAGCATTAATCTGACTGCAAAAGAATTCCAGATTTTATATAAGCTGATGCAAAAACCAGAACATATCATTACCCGAGAACAGCTGGAAGAATCACTCTATGCCTGGGGAGATGAAATCGAAAGCAATGCGATTGAAGTCTTTATTTATCAGCTACGTAAAAAAATCGGTAGCCAGATGATTAAAACCATTCGTGGCTTGGGCTACCGGATGCATAAACCCGAGGCCTCCATATGAAGGCACCTATTTCCCTGCAAAGTCGGCTGATTCAACATGCCATGTTCAGTTCCATACTGGCAGGATTTCTGGCGTGGCTGCTGTTATTGGGAATTTCCAGCTATCAGGCGATTGATCTGCATGATGACCTGATGGAAGAAATTTCAGAGTTACTTCTAGGAGATGTGAACCAAGCCAAAAATACGCAGGTCGATGAAATCAGTGAGCAGTTTGATATTCAATATGCCTTACTACTGAATCAGCAGGTACTGACCACTTCAATTGATGATGAACTGATTAATGAGATACCAGTTGCACAGAAAAACGGATTTCACTTTGATTATGAAAATGGCCATTTTATTCGCATCCTGATTGCTGAAGATCAAGACTTGAAAGTGAAAGTGGTACAACCGCTTTCAGTACGCTTTGATGAGCTTTGGCAAACGACTTTAGGTTTCGCCGGGATTTTATTTATCCTATGGATATTACAGTGGCTGATTTTACGTTTTGCCATTAAGCGGCAATTAAGACCTTTAAATAAAATTTCCCGAGAAATTGGTTCCAAATCTGCTCAAGATCTCAGTCCGGTTCAAAGTCCTGATCCTGAGATTACTGAACTGCAACCGATTGTCCGTCAGCTGAATGCCATGTTGAGCAGGCTGGAAAAATCATTGGCTGCCGAGCAACGTTTCACTGCCGACGCTTCACACGAGTTGCGTTCCCCATTGTCTGCCATTCAAATGCGTTTACAGGTGCTGAAACGTAAATATCAGGAAGATGCCCAACTTAGGCAAGCGTTACAGATGATTCAGAATGACGTCAACCGCGGAACGCAGATTCTGGAAAACTTATTGCTATTGGCTCGGCTTGATCCAGAACATGCAGAGCAGCTGCCCAAACAGCAGGTGAATCTTAAAGTATTGGTTCAGGAGGTCTTACAAGCTTTAAAACCTCTTGCTCAGGAAAAAGAGATTCACTGGAACTTAAAACTCGAAGATGCAGTGATTGAAGCAAATGCAGAGCTGATTTTTAGCTGTATCCGCAATCTGGTTGATAATGCCATTCGTTATACGCCTGTGCAGGGACAGGTCGAAATCAAGACGATAGTTGAAAGCCAGAATCTACAACTCGTGATTGAAAATTCGGGAGAGGGAATTCAGGAAGAAGTTGTTCAACGTTTAGGTGAGCGTTTTTACCGCGCCTTGGGCACGCGAACACAAGGTTCAGGTTTGGGACTGTCGATTTGTCAAAAGATTATGCAGTTACATACGGCCAAGATTGATTATGCGCCGTCAGTTTTGGGTGGACTTAAAGTTTCATTAATTTTTCAATCTAAATAATATAGTCATTGGATCTAGCAATTAAAAAAGCAGTATGCGCTGATTCATACTGCCTGTTCCCACGTTTATTATTTTTGGAGTATTTAAATTACTTAGTCAGGATGAGACGATTGTTACGAGTCAAACGTAGACGGTATTCTTCACCCGCATGCATGATCCGGATTTCTCGTCCTAGCGCAAATAAATTGTTCGAATGCAACATCGGTAGCGCATGCTGAGTATCATTATTACGGGTAAATAGGCTAAATGGTGCGTTCATTCCGTCGACTCCGTGGTGTGTTTTGGATTGATTTAAATGATAATCATTATCGAATAGATCTGTCAACGAATAATTGCTTCATTTATAAAAAACTCTAATTTGCTTACAATCTGTAAAACTTCAATGGTTCAGAACATTATGTCCAAAGCCACAATTCATGTCGCAATCGCTATTTTATTTCATCAAAATCAGGTTCTGGTCGGTTGGCGTGAAGCCAAACAGCATCAGGGCAATAAATATGAGTTTCCAGGCGGAAAAGTAGAACAGGGCGAATTGCCTGTAGAGGCATGTCGACGTGAAGTGATTGAAGAAGTCAGAATTGATATTGAGCAATGGCATACCTTTGATTTTATTTCGCATGAATATGAAGATGTCATCGTCAATCTGCATATTTTCCATGCTTCGGTTCAGCCAGAACAATTAGCTGAGATCAAGCAGCCTTGGCGCTGGTATAGCCGGGATGAACTCAGTGAGCTGAACTTTCCTAAAGCGAATCAGGCCATGATTCAAAAGCTACAATGGCCGCGGAAGATCAAAATTTCTGACGACTTAAGTCACCTGAATAATCTGGAAAAAGACCAGATGCTATATTGGCGAGTAATGGCCAGCCCTGAATACATCAGCCAGTTACAACAGATTCCAGTCGATCAGTTATCCAGATTGATCATCAATCAGGGACTTTGGTCACAACTGAATGAATTGCAGCAGCAAACCATTCGTACCATTCACCTGAAACAGTCTCAATTGATGCAACTACAAAAAGGGGAGCTGGCTGGTGGTTATCGTTATCTTGCAGCCTGTCACGATCTGGAAGCATTAAAACATACAGAAAACATAGGCTGTGAAGCAGCTTTACTCAGCCCGGTACTGGCAACAGAAACACATCCTGATACCGCAGCTTTGGGCTGGGAAACATTTAAACAGATGGCTAAACAGGTACAGATTCCTGTATTTGCCTTAGGTGGTATGAAGGCTGAAGATCTAGACTATGCTCAAAACCAGCATGCTTATGGGATTGCAGGGATCCGTTATGTTTAAGTCAAAAACTTATTATAAATAACTAGGCTCACGTCAGGGCCTTAAAATTTCTTTAAGGCCTGCTGAGCTTGCTGAATGGCTATGGTGTTTTTTTGCAGTTGAGCTGCTTTCAGGCGTACCTGCCAGAGCTGCTTTTTCATTGCATTGGTTTGCGCATAACTCAAACCACGTAGGGCAAAAGCATCTGCACGGGCCGGCTGGTTTTTACGGTTTGCGATCAGACCAAGATACAGATAAGTTTCTGAGGCTTGAGGTGCCAAACGCTGGGCCTGGACTGCAGAAGTTTCAGCTTGATTATATTGCTGCTTGCTATAAGCCTGCTGAGTTTGCTTCATCAATTTTTTAAATGCAGGTAAGTTACGTCCGTCATCAAATTTTTGTGACTGGGGCTTTTGCTCAGGGATCACAATTTTTTGACGTTTAATCTCTGGTCGATCATAGGGCGTAATCACTACACCATCAGGTGTAGAGGACTTCGGTTTTTGCTGAACCGGAGGTTTGGACGGAGCCGCAGGCTGTTCTGGTTCCGACATGCTTTGGCAGCCCACCAGACCGAGGATGAGCAGACCAGGAATCAATTTTCTTAACATAAACATAGGCTCAATTATTGGCTATAACTTCCACTCGCGATAATACGGGTTTGTTTAGCAACTTCGCGTTCTATTTCTGTTTCACTTTCTTGTATATAACGACTGAGATCATCTTCTTCCTCATCTTCTAGTGAAGGTTCTGAATCAATCGTATAAGGCTCGGTGGCGTAATGTGAGATGCCACAAGCAGTCGCCTGATTTGGTAGAGCATGGCGTGAAATCGGAATATACATGGCACCATCACAGCCTTGGGCAGTCAGTTTACCTGTATAACGGTCCAGCCAGTGCCATTCAATTTCATTAGGCTGAGCCAGATTCACCGGCTTCTGACGTAGCTGTTTCATGACATTGGTCCAGACCGGAAGGGCACCTGAAGAACCGGTTAATCCAGTGACTTTGTTGTCATCCAGACCTAACCAGACCACTGTCATATAATTGCCAGAATAACCTGCAAACCATGAATCACGGGTATCGTTTGTCGTACCCGATTTACCCGCCAGATTCAGGTTACGTGGCAAACTGTTATAAGCAGAACGACCAGTACCACTCGACATGACCTGTTGTAAACCATAATTCAGAGCATAGGCTGATGCTGGATCAATCGTCGGCTGAACACTTAAGCTGTAACGTTCAAGCGAGTGGCCATTCGCATCGACTACAGAACGAATCGATTTCACCGGATATTTAAAGCCACCTGTTGCGAAGTTGCCGTAAATATTCATCACTTCCATCGGTGACATATCTACCGCACCTAAATAAATAGATGGATAATTTGGTATGTCAGAAGTCACACCAAATTTTTGCAAATGGTTAATAAAGGTTGACAGGCCAAATTCCTGTGCCAAACGCACCGCAGACAGGTTATAGGATTGTGATAGGGCAAGAGACATCGGTACTACACCATGTACACTACCGCTATAGTTTTTCGGAGTCCATGGTTTGCCATCACTTTGAATGGTGATCTGACTGTCTTCAATTGGACTGGCCCAGTGGTAACGATTTGATTCTAGCGCTGTCAGATAAATCACCGGTTTGAGTAAAGATCCAACCTGACGTTTGGCATCTAAAGCACGGTTAAAACCGGTAAAGTCCTGAGTAGAGCCTACTGCTGCAACCAGTTCACCATTCTCAGGGTGTGCGACCAGAACAGCGCCTTGCAAATCTTTTAGACGGCCTGGATTGGCTTTGCTTAAACGGGCTACACTTTCCTTAAAGCTGTCTTGAATTCGGGTTTGTGCCAATGGATCTAAGGTGGTGAAAATACGCAGACCCTGGTTGGTTAAATCAGTTTCCTGATATTCGGTACGCAATTGACGGCGAACAATGTCCAGAAAATCCGGGAAGCGGGCAGGGCCCAAAGTTGGCTTGGAAATGACGTTCAGCGGACGGGCAGTTTCTGTTTCATACTGATCTTGGGTCAGATTACCCATTACCAGCATATTATTCAGAACCACATCACGACGTTTTTTCGCAAGTTCAGGATTACGCCATGGGTTGTACAGACTTGGACCTTGTACCAGACCGACTAAAAAGGCCTGTTGAGAAATATTCAGTTCACGTAACGGGAGGCCAAAATAAAATTGTGAAGCAAGACCATAACCATTTACAGAATAGTTGCCATTTTGGCCCAAATTCACTTCATTTAAATAAGCTTCCAGAATCTCATCTTTGCCATAATGTAATTCAATCAGCATCGCCATAAAGGCTTCATTCACCTTACGTTTTAAGGTGCGTTCTGGTGTTAAGTAGAAATTCTTGACCAGCTGCTGGGTGAGGGTTGAACCACCTTGACGCTTACCACCAGTAATATTGCTCACCACTGCACGTGCAATCCCGCGTGGAGATACACCATGGTGATTGTAGAAATTGCGGTCTTCAGTAGCAATTAAAGCATCAATTAACGGTTTAGGCACTTTATTGAGCTTAATTAGCACACGGTCTTCATTATGCTGTGGATAAATACCGCCAATCAATAAAGGTTCCAGACGGGCAATCCCGCTAGAAGAGGGCTTGGTCGCACTTACTTCAGTAATCTGATCGCCATTAAAGCTGACTTTCAATACTTGTTCAGGTTCAACGCGATCGCCAAAGTCAAAGCCACGGGTATGTACATACATGGTATTGCCAGTGCTGACAAAGCTGCCCGATTTGGTATAGCTGTCTGAACCTTTATAACCCAGTAATTTTAATTCTTGTTGGAAATCCTGCTGGCTGACCGGGGCATTTACATACACTTCCATCGGGCGTGCGAAAACCTTGGCCGGAATATCCCAGCGTTGGCCTTCAAATTTTTCACGCACAATATTATCTAATTTAATCAAATAGATACTAAATGCTACAAATGCAGAAATGACTAGAATGGAGAAGATTAAGGCAATGAACCCCATACCTCGTTCAGATTTCATAAATGACGATAAGACCCTGTGAAATTGTGCTAATCATGCGAAGCTTTTCATTATTTTGCAATATTTAATCAATTATTGAGATTAAAATTAAAATTAAACTTCACATTTTCTCCTTAATTTCAATCTATTTCAATTCAATCCTGCATAGCTTTGTCATGTTATAAATTGTCATCCTATTCAAGCTTAATGTTATGATAAGCAGGATTCGAAGCGGAGCGACGACACTGGTGCAAATTTCCCACAAGACATTTCGAAATATCGGGTTGATTGGACGCCCGGATAAATCTTCAGTGGTTGAAACCTTATGCCTGATCCACGATCATCTGCTCAATTTAGGTCTACATCCTGTTTTTGATACAAATACAGCTGAACTGGTTCCTTATCAGAATACCCAAACAGTTAGCCGCGCCTTGTTGGGCGAAGTGGTTGATCTGGTGATTGTGGTAGGTGGGGATGGTTCACTGTTACATGCAGCGCGGGCATTGGTAAAATACAATACGCCAGTGATCGGGGTGAACCGTGGTCGTTTGGGCTTCCTGACCGATATCAAGCCAACTGAAGTCATCTTTAAACTGGATCAGGTATTAAAAGGTGATTTTCAGACAGAACGCCGTTTCTTATTGGAAATGGAAGTTCGCTCTAAAGGTGAAATCATCTATGACGCGATTGCTTTGAATGATGTGGTCTTGCACTCAGGTAAATCGGTACACATGATTGATTTCGAGCTGAATATTGATGGACAATATGTCTATCGCCAGCATAGTGATGGCCTGATTGTATCTACACCGACCGGTTCAACAGCCTATGCACTGTCGGGTGGTGGACCGATTGTGCATCCAAGTATGGATGCAATTGTGCTGGTGCCGATGCATCCGCATACCTTGTCTTCACGTCCGATTGTGGTCGGAGGGCATAGTGAAATTAAACTAATGATTCGTGAAAATCGCGTACTGCCGATGGTGAGTGCGGATGGACAACACAGTGTGTCTTTGAATGTTGGCGATAGCGTCCATATTCGTAAGCATCCCTTTAAACTGAATCTTCTGCATCCGCCAGGTTATGACTTCTATAATGCATGTCGAACCAAACTGGGCTGGAATCAGGACTTCGACTATCTTAAGCAGGATTAAATATGAATATTGAACAAATGCTTGCCGTACTCAATCCTGAGATTGTAGAACGCTTAAGAACAGCCATTGAAATTGGCAAGTGGCCGAATGGTGTGGCACTGACTCAGGAACAGCGTCAGATCTGTATGCAGGCTGTCTATGCTTGGGAAATGAAAAACCTGCCAGAAACCGAACGTAGTGGTTATATCGATCGTGGCACTAAAGAAGAAGGTGAACAGTGTGACGATGATCATCACAAAAATGAGCCGGAATTCAAGCCAATCCGTTTCGTTTAATCGAAACCGAAAAAAAGACCACAAATGTGGTCTTTTTTAATGTCTGTTTTTTGGCTTGATCAAACTGAAAGGCGGCTATTCCAGAGCTCTCTGGCTTTTTGCATCGCTACTTCATAGCTGTCACATTCGCCCATGGTATACAGTGCAATGCCCATAGTTTCGACAACTGCGATCTCACCATATTCATGTGAGCGTTGACCTTCCCATACTTGTTTAAATACAGCCAGATCCAGCTCTTCTTCAATCGGACTACGGTTGTCAGTCAGTTTTGGTAATTCGTGCTCATAAAGTTCGCCATTTTTAATACCACAAATTAAGGTTTTGGCATCCGGGTTACGTTCAAATTCGCCACCTTCACCTTTAATGACCGCACTATTTTGATAACCTAACTTATAAGCGGACTGCTGATGTGAACTACGATAAGCAGGGTGGAAAATAGCCTGTAAAGTCGCTTTGGCATTAAATGGATTAATCAGACGTGCCAGCGTATGAATCGGGGAGCGTAGACCCATAATATTACGTAGCCCGATCAGCTCAGCCAGAATTGGAGAGATCACCTCCAGAGGCAGGTAAGCAAAATGTTTGTCTTTAAGCTGCTGTTCCACGTCAGCATCATTCTGGCAGATTGGATAGCCTAAGTAGTTAAGTACCTGTTCAGTATACACCCGATTTAAGGTATGGCCCGAAGCACCATGCATCACGATATTATAGCCATGCTTGGCGAGGGTAAGCGCAGCCAGAATGAACCAGGGATAATGTTTGCGTTTGCCAGCATAAGAAGACCAGTCCAGATCAACATCCAGTGCCTTAAAATTCAGCTGGTCACGGGTTGCCTGCACAAAGCCTGCGAGTTCATCAACAGATTCTTCCTTGACACGTAATAGCATCAGAAAAGCGCCCAGTTGTACGTCCAGTACTTCATTTTTCAGGATCATGCTAAAAGCCTGATAGGCTTCTTCATAGCTTAAAGAACGTGCACCATTTTTTCCCTTGCCAATAATACGAATAAACTGGGCAAAAGGATGTTCGGCATCTTTATAAATATTTCGCTTTGTGGTCATGGGCATAGATCAATCATGTTCATCAAGTATTGGCATATTTTACGCTGATATTGGTATTTCACCTTCTTATTTTGCAGAATTATTATAGTTTTATAAGACTATAGTCTAAGAGGTATTGTTTAGTATTTAGGCAAATTTAACATTTCGGGTTAAACAAAAGTCTAAAAAGCGGTTAAAATTTCACGCAATTCTTGTGTTTGCTTTATCTCCTGATCAATGCACTGACTTTTCTTAAAGATCAGTGTTCCTGTGATTGTTAAATGTACATACACATTCTAATTTCAGTATCAGATTAATTTTTTGATACATAGGCACTTTTTTGTTTCAGACAATGAAGTATTGGACGCTTGTTTTTTAAAAATAAGTGAAAACTGAATATTACTTCTGGTTAGAAGTATATCGTGAAGTAAGGTTATGGCTAAAAAACCAATTTATAAGTCGCTTTATTTTCAAGTGATTGTAGCCATTATTGCGGGTATCCTCGTCGGACATTTCTCGCCAAGTGGTACACAAATCATTAATGGTGCAGAACAATATGTTCCAGGTTTGGGCGAACAACTGAAGCCGCTGGGTGATGCATTTATCCGTTTAATTAAAATGATCATCGCACCTGTGATTTTCTGTACCGTGGTTAGTGGGATCGCAGGCATGGAGAGTATGAAATCAGTTGGTAAAACTGGTGGTGTCGCTCTACTTTACTTCGAAATCGTGTCAACGATAGCGCTGATCATTGGTCTTCTGGTAATCAATATTGCCAAGCCAGGCGTTGGGATGAATGTTGATCCGGCATCGCTGGACACGGCCGGGATTTCTAAATATGTAGAGTCGGGTGCTTCTCAGTCTACCGTTGATTTCTTTATGAATATCATTCCAAATACGGTGGTTGGAGCATTTGCTGAAGGCGAAATCCTGCAAGTCCTTTTATTTGCGATCCTGTTCGGTTTTGCATTACACAAACTGGGTGCACAAGGTAAGCCAGTCCTCAAACTGGTAGATCAGATTTCACATGTGTTCTTTAACATCGTGAACATGATCATGAAACTTGCGCCTATTGGTGCATTTGGTGCGATGGCTTTCACGATCGGTAAATATGGGATCGGTTCTCTGGCGCAATTGGCCCAGTTGATCATCTGCTTCTATATCACCTGTTTGCTGTTCATCTTTATTGTGCTGGGTTCAATTGCTCGTTTTACCGGCTTTAGCATTGTCAAGATGATTCGCCTGATTCGTGAAGAGCTGTTGATTGTACTGGGTACTTCATCGTCTGAATCTGTATTGCCACGTATGCTGAAAAAACTTGAGCTTGCAGGTGCTGAAAAGTCAGTGGTAGGTCTGGTCATTCCAACAGGTTATTCATTCAACCTGGATGGTACTTCGATTTACCTGACAATGGCGGCAATCTTCATTGCACAGGCGACCAATACGCAACTTGATTTGTCTCACCAGATTACCTTGCTTCTCGTATTGCTCATTTCTTCTAAAGGTGCAGCGGGTGTAACTGGTTCAGGCTTTATCGTGATGGCAGCAACCTTAGCGGCTGTAGGTAATATTCCGGTTGCAGGTCTGGCCTTGATTCTCGGTATTGACCGCTTCATGTCTGAAGCTCGTGCCTTGACCAATCTGGTCGGTAACTCTTTGGCAACTCTGGTTGTAGCAAAATGGGTCGGTCAGTTAGACATGGACAAGCTGAACTATGCATTAGCAAATCCGGCTGAAATTGATGAAAAAATGGCGCAGGAAGGCAACAACGCTCATTAAATTCGAGTTCGTCTTGTAGGTCATAAAAAAGGAAGCTTCGGCTTCCTTTTTTATTTTTATCTGACTGTGAAGTTAGCGAAAAAATAAGTCAGGCACATGACAGCCTTTCTAAAAATAGTTAGCCTGTGCACAGGAAATAAAACGATAAACACGATAAGGATAAAAGAATGCTGGCTTACGATGCTGACCTGGAACTTTTCCGCGACAATTTCAAACGCTTTATGAATGAACATGTAGCGCCTTACTATGAAGAGTGGGAGCGTGAAGGCATGATGCCGCGTTCGGTCTGGAATGCGATGGGTGAAAATGGCTTCTTATGTGTCGATGTTCCGGAAGAATATGGTGGCTACGGTGTTCCGACCCACTATTCCCTGATGTTAATCGAAGAGTCGGCAAGAGCAGGCTATAGCGCAATTTCAACTGGTCTGTCTTGCCATTCGGATATCGCAGCGCCGTATATCCTGCATATTGGTACTGAAGAACAGAAAAAATACTGGTTACCGAAAATGGTGTCTGGTGAAGTGGTCGGTGCGATTGGCATGACTGAGCCGGGTGCTGGTTCTGATCTGCAAGCCATGCGAACCAATGCCATCTTGCAGGATGACCATTATTTATTGAATGGTTCTAAAACTTTTATCTCTAATGGTCAGCATGCTGACTTAGTCGTATTAGCCGTGAAAACCGATCCGCAAGCACGCGCCAAAGGTGTGTCTTTGATGCTGGTGGATACGCATCTGGAAGGCTTTAAAAAAGGTAAGAATCTGGACAAGATTGGTCTGCATTCACAGGATACTTCAGAGCTGTTCTTCGATAATGTCAAAGTACCGAAAGATCAGTTGCTGGGTCAGCCAGGTCAGGGCTTTGTATACCTAATGCAGGAACTCCCACGTGAACGTACCGCTATTGCTGCTACTGCACTGGGCGCCATTCGTGGCTCGATTGATGTAACGACTCAATATGTCAAAGAGCGTCAGGCCTTTGGTCAGGCGATTGGTCAGTTCCAGAATACCCGTTTTGTACTGGCACAGGCCAAGATTGACGAGCTGGCAACAGCAGCTTTCTATAACCAGAATGTTGAGTTGTATATGCAAGGCAAGCTAGATGTTGAAACTGCAGCAGCGCTAAAGAGCTTCTCAACAGATATGCAGATGAAAGTTGCTGACAATCTGCTTCAGCTCTTTGGTGGTTATGGCTATATGACTGAATATCCGATTTCGCGTTTCTTTGTTGATGCCCGCATTCAAAGGATCTATGGCGGTACCAATGAAATCATGAAAGAAATTGTCGCTCGCGGTCTGCTTGGACGTTAAAACTTAACAGATAAAAAAAAGAGTCCGAAATGGACTCTTTTTTTATGGAAAGAATATTCTTGAAATCTAGATATTTTATTATTTTAAGATTTTAATACATCCAGACATTCATGAATAAAAATTGGCAAATCATTTGGTACTCGAGATGAAATCAGCTGATTATTGTCATTGACCAGTTCGACATCATAATAAGTCGCACCCGCATGTTGTACCCGAGGTGCATGCGCACGGATACTGGTAATGATCCGGTTCTTTAAAACATCAGCTTCACTGAGTAATAAAGATGCGTCACAAAGACTGAAGATGGTCTTTTTGGCCTCATTAAAAGCCTGAATGAAATGTAAGACTCGCGTATCGTTGGCGAGGGATACAGGCGATTCACCGCCCGGAATAAGTAGGCCATCAAAATCATCAATACTGATATGATCAATTCCCCGATCAATGGTTACACTCGACTGGCCATGGAGTCCATGTACGACTTTTCCGGCATGTAGTTTAATATTACAGACACTGTGCTCTGCAGCGAGTAAGGCCGCAACAGGCTCAGTATATTCAAGATCTTCAAAATTATTCGTTACAAGTACCGCTATTCTTTTTGGCATTATAGGCACCTCCAATATAGTTTTAAATTAGACTAGCGATTTAAGGTTTAAAAAACGTCTCTGCTTTGTAACTAAATAGTGATTTAGTGTAAAAAATCCAATTAAATCAAAGGAAAATGGTCGAAAAAACAGTTTTCTATGGGCATTTTATTGTGAACTGTCACTCAGATTTTAAGTAGTCAAACTAGAGGTATCGAGATGGCTTTATTTTTATTTTCTTATGCTTAAAATCGTTATGTAGATTAAGAAATAGTGATATTTCATCTTGATAAAAATCAGTTAAGATGAGCGGGCAAAGTTTACAATTTGATAATGTAAAACATGCGAAAATGCTGAAAGAAATGTTACCAGATATGACTAAAGCGATGAACGGTTAAAATCAACTCCCTGTTTTTAAGAATTAATCTACTAAAGTTATATTGTGTAACATTTGCAGCGTACTAATTGTTATACTGCACAGATAAGGTTTATGAAGGGCGACATCACGATGATCAACGACGATCAAAACACAACGGCTTCTTTAGATTTGGCTAAAATTCGTGAAGATATCGATTCAGTTGATCAACAAATCCAGCAATTAATTAATCGTCGTGCACGTTTGGCTGAGGCTGTAGCAAAAGCGAAATTCGCATCTGAAGAAAATCCGCTGTTTTACCGTCCGGAACGTGAAGCACAAGTTTTGCGCAATGTTATGGAGCGCAATGAAGGACCATTGTCAGATACGACGATGGCACGTCTGTTCCGCGAGATCATGTCGGCTTGTTTGGCGCTTGAAGCACCCCAAAGTATTGCATTCTTGGGACCTGTTGGTACCTACACACATTCAGCAGTATTGAAACATTTTGGTCATGATGCTGTGGTTCGTCCATTACCCACCATTGATGAAGTGTTCCGTGAAGTAGAAGCGGGCAGTGCACATTATGGTCTGGTACCGGTTGAAAACTCCTCTGAAGGGGTAGTGAACCACACTTTAGACTGTTTCAAGACTTCGCATCTGAATGTGATTGGCGAAGTAGAATTACCCATTCATCACCAGTTCCTGATCTCTGAAAATACCCGTAAAGACAGTATTAAGCAGATCTATGCACATCAGCAAACTCTGGCTCAGTGCCGTAAATGGCTGGATGCTCATTATCCAGGTGTAGAACGTGTGGCACTCAGTTCAAATGCTGAAGCTGCGCGCCGTATTCAGAATGAATGGCATTCTGCTGCGATTGCTTCTGAAATTGCTGCGAATATTTATAATCTTGAGATTATGCACAGCAATATTGAGGACAATCCAGAAAACACTACACGCTTCCTGGTAATTGGCCGTGAAAAAGTGCCACAAAGTGGTAATGATAAAACTTCATTACTGGTTTCTGCACATGACCGTGCCGGTGCATTGCTAGAGATTCTGGCTCCATTTGCCAAACACAACATTAGTCTAACCAGTATTGAAACTCGACCTGCACTTCCTGAAAAATGGGCTTATGTATTCTTTATCGATCTTGAAGGTCATATTGAGCAGGAAAATGTTAAAGCTGCGATCGAAGAAATTCGTCCGCTTGTGAAAGAAGTCCGCGTGCTTGGTTCATATCCTGCAGCTGTTTTATAAAAGCAGCCTTTCGTGTTTAGTGCGAGGGTGCTAACCACTGTTTCATCTGTAAATCGGAAGTATAAAATGTCGTTTGTCCCAGCCAATGAAGGCATGTCTAAATTAAAGCCATATCAACCAGGTAAACCGATCAGTGAACTTGAGCGTGAGTTGGGCATCACTGATATCGTAAAACTGGCTTCAAATGAAAACCCGCTGGGCTGTTCAGATAAAGTCAAAGAAGCAGTCGCTGCAGAACTGGCGGAAATTGGCCGTTATCCTGATGGCGGTGGCTTTATCCTGAAAGATCAGATCAAGACACAATTCGGTTTTGATCATGATCAGATTACTTTGGGTAATGGTTCAAACGACTTACTTGAAATACTTGCCCGTGCATTTGTTTCTGAAAAAGATTCAGTGATTTATAGCCAGCACGCATTTGCGGTATATGCATTGGTCACTCAAGCGAT
This sequence comes from Acinetobacter sp. YZS-X1-1, assembly GCF_000804305.1. Lineage (NCBI taxonomy): Bacteria > Pseudomonadati > Pseudomonadota > Gammaproteobacteria > Moraxellales > Moraxellaceae > Acinetobacter > Acinetobacter sp. YZS-X1-1. The sequence goes on along the minus strand of NZ_JWHB01000012.1, from coordinate 69,343 downwards.
TAATGCAGAAGCAATTGAAGTCCCAGCAAAAGGTTTCGCACATGACCTTGAAGCGATGGCGGCTGCGGTGAAAGACAACACCAAGCTGATCTTTATTGCGAACCCGAACAACCCGACAGGCACTTGGTTCGAAGAAGCTGAATTTGAAGCCTTCATGCAGAAAGTGCCAGCGAATGTCATCGTGGTACTGGACGAAGCTTATGTGGAATATTTCCCGGAAAACTTCAACAGCCGGAAATTCCTGAAACAGTATCCAAATCTGATCGTGAGCCGTACGCTGTCTAAGTGCTATGGTCTGGCTGCACTGCGTGTTGGTTTTGCTTTGGCATCTGTTGAAGTAACTGATTACCTGAACCGTATCCGTCAGCCATTTAACGTCAACCATTTAGCGATGGTGGCTGCGGTTGCTGCACTGAAAGACGAAGCATTCATCGAGAAATCTCGTGAAGTAAATAAAGCAGGTATGGCACAGCTTGAAGCTGGCTTCAAAGCTTTGGGCCTGAACTATGTACCTTCACGCGCGAATTTCATCTTGGTCGATGTACAGGCTGATCCAGCAGAAACATTTAACAAGTTGTTGAAAGAAGGTGTGATCGTGCGTCCAGTGGGTATTCCAAACCACTTGCGTGTATCGATTGGTACTGAAGCTGAAAATGCCAAATTCCTTGCTGCATTAGGCAAAGTGCTTGGCTTAGAGGCGAAAGCTTAAGTTATGTCGCAGCCACTGTTTGAAAAAGTTGCCTTTATTGGGCTTGGACTGATTGGTTCAAGTCTGGCGCGTGTCATCAAGGCTGAGCATTTAGCCAATGACATCGTGGCATCGACCCGCTCACAAAAAACCTTGGAAGATGCCAAGGCACTTGGTCTGATTTCCAACGGATATGCAGATCCTGTAGAAGCCGTTAAAGGAGCAGATCTGGTGGTGCTGGCATTACCTGTTCGTGCTACCCAGAAAGTGCTAGAAACGATCAAGCCTTATTTGTTGGAAAATGCCATTCTGACCGATGTTGGCAGTACCAAAGGCAATGTGGTAGAAGCAGCCAAAGCTGTGTTTGGTGAAAATCTGCCAGCCGGTTTTGTGCCAGGGCATCCAATTGCGGGTGCTGAACATACCGGCGTGCATGCAGGTAAGGTCGATCTATTTGCCAATCACAAGGTGATTTTGACGCCGTTACCAAGTAGCGGACAATGGGCGGTCGATAAACTGATTCAACTGTGGCAGGTGGCCAAAGCGGAAGTGATTTGTATGGATGTGGAAAAGCACGATGAAGTGCTGGCCCATACCAGTCATCTTCCGCATCTGATGGCCTTCAATCTGGTCGAACAACTGGCCAAGCGCGAAGACAATCTGGATATTTTTCGTTATGCTGCCGGTGGCTTCCGTGACTTCTCGCGTATTGCCGCCAGTGATCCACAAATGTGGCATGACATCTTTTTTGCCAATAAAAAGGCGATTCTCAATGCCGTGGACGGCTTTGAAGCTCAACTCGCGATTATCCGCAAGCTGATTGAAGATGAAGATTCACAAGCTTTAATGGGCTTATTGGGGCATGCGCAAGCCGCGCGTCAGCACTTCAATCATATGCTCGCCAAGAAACCTCTCATGGAGAAAAATAAAGTGACACAACAATTTACCATTCAACCAGGTGCCAAGACGTTCCAGGGTAAATTTACCGTGCCAGGTGACAAATCTGTGTCACACCGTTCCATCATGTTTGGTGCCATCGCTGAAGGCACAACGCATGTGACGGGTTTCCTTGAGGGTGAAGATGCACTTGCAACTTTACAGGCATTCCGTGACATGGGTTTGAGCATCGAAGGCCCTAAAAATGGTGAAGTGACCATTCATGGTGTGGGTATGCAAGGTCTGAAACCACCGAAGTCTGCGCTTTACATGGGTAACTCTGGTACTTCGATGCGCCTGCTGGCTGGCATGCTGTCAGCTCAGAAATTTGATTCGGTGATGACGGGTGATGCTTCACTGTCTAAACGTCCAATGGAGCGTATTGCAAAACCATTACGTTTGATGGGCGGGCAGATTCAAACTACGGGTGAACGTGGTACACCACCAGTATCGATTACGGGTAATCAAAACCTGAAAGGTATTCAATACGACTTGCCAATGGCATCTGCTCAGGTGAAATCAGGTATTCTGCTGGCGGGTCTTTGGGCGGAAGGTGAAACTTCAGTGACTGAACCAGAACCAACCCGTGACCATACTGAACGTATGTTGCGTGCTTTTGGTTATGACGTAAAAACTGAAGGCAACCGTATTTCCCTGCAAGGTGGCGGCAAGCTGGTGGGTACTAACATTCAGGTGCCTTCTGATATTTCATCTGCAGCTTTCTTTATGGTCGGTGCAGCGATTACTGAAAATTCAGACGTGACTTTGGAAGCGGTAGGCATTAACCCGACCCGTACTGGTGTGATTGAAATCCTGAAACAGATGGGAGCCGATATCAGCGTTGAAAATGAACGCATCGCTGGCGGTGAACCGATTGCAGACATTCGTATTCGCGGTACACGTACCTTAAAAGGCATTCATATGCCGGAAGACCAAGTGCCACTAGCAATTGATGAATTCCCGGCATTGTTCATTGCTGCTGCATGTGCAGAAGGCCAAACGATTCTAACTGGTGCTGCTGAACTGCGTGTCAAAGAATCGGATCGTATTCAAGTGATGGCAGATGGTCTGAAAACCATGGGCATTGACTGTACGCCAACTGATGATGGCATCATTATCGAAGGTAAAGGTAAGACAGGCGACTGGTCACCAATCTTTACTGGCGGTAAAATTGAATCGCATCATGATCATCGTATTGCCATGAGCTTCTCGATTGCAGGTCTGCGTAACTCAGGTGAAATCAAGATTGTTGGGACTGAAACCGTCGCAACCAGTTTCCCAACCTTCACTGAACTGACTTCTCAAGCTGGTCTGGCGATTGAAGTGACAGAATAATTATAAAATTTACATGAAACAGCCAAGCTTTTGCTTGGCTGTTTTGTTTATATTGGCTTATGCTAAAACCATACAACAAAAAAGCCATTTGGATGTAGCAATGCGAAAATTAAAATTTATGGCCACCCCTCAAAGCCAGGAACAATTACAGGGCAGTCAGCAGACTCAGGAATATGTGGCACATCTGCTGACGGAAGAGCTCGGTAAATATGGCTTTAAAACCTTGGCGCAAAGTGGCGCACAAGTGGCCGTAAGTGTCGATGAACACGAGTTGCCATTATCAGTGAGCTGTGAGACACGAGACCAGGAAGGGCACCTAATTTGTGAAATCGCCTCTTACCCGGATGAAGAACAGGACTGGCTGGACCGGATTACAGAACAAAGTTTATTAAATCAGTTGGCACAAGCTGTTGAAGCATCGTTGAAAGAACAAGAAAGTTTTAGTGAGTTTGAGTGGAAGAACTAGTTCAACAAATGCAAAGTCTTTCGCCTATATTGCAAATTAAATGTCTTGTTTTAGATTATTTTAAGTCATCCGATGCTGCGGAAGCCTATGCCTCGATTACCCCGAGTTTGACCCGTTTTATGGCATGGGATGCACCGGAATCTGAACAGGTATTTGCAACAGTCTGGCAAAACTGGCTAAACAATATGGCTAATCATAAAGAATATATCTTTGTGATTCGCCATATTGAAAGACATGAATTTATCGGATTATGCGGTTTGCATCGACTGCATGATGAAATACCTGAAGTGGGTATCTGGATTCGTGAAAAGGCGCATGGTCATCATTATGGACATGAGGCAGTACGTTGTATTGTGGGCTATGCTTTTAATACATTAGGGATTAAAGTTTTGAGCTATCCGGTAGCCGAAGAAAACTGGGCTAGCCGAAAAATTGCAGAACGTCTGGGTGGGAAAATTTCTAGCCACTTAGATAAACCTAAATATCGGGCTGTAATTTATGAAATTCATGTTAAAGATTTTATTTCTGAATAAAAAACCTCATCATTCGATGAGGTTTTTTTGATTAGCTTAATGCGAGGAAACGGCTCATCGCAATCCGAAGCTGTTTTAAATAACCGGTAAAGAAATGATTTGCGCCAGGCAGGATCGTGACCAGATGACGTTGAGGCTTGGCCCATTCAATCATGTCGGATAAAAGCGTGACATCATCCGCTTCACCATGAATAAATAAAATATCACCTTTGATCTGTGGAGTAACATAGTGACGTAGGCCAGCTACGGTTGCAGTCGGTAGACCACACAAAATCACTTTTGAAGGTTGCAGTTCAACTGGCAGGGCGGCGTAACACTTGACCATGACATGTGCACCAAAACTGAAACCGCCTGCCAAGAAAGGCAGGCCAATATGTTGGCGACGCGCATATTTAATGACTTCAAGTATATCATCCGTTTCGCCAAAGCCTTCATCATGTAGACCGGCACTTTGACCAGAACCACGGAAACTTGGACGATAGACAACACAACCACGCTCTAAAAACATTTGTGCCAGTAACACTGGAACCTTATGTTGTGGTGTGCCACCTTGTAATGGATGGGGATGACAAACAATCGCGAATCCTTTCACTTCACCCTGAGGATAATCCACAAAAACCTCAAGTTGGCCAGCAGGGCCTGGGAGGAAGATTGGTTCGGACATAGCAAACCGATAAATTGCAGGAGAATTTTCTATTTTAACGATTATGATAAATAAAAACATGAATTGGAATTAAAATAAGTCTACTGATATAGTTTGATTAATCATTTTTTAACCAGGTTGCTATGCTTGCTTTAATTTCTCCAGCCAAGACTCTAGATTACGAAACACCTTTACCTACCGATCAATTTACTCAGGCAAGATTGCTGGAACATTCCCAGGAATTGATAGAAGTTGCCCGCAAGTTATCAGCAACTGAAATTTCCAGCTTAATGAGCGTCAGTGAAAAAATTGCCAATTTGAATGCGGAACGCTTCAGAGACTGGCAGCCGGATTTTGATTTTTCCAATGCTCGTCAGGCAATCTTTGCCTTTAAAGGGGATGTTTATACCGGTCTGGATGCTTACCAATTAAAGCAGGATCAGATTCATTACGCACAGAACCATCTGCGTATGTTATCCGGCCTCTATGGCTTATTGCGTCCGCTGGATCTGATGATGCCTTACCGTTTGGAGATGGGAACCAAATTGACTAACCCACGTGGTGCTCATCTCTACGAGTTCTGGGGACATACCATCACTGACCTGATCAATCATGATCTGGCAGAAGCAGAGTCTGAAATTCTGGTCAATATTGCCTCCGATGAATATTACAAAGCAGTGAAAGAAAGCAAAATTCAGGCTGAAATCATCAAGCCGGTATTTTTAGATCAGAAAAATGGCAAATATAAAGTCATCAGCTTCTATGCCAAGAAAGCTCGTGGTTTAATGGCGCGCTTTATCATTGAAAACCAGATTAAACGAACTGAAGACTTAAAAGCCTTTAATACCGATGGGTATTATTTTGATGCTGAAAGTTCACTAAAAGGTGAGTTGGTATTTAAACGTGATGAGCAGCTGGCTGCTTAAGGTAAAAGATTCACCCAAGACTGAATGAAGAAATTTTCTTAAAAGTCTTGGGTAAATTTAAGTTTAACAATATTAGGTTGAATTGAATAAAAATTAAAAAATAGGGAAGGAACTTTCAAAATATCATTTATTTAGAAGAATTTTTAACAGGAAATGGATGAATTTTTTAGAAGAAAAGCTAAATAAAATAATGAAAGCTATAGTGAACTTTAAAAGATATTTTTCACTCGATAAATTTATATAGTAAAGATAAATTTCTAAAAAAATAAAAAATAGAATCAATCAATTAATTTCTTTTAATATTAAAAAAATGACTAAAAAATAAAAAAATATGGCTTAAGAAATTATGATTAATTGAATAAGAAGTATAAAAAAATGAAGAATATAAAAACTCTAAATAATTGAAAAAACTGCATTTTATCGGGTTATTTGTAAACTATGTCATAATTTTATTGTTATTTTGTTAGCATAATTTCAATACTGTTACATAATTCAACTACAAAAATGAAAATTTATACAATTCCTATTTTTGTGCTGATGGTGGGTTTACTCGGTTATTGTGTTCACCAACAGGCCGAAACAAGAAAACATGAAGAGCTTCATCAGATTCTGAAAGAAGTACAACATTCAACTAAATTGCTGAATGCAAATCGGCCCCGACCTTAATAGATTTGCATAAGCTTTTTGATTAGGGGGTCAGGTAAAAAGATAAAAATAAAATCATAATAAATAAAAGAAAATTTAATAATAATAAAACTGACTTATATTAATTTTTAATAAAATATAAATTCTAAGAAGCAATCAGAAATCAATGTGTTATAATTTGCAAAAGATAAAGTTAGATCAAATTTACTTTAATTAAGTATTTGATTCTAATGATGAAAAAAGCTGCATAGGGGTTATGCAGCTTTTTTGTTTAGATTGTTTTTTGAGTTTTTCTAGCGCAGTTTTCTTACTGTTCGCTATTGAAACATTTTGACCCGCTAAATGGCGAAGCTGGCATATTCGTTGCTAACAGATCCTTAAAATTCATGAAGTTTTCTATAAAATTTCCTGGATTCGGCGGCATGCTTAAAGCATAAAGTTTACTCAATAGGGGCTAGGTCATGACGACTCCTAATCCATCTTCAGAAAATATGCTGGAACGTCTGTTCAAACTGAGTGAAAACAAAACCAGTTTCCGTACAGAAGTTCTGGCAGGTGTAACCACGTTCCTGACAATGTGTTACATCATTATTGTTAATCCGATGATTTTATCCGAAACCGGGATGGATCATGGGGCTGTCTTTGTAGCCACCTGTCTTGCAGCCGCAATTGGCTGTCTGGTAATGGGGCTAATTGCCAATTATCCAATTGCACTTGCGCCGGGTATGGGGCTAAATGCCTTCTTTACCTATTCAGTCTGTCTGGGAATGGGTGTGCCTTGGCAAACTGCATTAGGTGCAGTATTTGTATCAGGTTTGGTTTTCATTGCCATTAGTATGTTCAAAATACGTGAGGCGATTGTCAATGCCATTCCAATGTCTCTCAAACTGGCGATTGGCGGTGGTATTGGCCTGTTCCTGGCTCTGGTAGCACTGAAAAATGCTGGCATCATTGTTGATAATCAAGCGACTTTGGTGGGTCTGGGTGATTTGAAACAGCCAACTGTTATGCTTGCGCTACTTGGCTTCCTGTTAGTGGTGGTAATGCATCACTTCAAAGTACGTGGTGCGATCATTATCAGTATTTTGGTAATCACTGCGATTTCTACTGCTTTAGGTTATAACCAGTTCCAGGGTGTAGTGGGTCAAATTCCTTCACTGGCACCAACCTTCTTGCAAATGGACTTTCAAGGTCTGTTTACAGCTAGCCTGATCGGTGTGATCTTCGTATTCTTCTTGGTCGATCTGTTTGACTCTACTGGTACGCTAGTAGGTGTTTCACATCGTGCAGGTTTGTTAAAAGATGGTAAATTGCCGCGTCTGAAAAAAGCATTATTTGCCGATTCTTCTGCGATTGTTGCAGGTGCTGCTTTGGGTACTTCTTCAACTACACCTTATATTGAGTCATCAGCGGGTGTTGCAGCAGGTGGTCGTACCGGTCTGACTGCAGTTGTGGTGGGCTTGCTGTTCATTGCCTGCCTGTTCCTGGCTCCATTGGCTCAATCTGTACCAGGCTTTGCAACTGCACCAGCATTGCTATTTGTCGGTGTATTGATGATTCAGGGTATTGTCCATATTGAATGGGATGATATTACTGAAGCGGTTCCGGCGTTCCTGACCATTGTATTCATGCCATTTACGTATTCAATTGCAGACGGTATCGCAATGGGTTTTATCAGCTATGCGCTGATTAAACTGCTGACAGGTAAAGCGAATACTGTTCCATACATGGTATGGATCATCGCAGTACTATGGGCATTGAAGTTCTGGATGTTTGGCGGCTAATTTTTGTCGAATATCAAAAGGGTGTAAACTCAGTTTGCACCCTTTTTTATTTTTCTCAGGTTTAATCAGGAGTAGTGATGAACCGTCTTGAATTGATTCAGGCCTTGCCAAAGGCTGAGCTGCATGTGCATATCGAAGGTACCTTTGAACCTGAGTTAATGTTTGCGATTGCACAGCGTAATGAAATTAGCATTCCTTATAAATCGGTTGAGGAAGTGAAGCGGGCTTATAATTTCCATAATCTGCAATCTTTCTTGGATATCTACTACGCGGGTGCCAATGTTCTGATTCATGAACAGGACTTTTATGATCTGGCTTGGGCATATTTTGAAAAATGTGCGGATGATAATGTCGTGCATACTGAAATGTTCTTTGATCCGCAGACGCATACCGATCGTGGCATTGCCTTTGAAACTGTGATTAATGGCTTGCAGAAAGCCTGTGATGATGCGAAAGCTAAATTAGGCATTACTTCACATCTGATCATGTGTTTCCTGCGTCATCTTAGTGAAGAAGTAGCATTTAAAACATTAGAACAAGCGCTGCCTTATAAAGATCGGATCATTGGAGTGGGGCTGGATTCAAGTGAAGTCGGCCATCCACCGTCTAAGTTTGAACGTGTTTTCGCTAAAGCACGTGAAGCCGGTTTTCTGGTAGTCGCACATGCGGGTGAAGAAGGTCCGGCAGAATATGTCTGGGAAGCTTTGGATTTATTAAAAGTTAACCGTATTGACCATGGCGTACGTTCTGAGGAAGATCCAGAATTGATGCAGCGTTTGATTGCAGAGAAGATGCCGCTCACAGTATGTCCACTTTCAAACCTAAAGCTGTGTGTTGTGGATGATATGCAGCAACATAATATCCGTCGTCTGTTGCAGCAGGGTGCGCATGTGACAGTGAATTCAGATGATCCTTCGTATTTTGGTGGTTATATGAATGACAATTTCATTGCCATTGCTGAAGCTTTAGATCTAAGCAACGAAGAACTCAAACAGCTCGCAATTAATTCTTTTGAAGCTTCATTTATTTCTGATACTGAAAAACAGAAATGGATCAGCCTGATTCAGGCACTTGTTTAAAGCAATATTCTAGTCAATCGTTGCGCCCAAAGAGGGTAGAGTTCGCTCTGCCTTTTTATTTAATTTGATATATGAACCGAAGATGAAATTAAAATTCCTGTGGCCTGTTCTGGCCGTTAGCTTAATCAATCCTGCTTGTGCAGATACCTCAATGACTCAGAAAGCCCTGAAACCTGTGATTGAATATCAGTGTGGCCAAGAGCTGAAAGATTCCAAAGTCTGGAAAATGGGGACTTATTTCATGGCTGAAGCCAATAAACAGCATTTACAGCAAAAAGTGTGTGGCTGTGTGGGTGAGCATGCTTTGGAAGGTGTGCCGGCCAAAACCCTGTTAAAAGCAACCATTGATGAAGAAACTAAAAAAGAGCTAACCCGCAAAGCAATTGCCAATAGCTTAAAAGGCTGTATGGGCGAGTTTATCAATTAAAGATTTTTCGGTGCTGGCTTATCCAAACTTTACCTTTAGATTAGTAGTGAGTCTTCTTTCCTGGGATGGCTATGAGTCTGGCTGCGCGCAGATTAGACATCATGACTCATTTTTAGATTTCTTATTTCGATAAACTTCGGCACAATAGCGCATATTTTAAAAGCTGAAAAAAGGATAAAATCCGTGAAAAAATTATTGGCTGTTGTTGCTCCATTAACACTTGTTCTTTCTGCATGTGTAGCACCACAAGGTGCCAGCACCACAACTCAAGCAAGTACAGGTCAGCAACTCGGTTCTGCAGCCATTAAAATTGCCATCAATGCAAAATGTGTCACTGAACTAAACAATATTCCGGCTTGGCAAACTGCAACACGCTTAATGACAGAAACGCAAAAACAGAATATCCAGTCTGAAATCTGTGGTTGCGTGAGTGAAAAAGCACCACAAAACGTGACTGCAGTGGATTTGGCAACTGCAGCAATTGATGCGACAGCACGTGCGACTATTGTAGGTAATGTTGTTGCAAATACTATTAACGCTTGCGTGGCTGAAGCGGTAAACTAATTCAAAATCAAATTTGAATAGGCTGACTGGTTCAGCCTATTTTTTATGGGAAATAAAATGAATATTGCTGGTGTAGATGAAGCAGGGCGTGGGCCATTAGTAGGATCGGTGGTCGCTGCGGCTGTGATATTGGATCCGAATAACCCGATTGAGGGCTTAAATGATTCCAAGAAGCTAAGCGAGAAGAAGCGCGAAAAACTTTTTATTGAGATTCAGGAAAAAGCCCTAGCTTGGGCCATTGCTGAAGCTTCTGCAGCAGAAATCGACGAGCATAATATTTTGCAGGCCTCTTTACTGGCAATGCGCCGCGCTGTGGAAGCATTAAGTATTCAGCCGGAACATGTACTGGTCGATGGCAACAAGATTCCTCAGGGCCTTGCGATGAGTTGTGATGCGGTCGTAGGTGGGGATGCCTTGCATCCTGAGATTTCAGCAGCCAGTATTCTGGCTAAAGTGACCCGTGATCGCCAGATGGTGGAGATGGATCAAAAATATCCGCAATTTGGCTTTGCCAAGCATAAGGGCTATCCGACCAAAGCACATTTTGAAGCGATTGCCTTACACGGGGTGATTGATGAACACCGTCGTAGTTTTGGACCAGTGAAAAAAGTGCTGGCAGCGTTGCTTGATTAGCAGCAGGCGGGCTAAAGTCTAATTATTTTGCTATGCAGTTGAAAATTAGCCAAATTAAAAGCGGCTTAAAAGCCGCTTTTATATTCATACAAAATTAACGGTTAAAGTTATTTTGTGTCTGGTTATCATCTTCATAAGAAGAAGGTTGATAATCCTGGTCAATATGCTGAAGATGTTCATGCATTGCACGTTCATGCTGGATACGCTGGTAAATCTCTTCACGGTGTACAGAGACTTCTTTCGGAGCATTTACCCCAATACGAACCTGGTTGCCTTTTACGCCAAGTACAGTCACGCTGACTTGGTCTCCGATCATTAAAGTTTCCCCGACGCGTCGAGTCAAAATCAGCATGTTTCTCTCCTTGCAAAATGCAAAACCTGCAATCTATTGAATGTAATAAAAAAACACAACCTAAAATTATATAATTAAAGTTTGAATAGAAAGTCCTGTCCATGAAATGAAGAGGTTAACTATCCAGACTGTTGAAAATCCTTAGGCTTAATATAACAGAGCCACTATAAAAAAAACTATAGTGGCCCTGCATTTTTGTAGAGATTTAATGAAATACTGTCAGACAATGACGGTATTTGTAGTTCTCTTAAGCGCGTGCGCTAGATTCACCATGTTCACGGTCTAAACCGAACGCAGTGTGAAGTGAGCGAACTGCAAGCTCAAGATAATTCTCTTCGATAATCACAGAAATCTTGATTTCAGAAGTAGAGATCATCAGGATGTTGATGCCTTCATCAGCAAGAGCAGTGAACATTTTGCTTGCTACACCTGCGTGAGAGCGCATACCTACACCGACGATAGACACTTTAACGATGTCATCACGAGTTGCAACTTCACGTGCGCCAATCGCTTGAGCAGTTTCTTCAAGGATTTTTTTGGCTTTAGCGAGTTCACCGCGGTTTACAGTAAACGTGAAATCAGTCGTACCATCTTCTTCAACGTTCTGGATAATCATATCCACTTCGATATTGGCATCACCAATTGGTTTAAGAATTTTAGATGCAATACCTGGCTCATCTGGAACACCCAGAATAGTCAGTTTAGCTTCGTCGCGGTTGAACGCGATACCAGAGATAATTGGCTGTTCCATGTTGTCTTCCAGTTCAGTAGTAATAAGAGTTCCGACGTTGTTTTTGAAGTCTTCGTCAAATGCGCCATCAGTGTCATTATCGAAGCTTGAGAGTACGCGTAAAGGCACTTGGTACTTACCTGCAAATTCTACAGAGCGAATTTGAAGAACTTTAGAACCTAAAGATGCCATTTCCAGCATTTCTTCGAAAGAGATACGGTCTACTTTTTTCGCTTTAGGAGCAACACGAGGGTCAGTCGTATATACGCCATCAACATCTGTGTAAATCTGACATTCATCCGCTTTTAGCGCTGCAGCAAGGGCAACACCTGAAGTATCAGAACCACCACGACCTAAAGTTGTGGTATTGCCATCAGCATCAAAGCCCTGGAAACCTGCAACCACAATCACGCGGCCTGCATCTAGGTTTTCAGTCAATACATCAGTATCAATAGATTCGATACGTGCTTTGGTGAATGCGCTGTCAGTTTTAATACCAACCTGGCGACCAGTTAAAGATTTAGCTTCAACGCCAATTGAATTCAGCGCCATAGCTAACATGGAAATCGTTACCTGTTCACCCGTAGAAACCATTTGGTCAAGTTCACGTGGGTCAGGGGTTTCGGTAATGGCTTTCGCGAGAGCAAGCAAGCGGTTGGTTTCACCACTCATAGCAGATACGACTACAACCACCTTGTGGCCATGGTCATGCCAGCGCTTCACACGACGAGCAACATTGAGAATGCGCTCGGGAGTACCCATTGAGGTACCGCCATATTTTTGAACGATTAATGCCATAGTTGTTCCATATAAACCATGACCCTGATTTTCCGATCAGGGTCAGTTACACAAAATGAAGTTTTTATTTTGCTTCAAGCCAAGCTGCTAAATCAGCCATCACTGGAGCAAACTTCTCGTTAAGTGGCGCGCCACCTTGTGCCAAGTCAGGTTTACCACCACCTTTACCACCTAGCTCAGTTGCCAAGTGTTTGATGATGTCACCCGCTTTAATAGAAGCAGTAAAGTCTTTCGCCACAGATGCAATCAAGCTAACCTTGTCACCCTCTACACCTGCAAGAACAATGACTGCATTTTCTAATTTTGATTTCACACCGTCGTGCAGGTTACGTAATGCTTTTGCATCCATATTCTGAACAGTAGTGATTAATGTTTTACGGCCTGCAAGCTCTTGAACCTGACTTAAAAGTTCACCGGCTTGTAAGCTTGCCAATTTTTGATTCAGCTGTTCGATCTGTTTTTGCAATTGATGTGCAGTGTCCACCACAGCTTCAACTTTTTCGACTGTTTTATGGTTCTGTGCTTTTAACAAACCATTGATGTATTGAACATCACGATCGACTTTCTGTACGACTTCAACCGCTTTAGTACCAGTTACGGCTTCAATACGACGTACACCTGCTGCTACACCACCTTCAGAAGTGATTTTGAACAGACCAATGTCACCTGTACGTTTCACATGAATACCGCCACACAGCTCGATCGAGAAGTTTTTCTCGTCAATCACTGAACCCATAGACAATACGCGAACTTCTTCACCGTATTTCTCACCGAACAGCATCATCGCACCTTTGGCTTTCGCAGATTCGATGTCGAGCAGTTCAGTCGTAACAGGCGTATTGGCAATCACTTCAGCATTGACAAGACGTTCAATTTCTTGCAACTGTTCAAAAGTTACAGGCTGATCGTTAACAAAGTCGAAACGCAGAACGTCAGACGCAACCAATGAACCTTTTTGTTGTACGTGTGAACCCAGGATTTGACGTAGGGCAGCGTGGAGCAAGTGAGTTGCAGAGTGGTTACGAGCAGTTGCAGCACGAATCTCGGCTTTAACCGTTGCTTCAACGTTTTGAGTAACTTTAAGGTTACCCATAGTCACGATACCTTGGTGAACGAATGCACCACCAGATTTTTTGGTATCTTGAACTTCAAAGATACCTGTATCGTTTTTGAAGAGCCCTGTATCACCGATCTGACCACCGCTTTCTGCATAGAAAGGAGTTTGGTTCAGAACAATCAGTGCTTCGTCGCCTTCAACCACTTCGTCAACCTGTTCGCCATCTTTGTAGATCGCGATGATTCGACCTTCGCCTGCTGTTGCGTCATAACCTTCAAACTGAGTTTCGCCTTCAACTTTAACAACGCTGTTATAGTCGATTGCGAATTTACCTGCATCACGTGCACGTTGACGTTGAGCCGCCATTTCTTTTTCAAAGCCAGCTTCGTCAATGGTTAAATCACGTTCACGTGCGATATCTGCTGTAAGGTCAGTTGGGAAGCCATAAGTGTCATAAAGTTTGAATACGATTTCACCTGGAATCACAGAACCTTTCAGGTTTGCCAGTTCGCCTTCAAGCAATTTTAGGCCTTGCTCAAGTGTTTTGGCGAATTGTTCTTCTTCTTTCAGCAAAGCAGCTTCGATACGTGCCTTGTTTGCTTCAAGTTCAGGATAAGCAGCACCCATTACATCAATCAAAGGTTGCAGCATTTTGTGGAAGAATGAACCAGTCGCACCCAGTTTGTTACCGTGACGAACTGCACGACGGATAATACGGCGCAGTACATAACCACGACCTTCATTTGAAGGGTTCACGCCATCTGCAATCAGGAAGCAGCATGAACGTGCATGGTCAGCAACCACTTTAAGTGAAGCAGGGTATTCAACCGGTTTGTTTTCAGCTTGTGCTTTCGCTTCAATGTCTGAAGTATCTAGACCGATGATTTCAGCAGCAGCTTTTAATAGGTTTTGGAACAGGTCGATTTCATAGTTAGAATTGACGTGTTGCAGAACCGCAGAAATACGCTCAAGGCCCATACCGGTATCAACAGAAGGTGCAGGAAGAGGGTGCAGGACGCCATCCGCAGTGCGGTTGAACTGCATGAATACGTTGTTCCAGATTTCAATGAAACGGTCGCCATCTTCTTCAGGCGTACCTGGCAGGCCACCCCAGATATGATCACCGTGGTCATAGAAGATTTCAGAACATGGACCACAAGGACCAGTGTCACCCATTGCCCAGAAGTTATCAGAAGCGTATTTTTCGCCTTTATTATCACCAATGCGGATAATGCGGCTGGCATCTAGACCAACTTCTTTATTCCAGATGTCAAAAGCTTCGTCATCAGTGTGATACACAGTTACGTACAATTTGTCTTTAGGCAGAGCCAGCCATTTGTCGCCGGTCAGGAATTCCCAGGCAAATTTAATTGCATCACGTTTGAAGTAATCACCAAACGAGAAGTTACCCAGCATTTCAAAAAATGTGTGGTGACGCGCTGTGTAGCCAACGTTATCTAAGTCGTTGTGTTTACCACCTGCGCGTACGCATTTTTGTGAAGATGTCGCACGTACATAATCGCGCTTTTCCAGACCTAAGAAGCAGTCTTTAAACTGGTTCATACCAGCATTGGTAAACAATAATGTTGGGTCGTTGGCAGGAACCAGAGAACTCGACGCGACACGTGTATGCCCTTGCGATTCAAAGTAGCTTAAAAAAGCTTCGCGAATTTCAGCTGATGTCATAAAACGAGTACTCACAACCAAGTCACTCCATAATTTCCGATTTGGCTAAAAACATCACAGTCTGACAAGAAGGTTGGTTCTCTGCTGCAATGCGGGGCTTAAATATTTAAAAACGCCAAATTATAACGGAAAATGCCTGTTCAACCAATGATTTTCATATTTATAGATCATAAAACTATAAGGAATGAATATTGGAAAAATCAGAAAAATGCCCTGCAAAATCAAAAGCTATTGTCATTACAGCAATTTATCTTAATTCTCGCTGATAGAAAGACTGGATTGCTTCAAGTAAAGTATGAATTTTTCGATGAAATATTGGACATTCTGTGTAATTTTTAGTGGATTTAGCTGAATAGTTATCAGTCAGCTGGATAATTCCATTAATATAGGCGCACAAAGTTTTATGCCGCAGTAGGAAATGTCGATGCAACGTATCGCAATTAATGGTTTTGGACGAATCGGACGCAATGTGTTGCGTGCATGGTTTGAAAATCCGAAAGATTTTAATTTTGACATCGTTGCCATTAATGACGTTGCCGACGTTGAAACCTTATTGCATCTATTTAAATATGATTCTACTCATGGTCGTTTCCCGGGGCAGGTTGATCTGACTTATGAAGATGAGTATGCCTACCTGCATGTCACTTATCGCGATGCCTATCAGAAAGTTCAGGTGTTAAGACAAGCGAATCCGGTGGAAATGCCATGGCATGAACTGAATATTGATGTGGTATTGGAATGTACCGGCCTGTTCCGTTCGCGTGAGGCTGCGACTCAGCATATTACTGCCGGGGCAAAACGGGTCATTATTGGTGCTGCACCGTTTGATACAGTGGATGCCGCAATTGTCTATGGCGTCAACCATCGTGATGTCAAAGAAAGTGACCAGATTATTTCCAGTGTTTCTTGTACTACGCAAGCATTGGTACCTCTAGTCAAAATCATTGATGATGCCTTTGGTATTGAGACTGCACTGATGACTGAAATTCACGCAGTGACAGCGGATCAGTCAGTACTGGATCATGCCCATCGTGATTTAAGACGTGCCCGAGCTTCTGGGCAAAATATTATTCCAACCACATCTTCGGCTTTGGGTGCTTTAAAACGCGTAATGCCGAAGATGGAAAACCGGATTGATGGTTATTCGATTCGTGTGCCAACCATTAATGTAGCGGCCATTGATTTAACCTTTATCTCCCAGTCACCCATTACTGATCATCAGTTGAATGAAGTATTAATGAACGCTGCACGTCAGGATTTTGCTGAAATCATGTCTGTGACAGATGAGCCTCTAGTATCTTCAGACTTTAATCATTCGCCTTACTCATTGATTGTGGATCTGACCCAAACCTTGGTAGTGGGGCATCAGGCCAAAGTATTTGCCTGGTATGATAATGAATGGGGTTATGCCAACCGTTTGCTGGATCTCTGTGAATCCTTTTATACAGATTAAGCTATTTTGAAAGCATCCCAAATGGGGTGCTTTTTTATGCAAGATTAAAAAATTAGAAGAAAATGAATAAAAACTTGAACGTAATTGATCGAAAAGCTCTGGATTTATGCCGAATATTTCTGTGATCTGGATATTTTTTCGTTAAGATAAAGATAATTAAATGGAATAAGAGCAAGCACATGATGTTGATCTGGGGATTTATTATATTACTGACCTTGGCTGTGATTTTTTTGATCTGGCTGCAATTTAATAATAATGAGAGTTCACAAAGTGTGGAAGGCGTGCCAGTTGAGGAAAAAGTGGCGCATCTGGAAGAAAATTTAAAAAAGACCTTGGAAATTATGCAGGATCTGGCGAAAAAAATGCATGTTCAGCAGGAAGTACTGGATCAGACTACGGCTAAACTGCAAAAAGTTGAGCTGCAAAATGCAGAACTGGTAAATCTGCTCGCTAAAGTAGTAGAACCAAAGTCATAAGACCTTTTCATACTGGCTTAGCCTTATATAAAGGATTTAAACCAGTAAGGTTCTTAAAATAGCTGCCGAGGCCATGCTAATCAAAATGGTCGGCAGCATGCCAAAGCGTGATGCAACGAATAGTGTCACCATTATGGCTATCAGATCAGCCGGATCATCTCGTAAAAAATATGGGGTGATCATCGAAATCAGTACACAGCCTGGAATCACTTCCAGAATTTTACGCTGACGTTTGCTCAAAGTTTTATTTTTGAGTAGGACATAGCCAAGTATCCGCGTGCAGTAAGTCGTTAGCGCAACTAATAAGATTGCGATAAAAGTGCTCATCTGGATCATGCTTCATCCTCCTGAATTAGCCAGAAGGCAGCGGCAATGCCAGCAAGCGCACCAATCAGCACATACCAGTTGCCTGGCAGATAGCTATAAGTCAGAGCAGCAAAAATTAAACTGATTAGCCAAGGTCTGGCTTCAGTAAAGCCTTTCCACATACCTTTCAGTAAAATCAGCATAATGGCTGGGAAAGCCATATCAAAACCAAAATAGTGAATATCTCCTAACACCGGCCCAGCCAAAGCACCTAAAGTGGTAAAGCCGACCCAAGCCAGATAAAGAACAATACATAGCCCGGCATAATAAGGCACCAGACTGGCACCGAGCAGAATATAGCGGCTGTTAATGAGAAAAGTAATAAAGATCAAGGTAAGCAGATGAGGTGGATCAGTCCAGGCTTCTAAAACTGCAAATTCGGAACCGCCAGCAAAGTTCAGCCCGGTCAGCAAGGGAACCTCAAGCAGGCTAAAATCTTTTTGTGCTGCTGTTGCACCCAAGACCAGTGCCAGAGGAATTACACCCAATAATAAAGGTATGCAGTCTTTCACACCACGCTGAAACTCACTCAGAGGAGTGGCATCAGAAGGCGTTATACGTGGCTGAAAGGGAGGCATGAGATGATCGGGTTTTATTCTAGAAGGAGAAAGAAAGTTTATAAGAAATACCGGAGTCTTTGCAGTCCCTTTAAACTCTACCAGAATGATGCTGTTTTCTTGGTCATTTAAGTCTCCACATTGGGTTTTTGTATAGGATTATTTTTAAGCATCTAGTACTGATATTTTATAAATTTTTACCCTTGGATAGATGAGGATTGAATCAAGAATAAGTTTTTCATCATTGTTTTGGTTGGGGAAATATATTAGAAAATCAAGTTGATATGTTGGTTATTAAATTTTATTCAGCCTATTTTCTCTTGATAAGAGGGAGATGATTTGGTTTATCTATCTAAGTCCTTTGTTCAGTCAGAGAAAATTATCAAAATTGCGATGCACAGCCTAAACGATCGTGCTAGACTAGGAGAAATCGGGTGTGCTCCCGATTTTTTTATGCGGTTTATTCCGCGCTGACAAGAATTTAGGTTTACAACATGCCCATTTCAGAGACATGGTTATTACCTGATGGTGTAGCTGATGTATTACCAGAACAAGCGCAAGTCATCGAAAGCCTGCGCCGTCAATCACTGGATTTCCTCGCATCTCGAGGTTATCAGCTGGTGTACACGCCATTTATTGAATACATTGAATCTCTATCTTCTCTCTCAGAATCGAATCAGGATTTAGACTTAGCCACTTTTAAAGTGATCGACCAGCTGTCTGGCCGTTTGCTTGGTGTGCGTGCCGATATGACACCACAAGTGGCTCGTATCGATGCGCATGTACATCCAGTGGAAGGTGTGGCTCGTTATTGTTATGCGGGTACGGTTTTACATACGAAACCTCAAGGATTTAATACCACACGTGCACCATTGCAATTGGGTGCAGAATTATTTGGTTCAGACAGCATTGATGCTGACGTGGAAATGGTTGACTTGATGATCAGCCTGATTCAGGAAGCAGGTTTGGCCGATGGTATCCACCTTGACTTAGGTCATGTGAGGCTGTTCCGTAGTCTGATTGCACAAGCTGGTTTAAGTAAAGCAACCGAACGCCAATTGTCTGATCTTTATCAACGTAAAGCATTGCCAGAACTGGCTGAATTTACTCAAAATCTTAAGTTTGGATCAGACTTCTATACGCTTGGCCGTTTTGCAAGTGACCTGGATGCCTTAAAAACGAATTTAAGTGCTGAAGTATTAGAAAATCCAGCCTTCAAACAGGCATTTGATGCACTGCAAACTACCAAAAATGAAGTTCAGGCACGCTGGCCGAATCTGCATATTGGGATTGATGTCGTTGAATTACGTTCATACCATTATCACACTGGCCTGATGTATGCCGTTTATGCACCGAACCGTGCTGCTGCATTAGCACAAGGTGGCCGTTATGATGGTATTGGTGAGCATTTTGGTCGTGCACGTCCGGCAACCGGTTTCTCTTGTGACTTATATGCTTTAAGTGCAGGCAAGTTTGCTACAGCTAAAGTTGTGGTAGCACCTAAGGGTATAGATGCTGCGCTGTTAAATGCGATTCAGGCAACCCGTGCACAAGGCTTAAGTGTAATTCAGTTATTAGGTAATGATGATTTAAACTCGGTACCGTATGCAACTCACCAGCTGGTGAATGTGGACGGTGAGTGGACTATCAAAACGATTTAATCGCTTTAATTGTTTTACTCAGTGTTCATGTCGCTGAGTGGGACTTTCAACTTTAACAGCATGATGTAATGAGGCTATTATGGGCAAGAATGTTGTGGTACTTGGTACCCAATGGGGCGACGAAGGTAAGGGTAAGATCGTCGACCTGCTCACAGATCAAGCGGCTGCAGTAGTTCGTTATCAAGGCGGACATAACGCAGGTCATACTCTCGTGGTTGGTGGTAAGAAAACTGTATTACACCTCATTCCATCAGGTATTTTACGTGAAAACGTATTATGCTTAATTGGTAATGGTGTGGTTCTTTCACCTGAAGCGCTCATCAAAGAGATGGATATTCTTGAAAAAGAAGGCGTGCCAGTACGTGAACGTCTACGCATTTCTCCAAACTGTCCATTGATTCTTCCGCACCACATCGCACTTGACCAAGCTCGTGAGAAAAAACGTGGTAATGCGAAAATTGGTACAACTGGTCGTGGGATCGGGCCTGCTTATGAAGATAAAGTGGCACGTCGTGCAATCCGTGTTGCTGACCTGGTACGTGGTGGCGAACATCTGAAAGCTCAGCTTGAAGAATTGCTTGAATACCACAACTTCCAATTGACTCAATTCTTCGGTGTTGAAGCAGTTAAAGTTGAAGACGTACTTGCGCTTTGCGACGAATGGCGCAAAGTGATCGAGCCTATGGTTATGGACGTGACTGGTGAACTTCACGCTTACCGTAAAGCTGGCAAGAAAATCATGTTCGAAGGTGCGCAAGGTTCATTGCTTGACGTTGACCACGGTACATACCCGTACGTGACTTCTTCAAACACAACTGCTGGTGGCGTAAGTTCAGGTTCAGGTCTTGGTCCATTACACCTTGACTATGTTCTTGGTATTACTAAAGCATACACCACTCGTGTAGGTTCAGGTCCATTCCCAACTGAGTTGGTTTATGACGCTGCAACAGATACAGGTGATGCAATTGGTAAACATCTGGGTACTGTAGGTTCAGAATTTGGTGCGTCTACTGGCCGTCAACGTCGTTGTGGCTGGTTCGATGCTGAAATCCTGCGTCGTTCAGTAGAAGTGAACTCACTGTCTGGTATTTGCTTGACTAAACTTGACGTTCTTGACGGTTTAGAAGAAGTGAAAATCTGTGTAGGTTACGAAGCTGCTGATTCTGGCTGTGTTGGTTCTTCTGATGCGCTTGCATTTGAAACTTTAAAACCAATCTACGAAACTATGCCAGGCTGGAAAGAATCTACTTTCGGTGCGAAATCACTAGATCAATTGCCACAAGCGGCGATTAACTATGTGAAACGTCTTGAACAATTGATTGAATGTCCAATCGACATCATTTCAACTGGCCCAGACCGTGAAGAAACCATTATTCTTCGCCATCCGTTTGATGCTTAATCGCTTAAGCTAAAAATGATAAAAACCCTGTGATTTCACAGGGTTTTTTTATTTGAACGAACTTATAAGAATGATTGAAAACCTGTTTGGATTCTTTATGATGTTTTGACCTTATATATTTGAGAAGGTCATGAAATATAAAAAATTATTGGCGGGGATGGTCATCGCGACCACATTAACGGGGTGTACTACGGTTGCAGATCTGATGGGGGCTGATTCAGCCACATTAAATCTGAGTGCAGCACAAAGCTATAATCAGATGCTGACAGAGGCCAAGCAGAAACAGATTCTGGATACGACATCTGCCACCTATAAAAAAGTAAATCGGGTTTTTCTGAAAATGAAGCCGTATGCAGATCAACTGAATCAGACTGGTCAGAAGTTTGACTGGCAAGTGGCGGTAATCAAATCCAACGAAATTAATGCCTATGTCGCACCAGGTGGCAAGGTGGTGTTCTATACGGGTATTGTTGATACACTAAAACTCACAGACGATGAAGTTGCTGCCATCATGGGGCATGAAATGGTGCATGCGCTTGAGGAATATTCTAAGAATAAGGTAGGAGCGCAAGCACTTACTGATCTGGCAGTAAGTATCGGTAGCAAGTACGTCGGGCAGTCCGCTGGTGGTTATGGTGGGCTACTGCTGGATATGGGTGCTCAATTTGGTGTAGGCTTGCCATTCTCTCGTAATCTGGAAAGCCGTGCCGATAAAGGTGGTCTCATGCTAATGGCACGAGCAGGCTATAACCCGAATGCAGCGATTACTTTGTGGCAAAAAATGAATGCACAAGACAGCCGTGGTAATAGTGTCCTGAATAAATTTACTTCTACACATCCAACGAATGATGACCGAATTGCAGCCTTACAACAGCTGATGCCTGAAGCGATGACGGTATACAAGACTAAGAAATAATTTCGAAATTCAGGACTAAAGTCTTAACGGCAAGTGCTGTGCAGTGGCATGGCGCTTGTTAGAATAAAACAAAATAAAATATGAGTATGCAGGATGCATAAAAATATATCGGGAACGATGTTCTATTCCTTGTTATTCGCGATGGGTGGCGCACCGACCATTGCGATGCTGATCATCCGTGCTCAAACTCAGGATCCTGACATTATTTATGGGGCATTCATTGGCTTGAGCGTGATCATTGCCTGTGTATTGGTACCGGTCATCTTGCTGCAAAATGCTTTTCTATTTTTTAAGCGTAAAAGTGAAATTTTAGAAGAAAAAATTAAACCTTTGTGTCATTTATATTTAGGTTTAAATATTGTCTGTCTGATTTATTGGCTTGCGATACAGTATTGGGGTTAAAATTACATAAAATATAACAAGATGAAGTAATTGTACATTTAGTTGCTCCGGCCTTTAACTTATAATTTTTTACAATGTAAATTAACCTTTTGCTTATGGTGGAGTCACTATAATGAAAAATAAATTCTTGTTAGGTATGGGTGCAGCCGCAGCCATTACTTTGTCTGGTTGTACAACTATTGCCGATATTGCGGGCGCAGATACAGCGACTTTAAATGCTTCAGCCAGCCAAAGCTACAATGCCATGGTGGCAGACGCTAAAGCGAAAGGCCAGCTGGATACCAGTTCAGCGACATATAGTCGTATTAATGCTGTTTTTAACCGTTTAAAACCTTATGCCAACCAGCTGAACCAGACAGGCACTGCATTCCAATGGCAGTTGGCTGTATTGAAATCTGATCAGGTCAACGCTTTTGTGGCACCTGGTGGTAAAGTGGTATTCTATACCGGTATCGTGAACAAGCTGAATCTGACCGATGCTGAGATTGCAGCCATTATGGGTCATGAAATGGTCCATGCCCTAGAAGAGCATGCGAAACAGAAACTTGGTGCACAAGCCCTGACTGATCTGGCATTGGGTATTGGTTTAAATGCAGCGGGCGTAGGACAAGGTGGTGCTGCAGTGGCACAATTGGGTAGCCAGATCGGCATCGGCTTACCTTACTCACGTAACCTAGAAAGCCGTGCTGATCAGGGCGGTTTAACTCTCATGGCGCGTGCTGGCTATAACCCGAATGCAGCGATTACTCTTTGGGAAAAAATGAACAAGCTTGAAGGTGGTAGCAATGGCGCGACTTTCCTGTCTACTCATCCATCGAACAGTCAGCGTATCGCAGCAATGCGTCAAAATCTGCCAGCAGCAATGCAGATCTATAATAAACGTTAATGATTGCGTAATTTGAGTGATCCGTGATTTTAATGATGAAAAGCAGGGCAGTAGTCCTGCTTTTTTTATATTTAAAATCTTAAGGCACTAAAAAAGGCAAAGTTTTCACTTTGCCTTTTTGTGCTAAAGGCCGGGAAGTCTTAGTGGTGGTGACCACCTGCACCGTGTACGTGACCGTGATCAAGTTCTTCTTGAGAAGGTTCACGGATAGACACGATTTCAACTTCGAAGGTTAAATCTTGACCAGCAAGCGGGAAGTTAGCATCAACAACTACGTTGTCACCTTCAACTGCTTTAACAGTTACGATTTGAACGCCGTCATCAGTTTGTGCTTGGAACTGCATGCCTGCCTGGATGTTGTCTACGCCTTGGAACATTTGTTTAGGCACTTCTTGCACTAGCTCTGGGTTATATTCGCCATAACCTTCAGCAGCAGGAACATTTACAGTGAATTTTTCACCAACAGTTTTGCCTTCTAAAGCTTTTTCTAAACCAGGGATGATGTTACCTGCACCGTGCAAATAGGCAAGTGGTTCACCTTGAGATTTGTCGAGAGTTTCGCCCTCTGCGTTAGTCAATGTGTAGTGGAAAGAAACCACGAGGTTATTTGCAATAGCAGTCATATTAATTGATCCATTCAATTTTTTAAGGGTACATCATAAAGTGAAATTGTATTTTTGTAGACTAAAAATAGCAAAAAAATGCAATTTGACATGTTTAATGACGATTTTTTCATATATGAGGACAATATTTACAATTTCAATGCAATTTCAGCTTGGGTGCAATTTTTCGTGTAACAAAGTCTTTGGCAGTTAACAGGCCAGCATGGGTATAGCCATGAATGGTGGCCTGATGAATCCGGTACAGGGATACATACATGGATTTCGCGACAAAGCCTTGAATATTGACCTGACCCAATAATTCACCGACAGCACTGTTTTGACTTAAAGACACTAATGAGCCTTTGTCAGAAAACTTGAACATCGGTAAATAGCTTTCGCCATTAATGCGTGCTTTTAAGGCTTTGACCAGAAAAGCGGCCTGCTGGCTGGCGACCTGTGCACGGGGGCCTAAAACTGGTTGATCTGCTTCAGGCTGACAGTGAGCACAATCACCAAAAACGAAAATATCCGGGTCTGACAGAGTTTGCAGAGTTGCATAAACTTTTAGGCGATTAATATTGTCTTTTTCCAGCTCCTTAAGTTTTGCCAGAACTTCAGGAGCTTTAATTCCAGCAGCCCAAACCTTAATTTCAGCTTCGAGGCTTGAACCATCAGCAAAGTAAATCTGGTCTTCATCGACTTTAGCGACCCTATGACTGGTTAATACCTCAATACCTAGACGATCGAGTTGCTCCATGGTGTGTTCAGCCATTTTCTCAGACAGTGCAGGTAAGATCCGATCAGCGGCTTCAATCAAAGTGATTTTGACTTTATTTGGATCAATCTTGTTCAGACCATATTTAAAAAAGTTTTGTTTGGCGATCACCAGCTCGGCAGCCAGTTCTACACCAGTTGCACCGGCTCCAATAATGGCAATTTTAAGCTCACGGGAAGAGGTTTGATTTTGAGCATTGAGATAAAGATGTAGCAGATCCTGCTGGAAGACATCGGCCTGCTGGCGGCTGTCGAGAAAATGACAGTATTGGGCAACACCTTCAGTATTGAAATCATTGGAAGTGGAACCTAGTGCTAACACTAGCGTGTCATAGCTGATGTGTTTCTTCTGTTTAGGCTGAGCTTTTTTAGAAAAATAATCTGTTTCCAGAATAATTTCTTTAGCCTCACGATCCAGATCAATAAATGTTCCCAGCACAAAGTGATAATGATGAGCTGCAGCATGACTAAAATAATTGGTTTCTTCTGCATGCGGATTAAGCGTACCTGCAGCAATTTCATGCAATAAGGGTTTCCAGATATGCGTCAGTTTCTGATCTACTAGGGTGATATGTGCTTTGCCACTCTTGCCTAAGGTTTCGCCCAATTGAGTAGCCAGTTCCAATCCACCTGCGCCACCACCTACAATTACGATTCGATGTGCTGTCATATATTATTAACCTATTTATTTTTCTAATAAAAATAAGAGAAATTTAGACCAAATATACTATGGCATGGGCAGCAGGCCGTCTTGATTAGAATTGTTATACAAATTACAAAACGTAGCAATTATGTCAGAAGAGGTAAAATTGACGAGAGAAAGAAGAAATTCTAAGGAGAGAGTTAGAAGGCAAATGAGAAGCCTTCTAACTGTATTCAGCGCTTATTTCTGGATTGGATAGAGTTTGGCACTTGGTGCACTTTCTGCAAAGATGCCAAAGAAGCTAGATAACCAGCTCAGGAATTTCTGGAAGAAACCTGCTTCTTCAAGTTCGACCATATCTTCAATCTGGATGGTACGAATAAGCTGATTATTCTGATAGACATGAATTGTCGCCAATGGCATCACTTTGGCCATAGGTGCAATCAGTTCAGAAGCATTCATTTCTACATTAATATGGGTCTGGGTTTCATGTAGCGGTTCAATGCTTTGCATTACACCATCACCTGTATTCAACATCACTCGTTGATGGTTTTGATCGAACTGGTTCAGGTCAATGGCATAATTCTGATCATATAAAGAGGTGGTAATAATCTGCGGCTGTTTAGTCTCAACCTTAAACATTTTCAAAGTCGATTTGATCACCGGTAATTCAGCTAGTAGCTGTTTGTCTTTAATGGCGACTTCATTGCGGGTATAGGTATATGCCAGATTCATTAGCTTGTGGGATACTTCAGCACGTTTGGCAGCACTTTTGGTACCTAGAACTACCACGATCAAACGACGGTGGGGCAGTTCCATATCATAAGTCGGACGATTGGCGGTAAGCGCCAGGTTATAACCGGCTGCGCGAGTAAAGCCCGTTTTTAAACCATCGACACTTGAGTCCACCTGCAACACGCGGTTAGTGGCACGGTGAAAATGGTTGTTATAGCTAAAACTTGGCTGCTTGGAATAATATAGATAGTCCGGAGTCTGATTAACCACAGCTGCCGACAAACGCGCCAAATCGGCTGCAGTAGAATAATGCTCAGGCATGGTAATGCCGGCCGGATTCTGGAAATGGGTATGTACCATGCCCAAAGCTTTTGCTTCCCGATTCATTCGCTCGACAAAGCTTGGAATATCACCTGAAATTTTTTCTGCCAATGTCACAGCAGCATCATTCGCCGACATGATAATCAGGCCCGCTAGAAGCTGATCAATCGAAATCTGCTCACCTTCTTTCAGGTACATTTGTGACTCATCCCACATCACTGTTTTCACAATCGGCGTTGCAGTTAATACTTCACTTTTATCCAATTTACCAGCCTGGATTTCCTTGAGTGCAATATAAGCGACCATCATTTTGGTGAGGGAAGCAGGTGCACGTTGAACATCGGCATTGTGTTCGGCAATGACCTGACCTGATTGTGAGTCAAGAATGGTCCAGGCTTCTGCTTCAACGCTTTCAGGCAAAATATTCAGAAGGGCAGCATATGAAATTGCAGGCACAAACAGGCTGAGAACTGCAAGCAGTGAGATGATGTATTTCAAAGATGTTCCTTAATAACCAACCGGTCGATGAACGATTTAATTTTCACGCATGCTATGCCTTTTTTTTAAAGATAGCTAGTCAGAAATGTAGACAAATGCGACAGCTAAGCAATACTGGCCTAAAAAATGCTAAGCTAAGCTATAACTCATTTATTTGTATTTTATATCGCCCATTATGTTGCATTATCAAATCGAATTTGACGATTATCGTCAGCACCTTATTCACGTAACTCTTCGCTTTTTAGCAGACCCAACGCAAGTCCTTTCTTTACCGACCTGGATTCCGGGCAGTTACTTGATTCGCGAGTTCTCAAAGCATATTGAGGCGGTCAAGGCTTATGATGAGGATGGACGCCAGCTACAAATCCAGAAGTTTGAAAAGAATAAATGGCGTTTATTCAATACGGATCATGAACTGATTACTGTGGAATACGATGTCTACGCGTATGACCTGTCTGTTCGTGGTGCATATGTGGATCAAAACCGTCTCTATGTGAACCCGGCTTGTGCATGTTTGGGGTTGGAAGGTCAGGAAGATAAAGAAATTGAAGTTGAAGTATTCCTGCCGGATGAGCTGAAACATTTCCAGCTTGCGACGGGTATGCAGGCCAAAAGTCTGGTCAAAGGTCGCTATACCTTAAAAGCAAAAAACTATGCTGAACTGATTGATGCACCGTTTGAACTGGCAGAGCAGACCCGTTTCAGTTTTGAAGCCAATGGCATTCCGCATGAGTTTGTGGTGTCAGGCAAACATGCGATGAATGAACAGCGTATGAAGCAGGATATTGAGAAAATCTGTGCGACAGAAATTTCCATGTTCGGTTCTGCACCATTCAATGATTATACCTTTATGACTATGGCAACCGGTAACAGCTATGGTGGTCTGGAGCATCCGAACTCAACCAGTCTGATTACACCGCGTGATGACTTCCCTAAAGCAGATGAGCCTGAAGAGCCATCGAAAGATTATCAGCGTTTCCTTGGTCTATGTAGTCATGAGTATTTCCATTCATGGTTAGTTAAATTTATTCGTCCAGAAAACTTCGTGAATTATGACCTGAACAAAGAAGGCTATACCTCTTTGCTTTGGATCTTTGAAGGGTTTACGTCTTATTATGACGACCTGATTCTGCTACGTAGTGGTGTGATCAATCAGGAATCTTATATTGCATTGCTGAAAGCGCAGATTGATTGCTATTTGCAAAACCCGGGACGTTTTATCCAGTCAGTATCTGAGTCTAGCTTTGATGCCTGGGTGAAATTCTATCGTCAGGATGAAAACTCAAACAATGCCGGTACAAGCTACTACAATAAAGGCTGTTTAGTCGCATTGTGTCTTGATCTAGGTCTCCGTCTGCGTGGCTCAAGTCTGGACGCTTTGATGCGTAAGCTTTATGAAAATACGCAAAATGGCATTCAGGTCAATGAACGGACTATCTTTGAGTTATGTCAGGAATTGACAGGTGATAACTGGTTAGAACAGATCAATCATCTGATCAATACTACTGATGAATTGCCATTGGATCAGCTACTACCTGAATTTGGCGTGAGCTATACCCTGAAAAATGATAAGTCATTGCCATTCGGTCTGAAACTTGCAGATAAGCCTGAAGGTGTGCTGGTTCAGTCTGCACGTCGTGATGGAGCAGGGGTGAAAGCGGGCCTTTCAGCGAATGATGTAATTGTAGCGATTGATGGCCTTAAAGCAACGATGAAACTTGTCGAGAAATATGCGAAACAGGAAGGTACGTATACTGTCCATGCATTCCGTCGTGATGAGCTGATGACTTTTGAAGTTCAAAATGGTGGTTCTGAACTGACTGAGGTTGAGTTAAAAGTTGAAGATCAAGCTAAAGCCGAGAAATGGTTGAAAGCTTAATCAGAATGTTGCTATTAAAAAAACCGCTGTTAAGACAGCGGTTTTTTATTGGGTTTTTTAGATGATTTATTTAATGATCAGTCGTGAAGTTCCACGGAATTCAGCCACGATTTGATCTTTCTGATTCAGGATCTGAATATCGTAAATACCACTACGACCGCTACTGGCCTTATGTTCAGCTATGGCGATAAGGGTATCACCTAACAAAGCTGGTTTTAAATAATGAATCCCGCAATGTTGGCCGACTGCTGGGTGTTCGCCGGTATTGCAGGCAATGGCAAATGCAGCATCAGCTAATGCAAAAATCACAGCGCCGTTACAGGTTTGATGTCCCTGTAAATGTTGTTCAGTCACTTTAAGTTCAATCTTCGCATGATTGTGGTTATAGGAAATTAGATGTGCACCGAGATACTGAATTAATCGGTCCTGGTTAAACATTTGATTCACTTGCTGATCCATTGCAAAACTCCTTTTTAGATACACTTTATTTTAAAAATAATAATTATGTGAATCATAAATAGCATTTCAGGAGATAAATAACAAGCGAAAGCCAGATGAATGATAAAATGCAGCTGTTTTACACATCAAAATAAAGCGCCATGAAAATGACGCTTATAGATAATAAGGATTAGTTGCCACGATAGGTTGAATAACCATAAGAGCTCAGTAATAAGGGAATATGATAGTGCTCTAGAGTACCGTCAATCGTAAATACCACAGGCACTTCAGGGAAGAAGGTGCGTTGATTATTGGTCTTAAACCAGTCACCGGTTTTGAAGGTCACTTTATAGATGCCTTTCTGTAAAGCAGTATCTTTAGGATAAAGCTCTTTAATACGGCCATTGGCATCTGTTTTTAACTCATTCAGTTTTATCCACTTGTCACCTTGCTGAGCTTCCAAAATCACCGCGACATTGGCGGAAGGCAGACCAGTTTCCTGATTCAGCACATGCACACTTAAAGGATTCTGTGCAAAAGAAAAGCTTGCTGTCGCCGTTAGAAGAGCACCAAAAATAATTTTTTTCATGGGTCTGTTCCTATTCAATAGATGGATAAAATTAAAGTTGTTTTAAAGTATGTTGAATGCCTTGTACGGCACACTGATGATCCTGTTCAGAGCCACCAGAGCCTGCAACACCAACAGCGCCAATGAGCTGGTTTTTATAAACCACAGGTACCCCGCCGCCCAGTAATAACAATTCATCCAAGGTATTTAAATTCTGTGCATTCGGGTTCTTTTGTGCATGACGCATAAAATCCAATGTACTTGTCTTAGTCGAGTATGCAGTAAAGGCTTTACGCTGTGATGCAGTTAAATTGTGAATTCCGACAAATTCATGCCGTTGACTGGCCAGAACATTGCCGCCTTGATCCAGTACCGTGACTGCAGCGGGTTTGCTGGCTTTCTGACAAGTTTGCATGACATTCTCAGCAAGTTGGTTTGCTGTGTTCAAGTCCATAATATAGGCCGTTTTTAATTCAGCATGGCTTAAGCTGACCATCGCTAAGCTCGCTAGATATAAAAATATTTTTCTCTGATTCAATCTGCTTCTCATGATAATGTTCAGTCATATAGAAATTGAGAAGATCATAATCAAATAATTGAGGCCCATGGATGACAATCAGATTACCACTTTGTAATCTTTGCGCTGTATGAAATTGATTAAACTCAGCCCATGCATATTTTAATTGTAGAAGATGAAGCCAAAATTGCCGGCTTCTTGGCCACAGGCTTAAATGAATCCGGCTACCAGACTACACAGGCGTGTAATGGCCTGCATGCCTTATCAGTGCTGGAACAGCAACAGATTAATCTGGTATTGCTGGATGTGATGCTTCCCGACCTGGACGGCTGGCAAGTCCTCAAAACCTTGCGTACTTTCTCTAAAGTTCCCGTACTCATGCTGACTGCCAAAGATCATGTGCTTGACCGGGTCAAAGGGTTGGAACTGGGTGCAGATGACTACTTAACCAAGCCCTTCTCTTATATCGAACTTTTGGCCCGAATTAAAAGCCTGCTGCGCCGTGTACCAAAAGTTGAACATGAAATGTATCAGGTGGCCAATTTAGAGCTGAATCGTTTAACCCGGGAAGTATTTCGAGACCGGCAAAAAATTGAGCTTACCCAAAAAGAGTTTGTACTTTTGCAGTTGCTGATGGAACACCAGTCCGAAGTGTTAACCCGGACACAAATTGCTTCACTGGTCTGGAATATTAATTTTAATACCGATACCAATGTCGTTGATGTTGCTGTACGCCGATTACGTTCTAAAATTGATAACCATTTCAGTCCAAAACTTATTCATACGGTAAGTGGTATGGGCTATAAGCTGGATGCGCAAGCATGAAAATGCATTTGGGTACACGACTCGGCATCGCCTTTGGCCTCATTTCCTGTATCGTTTTTTTAAGCATCGGCGGGTTGTCCTATCACAATATTCAGCAGATGGTGCAATAACAGCAGGATGAAGCCTTGGCCTTGCGGATTTCCAGAATTGAAATATTTCTGGCTGATCAGCAAAGCTTTCAGGTGCTGATCGAACATCCAGAGCTTTATGAGAATATGCTTGGACAGGAAGATAACTTACTGATCCTTAAAAACGCGCAGAATACATTAATTGATATTAATCCTTTAAATATTACTATTCCTCTATTGGATTATGACACTAGGCTGAATTATCAAAATAATAAGCTTGAACAACCCACGACCCGTTTAGCATTTAAGCAAATGGACTTTAATGGACAGTCTTATCAACTGATTGCCGGCAAGCAGCTAGTAGCAGGGCAACAGCTTTTAAAACATTACCTGATAAAATTAGTGATCTACACTCTGCTCGGTATTATTTTATCCACCTTATTAGCCTGGCTAATCGGACACTATCTATTGCGATCCATGCGTCAGTTAATTTACGCGACTCAGCAGATCAGTGTGCAGCAGCTGGATCAGCGTATCGAGTTGCAATCCCAAAATATTGAGGTGCAGCAATTAACCGAGGCCATGAATGCCATGCTGGACCGTATACAGCAAGGCTATGAACAGCTGGCCCGATTTTCTGAAGATATTTCTCATGAATTACGAACGCCCCTGAATAACTTGATGAGGCAAACCCAGATTGCCTTGTCGAAGTCACGTAGTCGCGATGAATTAGAAAATCTGCTGTATTCTCATCTGGAAGAATATGAACGTCTGCCCCAGATGATTGAAAACATGCTGTTTATCGCCCGGGTAGAACATGGTCATTATCAGATAGAAAAACAGACACTAGAACTGAGCCAGATCATAGAAGATTTGCTGGCATATTCTGAGTTTCTGGCAGAAGAAAAAATATATCTATTTATACGGATATTCCGGCTCAACTGAATATAGCTGCGCATCCAGAATATCTGCAACGTGCGCTTGCCAATTTACTCAGCAACGCAGTGCAGTATGGAAAGGAAAATGGAGAGATCAGAATCACGGCGATGACTACAGAAAATAGCTGTCGGATTGATGTGCTGACAGCAGGTGTACAGATCCCCGAGCAGCATTTAGCCCATCTGTTTGAACGTTTTTACCAGATTGATAGCAGCCGGCATCAAAAAGCCCAAACGGGTGGTTTGGGCTTGGCGATTGTGCAGTCGATTATGCAGTTGCATCAGGGGGAAGTTCAGGTGAATAACCATCCTCAAGGTGTGGTCTTTAGTTTGATCTTCCCGACCTGAGCAGTGGCTTAACGGGTACGACGGCCACGACTCTTAGTATTTGGACGGGTAGTACCATTAGTCTTGCGACGTGGTTTTTCACCTTCTTCCATTTGCCAGATACGCGGTGTACCGGTTTTTTTCTTTGTGCCGTCTTTCGTTACTTTCTTGTTAATCGGTTTACCACCGGTACCACCCGGCTTTTTCACATAAGAGCGCGAGCGGTAAGGTTCTTGAGCAGGCACATCTTTAAAGTCTGGATAAAGTAGGGGTTCAATTTCTTTAGTTTCACCTGGCTGTAAACCTAATTGAACCAGATCAATCGAACCGATTTTGGTGCGAATCAAACGTAAGGTAGGAAAGCCGACTGCTGCAGTCATACGACGAACCTGACGGTTGCGACCTTCACAGATTGAAATTTCGACCCATGAAGTTGGAACAGAAGCACGGAAACGTACCGGGGGATTACGTTCCCATAACCATTCCGGTTCAGTGACTTTAATTGCTTTGGCTGGTAGCGTAATACCGTCATTCAGTTCAACGCCCTTACGAAGCTGTTCCAAGGCTTCTTCAGTTATATCGCCATCGACCTGAACCAGATAAGTTTTGAATTTTTTGCTGGCTGGATTGGTAATATATTGGTTTAAACCGCCATGATCGGTCAGGAACATCAAACCTTCAGAATCCATATCCAGACGACCAGCAATACGCAGATCCGGATCGTCTACAAAATCCGCCATAGTCTGATGTTTTTCATCTGGACGAAATTGGGAGAGGACGTCATAAGGCTTGTTAAGAATGACAATTTTCACTTTAACCTACTAAAATATATAAAATAATTCTGATGTGGCAGTCATGTTGCCCATTGTAATACTCCTTTACTTATAAATAGGAGATAAGGGAAGACATAAAAGAGTCCACTAAGTGGAAGCTATCATAGCAGATTCTGATTTATCTTCCTCGAATTTATGTTTTGCATCAAATTTGATTGCGTTTGATTGCGACCATGCCGCTTTAAAATGATGTGCTTTTTGTATTCAAATATGATCTTCCGTTTAAGAATGTTAATCCTCGATAATCTACATTTTCGACTGCACTTGTCGATTTAGTTAAGGGAAAATAAGACAATTCAAGGCAAAGCAAAAAATTGATAATGATTTTTATAGACCTGAAATGGCTTTGATGAATTTACATACCATACAAAAAGCTTTCCAAATTGGCTTAGACCACTACAAAGCAAGCTGATATTTTAATTTCACAGTTTCTAATATTTTTAATTTTGAGGTGAACAATGAAATTGTTGACTTTAATTAGTATGGGTATTGCAGCAAGTTATTGTTATAAAACCATCAAACATAACAAGCAAAATCTTTCAAATCTAAGTTTTGATGAAGTGATAAATCAACACATTTTACGAGATTTTATAGCCTGAGCATTACTTATATTTACCGCTAGTTTAATTTGATTATAAATAGAAAATCCCAACATATATTGTTGGGGTTTTTTATTTTTTATCGTTTGAATATTTTTAAATAAGGTGCATAAGAAAATTTATATCAAAATGAAAGTTACATGATTAATCTATTAAATAGTCAATTAATACAACTCTATAAAGCAATGTAAACGAAAAATTCAAATCTTCTGCTAAATTAAAAATAAACCAAATGTGTGGAGGTTTGTATGAGAAATATACCAGAAGGAACCCAGGTTATTTATCATATATCAGCTCAGGACTGCGCATTCTATAAGGAAGAAAATGGAATTCTGAAAGTCTGGAATAGCGGAACTTGGGTGAATGCGATTGTACCAAATCTGGAAAAGATGATGGAGCTTGATTTCGAGTTAGAAGTACTCAAATCTATGTAGTAATTTAAAATTTAAAGATCCTTCTATTTAGGATCTTTAAATTTATATTGAGGTTTTAAAAATAATAAAAAATATCTTTACGATAAAAGAGAATTTTATTGAAAATAAAATAGCAGTTGTTGATTAATTAAAAATACATATCAGTTGCTTAGTTTTAATTTTATATAAAATAGGGAAAATAAATTATGGAATAGTAAAATTAGAACCTATGAAATAACTTAAAAAGACATTAAGTTCAAAAGCTTAAATTTTGGAATGGCAATATATTACATAGAAAATTTTTTTATAAACAAAGATTATTTTATGATTTCAAAGAAATAATCTATTAATTTTTTAAATAAAAACAGTTAAGTAATTGAAAATTAATAATATATTTATTGATAATTAAGGTTTAATTTATAGTTTTACTCTCTTATATTGCGTTTTACTTTAGTTTAAATATTCAAGATTATGTAATATTTTGTTATTTGGTTTTATGCTTATGTAGTGTATAAATAATATACAGCTCTCCATGAGGGTAAAACACATGACTAAAGCAGAATTAGCTGTCTCCGCATTGGTCGTATTCCTTATTACCTTAATGGTTTATGGAGTAGGACAATCATTGAGTTATTAAAATAACTTTTTTCTAATGATTCCCGTATGTAAATAAAGCCCTTTGTGGGCTTTATTTTGTTTTCAGTCTGAGTCTGAATCACTCTTCTGATTTTCAGAATATTCTAGCGCAGCTTTTTGTGCTTCTGCGGCAGCTTTAGCTTCCAAAGGAATAGCATCTGCTGCAATAGTAGAAGTACCATAAAAGCCCATCGTAATGAGTATTAGAATTTTCGAAAACTGTTTCATACAAAATCCTCTAATTTTCTAAAACTTGATTTCAGTGTAGGGGATAAAACTCTCTGCACATGTATGAGCGGTGTCTGCTTATGTAAGATATTCGGGCTTAGCGTGAAAACCCTTTCACCTTATGTAAGAACAATTATCTTATGAATTATTTTGTAGAATTAATTAAAGAAATGTTTTAGAAATTGAAAATATTAAATTTATAATTAGAAAGATATAAATTAGACTTCTTGCGTTAGTCAAAATTTAAACAGCCCAAAGCTACATTTTATAAGGTTTTAGCCAATTCAAAAATTAGGTAAAACGATACTTTCGCAAGAGGTCTATTAATAAATTGTTAAACCTGAAAATAGTGGCAAGATGACTCTGAATACAGATCTAATATTCAATCTACCTGATCATCCAGTTATTCCTTTACTGCGAAAACTGTGGCCCACATTTTATAGCCTCTCATACTAAATATACTATTACTGCGTTGGTTCGATTCTGAACTGGAAACTTTGTGAATGTTGATATATCAATGCTAAATTTGAATCATCACGTTAGACCCGCATTTATTGTTAAATATTTGAAGGGTTTTATTCAGAAAACCATATTTATATTTAGGGTTAAAACAGGTATCAACATGCAACGCTATGTAAGCGATGTAAATTCCTCGAATAAAGATCTAATCAGAATTGAATGACTTAACTAAAGATGCTTTTACATTGACGTATTTGGATACAGCTCCGCGATTGGCTTATTTTATATAAAGGTTAGAGTGATTAATGCAACTTCCAGTGATAGAGACAGTTCTCCAAAGGAGTTTATGCTATGGCTAAGTCAAGAGCAAAACATAAGCAGGTTCAGCAAAAGGATAAAAAGGACAGTGCTCAGAATGAAGAGCAACAACAGCAACAGCAACAACCCTCTAAACCATCCCGTGCGAAAAAGCGTAAATAAGATTTAAACTGATTCAACAAAACCCTCAGCTGAGGGTTTTGCTATTTTTAAGACTGTTTTCGAAAAACAATTGGGAAAAAACATCACTAAAAATAACAGGATTTTGACTTTAAATTTCTGTGTATTCCTTAAGATAAAACGAACTCCTCATTAAACAGCTAAGCGAGCTATTGTGAAAATTCCCAGAATCCTGCTTTTAATATTTTCCTTAAGCATATTACTTACTGCCTGTCAGCCACCGCCATCAGGTGAACCAGCGGGCTGGAAAAGTCCCTACCTCTATTGGCAATTAAAAAAAGCTGAGCTGATTAGACCAGTAGAAATTCCTGTACAAGGAGTAAAACCTCGCCAGATTCAGGATACTTGGGGTGGAGCACGGAGTGAAGGTCGCAAACATGAGGGGACTGATATTTTTGCTAAACGGGGAACACCGGTAGTCAGTGCGACCCAAGGGATCGTCCGTAAGATTGGAACCAATAATTTGGGCGGTAAAGTTATCTGGATTACTGGCCCGAATTTAAGCCAACATTATTATGCTCATCTAGATGATTATGCTGAACATATTCAGGAAGGAGACTGGGTAGAAGCAGGTGAAATCATTGCCTATGTCGGCAATACCGGTAATGCGAAAAATACACCACCACATTTGCATTATGGGATTTATCTCAGTGGGGAAGGTGCGACCAATCCTTATCCTTATTTAAAGGTAGAAGAATTGGAATAAGCGCAGGTGAATGTAAAAAAAATGTAAAAGATCGCCATCTAAAGAATGAAAAGCATAAAATAGCGTATCTCCCGTTTTTCCTGTTTTTATGAGTTTTGCTTATCGACCAGATATCGATGGCCTGAGAGCGATTGCAGTATCATTGGTCATTTTCAATCACCTCGGCTGGTCACTATTTTCTGGCGGCTATATTGGTGTTGATATTTTCTTTGTCATTTCCGGTTATCTCATTACGACCATTTTGAAGCGCGATATTGAGTTGCAGCAATTTTCAATTGCACGGTTTTATAAGAAACGGGTGATCCGTCTGGCACCTGCATATTTTACTGTACTGGCAATTGTCAGCCTGATTGCTTGGCAGGTGATGTTGCCGGGTGAGCTGACGGAATATTTTAAAAGCGTCATGTATGCCACTGTGCTCATTGCCAATCTGTATATGCGAAATGAGGTGGGAGATTATTTCAGTCCGAATGTAGAAAATGTGCCTTTGTTGCATTTATGGTCATTGGGCGTAGAAGAGCAGTTTTATATTTTCTGGCCGCTCTTGCTATGGCTATTCTTGAGTAGAACCTCACGTAAATATCTTTGGCTTGTTATTAGTGTATTTATTGTCGCTTTAGTTATATACGCCCAGCAGCAACTGACTCATAATCCAGCCAAAGTTTACTATAGCATGCCGGTACGAGCGTTTGAGTTATTGATTGGCGCATTGATTAGCTGCTTGCCAAAACTGAATCTGCCAAAAAAACTATTACAGGGATTGGTCTGGGCTGGAGTAAGTGTTCTATTTGCAACTGCAATTTATTTTGATCAGCAAACCCCATTCCCAGGACTGATGGCATTGATCCCGTGTCTTGCAACGGCACTCATTATTTATCTGGGACAATCTATATCTTCAAGTAATTTATTACTGAGTAATCGTCTTAGTACCTGGATTGGCAAGATTTCATATCCTCTGTATCTATGGCACTGGCCAATCATCGTGTTCTTTGGCATTTATATGCTGCCCTTGAATCTGGAAAATCAGATTATTATTGTTTTTCTATCACTTATATGTGCATTTCTGACTTATAAACTGACTGAAACACCACTGAAACGCTTTGTGATGGCTGCAAATTATAAAGTGATTATTCTTGGATTTATGTTACCTGCAGTCAGTTTTATTGCGATCGCCCAAACCATCAAAACACATGAAGGTTTCCCGGAGCGTTTTCCAAAATCGGTGCATGACAAACAGGAAGCATTACACACGTATGCACATGTGATTCGTAGTAACTGCATGGATACTGCGGATCCAATATGTTTTACCCAATGCTCAGGATTGTGTCTTAGGACAATCTAAAGAAGATATTGATTTCCTGTTGATTGGCGATTCGCATGCCAATGCCTACACAGCAATGCTGGATGAATGGGCAAAGGATGCTGATTTACGCGGTTATGACGTTACGCAAAGCTCAACCTTTTATCTGCCAGATGTACAGCGATTTGAATTAAAGTTGAATCAATGGAAAGAATTGACCAAATTCCAAAAACGTAATGATGCTATTACTGCACATCTTAAAGAAACCCATTATCCAATGATTATTCTGGCGGGTTCTTATGCGCAGTATTTTGACGATGATGTAAAACTTAAAGATAGTGTCCATCATACTGAGGAAGAGATATTTAGAGCAGGCTTGATGAAAGCCTTAGAAATTGCCCATCAATCTAGTGATCAGGTGGTGCTAATTAATGATGTACCACATCTAGACTGGGAAGGGATTCCATCTGATTGTAATATTCGTAAAGAGATTCTTCATCGAGACGCTTCATGTACAGTTTCTCGAAAAAGTTATGAAGCACATTTAAAGCAATTCAATCAGATTCTGGCAGAAGCAAAACTGAAATATCCACAATTAAAAATTATTGATCCAACCAAAGTCATCTGTGATCAGCAGGCATGTAAAACGATGTTGAATGATGTGCCTTTGTATCGTTTTAAAGATGATAATCATCTTAATGATCAGGGTTCACGGCAATTGGGCGTTGAATATCTAAAACAGTTTGGTAATCCGCTTAAAGATTTGAAAAAAGATTAAATGGAATAAAACCACGTTTAATGACGTGGTCCTATTCCTTGGGATTTGGGTCATTGACTGATTTTAATCTTTATTTAATTCTTTCTTCTTGAACAGAAACCGGTTGCGGTTGCTCATCCATCTTATATTTGGAAGAACGTGTATTCCAGAACAGTTGTAATGTTCCCCCTAATAAAACTAAAGCAGCCAGCATAAACTGTTGATGATAGTTCAATCCAAGATATTGCAGGGCGCTAAAACTTAATCCACCAATCAGCTGAACAGAGGCAAAACATAGAGTCGCAATACTCCAGAGCTTTTTATAGGCCAGTCCATACAGTTGCAAAATGGTATAAGAGGTGAGGAAAACCACAGCGGGATTCAACATTCCGGTAAAAAAAGAAGAACTGAAAGTGAGGAACGGGTTAGCATTTAAAGTCGCGATGAAAATCGCTAGAATATACACACTATAAAGAATCTTTAAGGCGGTAAAATTGCCAAATTTTCTTGCCAGAATATAGGC
Organism: Acinetobacter sp. YZS-X1-1; assembly: GCF_000804305.1. Classification (NCBI taxonomy): domain Bacteria; kingdom Pseudomonadati; phylum Pseudomonadota; class Gammaproteobacteria; order Moraxellales; family Moraxellaceae; genus Acinetobacter; species Acinetobacter sp. YZS-X1-1. The sequence continues at coordinate 29,860 of NZ_JWHB01000012.1, read as the reverse complement.
AGAAAAAGCACCTAAGGCACTGCCCAAACCATATAGAATCCAGTTAAAGTTAATCCAGAATAAGCTTAATCCTAGTTCATGGCTGAGATAGTCAATCCAGAACAGGGAATGCGGAATATAGGCAAATGCACTACAGGCATAAACCGCCAGTAAACTATAAAAGACTGTATTTAAAGGTACTTGAGCAGCATGAGAAACAGATTGTTTAGCTAGATAGGGTTTAAATTGTTGTATCAGTAGGCTTAAGCAGATACAAATCATCAGGGCAAACCCACATAAGATCAGCCAGGCCGTACGTATGGAAATCTGGTCAAGATAAGGTAAAAACAGTGTAGCTAGTAAAACCCCCAATCCAATTCCGCTAAAACCAATAAAATTGATCTTAAAACGGTCTTTTAAATCGCAGCACTGAGCCACGACACTTGGTGACAAAATCATGAGCAGACCACCACTGATACCGGAGATCACGCGCCAGCTGATATACCAGATTTCAGAAAACCCTGAAAAAGCGCAACAGAATAAGCTAACCATTCCAGCTATTGCAGCAAGCTGGATATAGGTACTCATGCTTCGATCTTGAGGCAAGCGCATCGCTGCAAAAGCACCCATTAAATAACCCAGTAGATTGGCACTACCCAAAAGGCTGGCAAAACTCGCGCTCCAGACAAAGGCTTCACGTGTACCAGGTAACAGGGCAGTATAGGAAAAACGCAGAATGCCGATGCCTAAGCACATGCTCAGGCAGAGAAAAAGACTAAGCTTGACCGTATTTGAGGACATCCATATACTCTTGAAGTTTTATATTTGTTCAAAAAATAGCATGAATCATCAAGCTAAAGGAGAAAAGGCTGAATAGATTTTATTGAGAAAAGAAACTCTAGATTAACAGCATACCTCTTTTTAAATATCTATAAAGCTTGTCGCGGAAATTTTTAAACAATAAAAAACCGCATTCATAAATGCGGTTTTTTGAGTTAACTTTTATAAATTAACGCATTTTTGCCAGGAAACGGCCTAAACGGGTAATCGCTTCACGCAGTTCATTTTCTGCTGGCAGGAATACCACACGGAAATGATCCGGTGTTGGCCAGTTGAAACCAGTACCTTGAACCAATAGAACTTTCTCGGCACGTAACAGATCAAGCATCAGTTTTTCGTCATCCTCAACCGGATAGATTTCTGGATCAAGACGAGGGAAACAGTACATCGCACCTTCCGGTTTCACACAAGATACCCCCGGAATCTCGTTTAGCATTTCCCAGGCAATATTACGCTGTTCATATAGACGGCCACCTGGGCGGATCAAGTCATTAATAGACTGATAGCCACCGAGTGCAGTCTGAATTGCATATTGTGCTTGATGATTCGCGCAAAGACGCATTGAAGCCAGCATATCCAGGCCTTCAATGTAGTCCATTGCACGTGATTTATCACCAGTAATCGCCATCCAGCCTGAGCGATAGCCAGCAATACGATAGGCCTTAGATAAACCGTTGAACGATACACATAATTGCTTGCCTGCAAGCGAAGCTACTGAAACATGTTCAATACCATCGTAAACGATCTTGTCATAGATTTCGTCTGCAAACAGGATCAGATCATATTTCTTCGCCAGATCCACGATTTGCTGTAATACATGACGCGGATAAACCGAACCAGTCGGGTTATTCGGGTTGATAATCACGATTCCGCGGGTATTTGGCGTGATTTTGCTTTCCATATCCGCAATATCTGGATACCAGTGATCTTCTTCATCACATTTATAGTGAATCGCAGTACCGCCAGACAGGTTCACTGCCGCAGTCCATAATGGATAATCCGGCATTGGAATCAGCATTTCATCGCCGTCATCCAGCAGGCCTTGCATCGCCATCACGATCAGCTCAGATACGCCATTGCCGACATACACGTCGTTCACGTGCATATCCAGAATGCCTTTTTGCTGGTAATACTGACAGATCGCTTTACGTGCCGGGAAAATTCCTTTGGAATCTGTATAGCCAATCGCATTTGGCAGGTTCAGTGCAACATCATTAATGATTTCTTGCGGGGCTTCAAAGCCGAATGGGGCGGGATTTCCGATATTCAGTTTGATAATTTTATGTCCGGCTTCTTCCATCTCGTTGGCCGCTCGTAACACTGGTCCGCGAATGTCGTAGCAAACATGCTCAAGCTTAGACGATTTCTTGATCTCGCGAGGGGGGGTGTTACCAATACCGGACATAATTCCATCCAATTAATTTTTAAGTTAAACCTATAGATTACGCAAATATCACAATCTATGCTGAAATTTCGCTAGAAATTTTTTCATCTCTAGCGTAAATATGGAAGTACTGAAGCATGACATTGAATGTCAAAGATTTAAAGGAGTTAGTGATGGGAAAACTCAATAAAACAGACCGGGAATGGCAAAGAGAGTTATCACCAGAAGAGTTTCGCATTACGCGTGAAAAAGGAACTGAACCGGCATTCACAGGTAAGTACTGGAATACAAAACAGGAAGGGACTTATGTCTGCCGTTGCTGTGGTACACCACTATTTTCTTCAACCACTAAATATGACAGCGGTTGCGGTTGGCCAAGCTTCTATCGTCCTGTGAGCAGCTCAGTTGTAGAAGAATTACCTGATACTTCACATGGTATGGTGAGAACAGAAATTGTTTGTCATCATTGTGATGCACATTTGGGACACGTTTTCCCGGATGGTCCGGAACCGACTGGCTTACGTTATTGTGTAAACTCAGCCTCTTTAGAATTACAAACACAAGAAAAAACTGACGAGGAAACTTATCCATGACCAGCATTTATCAGTTTGAAGCTGAGTTGTTAGATGGGAAAAACAAACGACTTGCAGATTATGAAGGAAAAGTACTTTTAATCGTAAATACCGCGAGCAAATGTGGTTTCACTCCACAATTTGCAGGTCTGGAAAAGCTTTACCAGAAATATAAAGAGCAGGGACTGGAAGTTTTAGGTTTTCCATGCAACCAGTTTGGTGGACAGGATCCAGGTTCAAATGAACAGATCGGTGAATTTTGCCAGAAAAATTATGGGGTTTCTTTCCCAATGTTTTCCAAGGTAGATGTTAAAGGTCCAGAAGCGCATGCGATCTTCCGTTACTTGACCAATAATTCTAAAGGAATTCTAGGAAATGGTATTAAGTGGAATTTTACCAAATTCCTGATTGGTCGTGATGGCAAGGTATTAAACCGTTTTGCACCTACCACAAAACCTGAAGATCTCGAAACAGAAATTGAAAAGGTTTTATAAGTTTATTTGAAATGTCTAATTTCTAATGAATAGAAAATAAGTTAAATAAAAAATAATTTGTAGTCAATATCCATAAAAAAACCCACTTCTGGAAAGTGGGTTTTTTTTATTTGTGTTTAGGTCTTAGAAGATTAAAGAATCGCTTTTAAACGCTGAATTACCTGCTCACATTGTGCCAGATCAGCCACCAATGCCAGACGCACATGATTTTCACCCGGGTTGCCTTGTGTAGTTTCACGAGACAGGTAACGGCCTGGTAATACTTTGATATGCGCTTTTTCCATCAACATTTTGGCAAAAGCTTCATCATTGTCCACTTTGAGCCAATAGTAGAAACCCGCATCCGGTTTTTTCAGCGGAAGCAAGTGCCCCAATTCTTTCTGGAACAGATCGAACTTGGCACGATACTGTACCCGGTTTTCTTCCACATGGGCTTCATCATTCCAAGCGGTAATTGATGCTAACTGGTGTTGCACCGGCATCGCTGCACCGTGATAAGTACGGTATTGCAGATAAGGTTTGAGTAAAGTGGCATCACCTGCAACAAAGCCTGAACGCATGCCTGGCAGGTTGGAGCGTTTAGATAGAGAATGGAAAACGACACAGTTTTTATAGTCATCTCGGCCAATCTCGGCACACACTTCCAGTAAACCTGTCGGTGCTTCATCAAACCAGAGTTCTGAATAGCATTCATCAGAAGCAATGACAAAATCATATTTGTCTGACAGTGCAATCAGCTTTTTAAACTGCTCTTTAGAAAGAACAGCACCTGTTGGGTTGCCCGGTGTACACACAAATAACAGGGCAGTTTTTTCCCAGACTTCAGCCGGAACTGCATCAAAGTCGCCTAAGTAATCATTTTCCTCAGTACAGTTAATGAAATAAGGTTTTGCACCTGCAAGCAGGGTAGCACCTTCATAAATCTGGTAGAAAGGGTTTGGCATCACCACATAAGGCGCATCTTCACGATTAATCAGCGCCTGAACAAAAGAAAAGATTGCTTCACGGGTACCAGAGACCGGTAATACATTGCTGTCTGCACTGATGCTATTCAGTTTAAAACGACGAGTCAGCCAGTTGGCAATGCTTTCTCGTAATTCAGGTAAGCCTTTGCTGTTCGGATAAGTCGATAGATGCTGGAAATTATCGATAATCGCCTGTTTCACGAACTCGGGTGCTGGATGCTTTGGTTCACCAATTGAAAGGGGAATCAATGGCATATTCGCAGGCTGGATATCCGCGAAAAGTTTATTTAACTTTTCAAACGGATATGGGTTCAATAAAGACAAGCTAGAGTTCATGAATGTGTTACCGAGCAGTGTGTTAGTGTTGAGCATTGACCTGATGTGAGGCCTCATCTAGAGCAGCTTTTAATGCCGCTGCAAAATTGTCGGACTCTGTTTGGGTCATTGGGCTGCCATCTTTTTTGGTGACAAAGAAAATATCTTCAGCACGTTCGCCAAGCGTGGCAATTTTAGCAGAGTGAATATCCAGACCCTGCATCATAAATAAACCGCCAATTTTCGCAAGTAAACCAGGATGGTCAAGTGTCGCAATTTCCACCATATTCTGATTTAAAGCCTCATTGAGAGTGATATCGACAGTATTTTCAATATCAAAATGACGTAACTGACGCGGAATGCGGCGCTGCATCAGACCTGGATATTCATCAGAATGACTTAAGGCATCCTGTAAGGCTTCAATCACAGTCGCTTCACGTTCTGGGTCAGTCAGCAGCGTGCCAAAACGGTCAAGTACGACATAGGTATCCAGACTAAAGGCTTTGGTCGCGGTAATAATCCGGGCATCCTGAACGTCCAGATTCATGCGATCCAGAACAGCAACCGTGGTAGCGAACAGATTTGGCTTGTCTTGAGTATAGATGAAGATCTGCACGGCATCCTGTGCATACTTACGATGCGCACGCATTAATACCAATGGTGCAGGATTATCGCCATGTTCCAGAATGGCACGGGTATGCCAAGCGATTTCATCGGCAGATTCTTTCAGGAAGTAGTCGTCACCCAGTTCCTGCCAGACTTTTTCAACGTCATAGAGTGAGAAATGTTCTACCAGACGTTCACTGGCTTCGAATTTGGTATCTTCAATCAGCATTTGATAATCAACCGGACGGCCGAGACCTGAACGGATCACATCACGCGCATGTGTATAAAGCTGACGCATCAAAGATGAACGCCATGTATTCCAGAGTTTTGGATTGGTCGCGTTGATATCTGCCACTGTCAGCGTGTACAGATAATCCAGATGCTCCATATCGCCCATTTTTTCAGCAAATTCTTTGACTACATCCGGATCGGAAATGTCTTTTTTCTGTGAAGTCACCGACATGGACAAATGGTTTTCAATCAGCCAAGCAACCAGATTGCATTCACGTTCGGTAAAGCCATGGGTACGGCAGAACTGAATCGCATCGGCTGCACCAAGCTCACTATGATCGCCACCACGACCTTTGGCAATGTCATGGAAAATAGCCGCTAGATAAACAATGTCACGACGTGCTAGGCGCTGGAACACGGAGCTGACCACTGGGAATTCTTTGGCAAATTCGGGTTCTTTGAAGCGGTTCAGATTGCGGATCAAGAGCAGGGTATGTGCATCCACGGTATAGATATGGAACAGGTCATATTGCATCAGGCCGGTAATCTGTCCGAAAGCCGGAATATATTTGCCCAGAACACCATAACGTTTCATCGCAACTAGCGTTTCGTACAGGCGATGCGGTGAACGAATGATGGCCATAAACAGGGCTTGGTGTACCGGATTATCACGGAAATCCTGATCAATACGTTTAGCTGCCAGAGTAAGCAGACGTAAAGTACGGGCACGTATGCCTTCAATTTCAGGACGATTAGCCAGCAAATAGAAAATTTCCAGAATGGCGCTTGGCTTTTCCGAGAAAATCTTGTGATGTTGAACTGCTAACTTGCCATCGACCAGTTTGAAATTTTCATTAATTTCTTCAATCTGGCGTTCATATTGAGGTAAACGCGGAGTAATGACCGATTCATTAAAATAGGCCAGCAGCATTTCATTCAGAGTTGAAACCTGCTGAGCGCTACGATAATAGCGCTTCATGAACTGTTCGATTGGATAGTTCGGTGACTGACCTTCTTCACGAGTATAGCCAAACATCGCCGCAATATCGCGTTGATAATCGAATAGCAGGCGGTTTTCATCGCGCTTGGTCAGGCGGTGTAAATGATGACGAATTTCCCAGAGGAAGCTTTCGGCTTCTTCGAGTACAGCAAGTTCAAACTCTGAAATAAAGCCCAGATGCACCAGATCATAAATACGGTTAACGCGGAAATGACGTTTGGCAATCCAGCCAATCTGGTTGATATCGCGGATACCGCCCGGTGCATTTTTAATATCCGGTTCCAGATTGCTTTCAGTATTATTATGCTGAGCATAGCGTTTGTGCTGCTCATCCATTTTCGCATCAAAAAAGGTTTTATCGGTCCAGGTTTGTGAAACGATTCGGCGTGGCCACTTGGTCAAATTTTCATTGCCAATAATCAGACGTGCCTCGATCAAGGACGTCGCTACAGTAAGGTCGCTGCTGGCCTGATTGACACATTCATTGATGGTACGAACACTGATGCCCGGTTTGAAGTTGCCTACATCCCAAAGAGAGGAAATAAAGCTGGAGATCAGCTTTTCCTGCTCTGGAGTGAAATCATCTTCAGAAAGGATCATGATATCGACATCTGAATAAGGCAGCATTTCGCGGCGGCCATAACCGCCGACTGCGAAAAGTGCCAAATCGGTTTGATCAAGTTCAGCATGATTCCACAGAAATTGCAGAGCCTCATCAATCAGGTTGGAACGGGCCTGAATGATGTCACGGATAGACTGTCCATTTTCAAAACATTCCTGAAGCTGATTTTCTACATCGCTACGCCATTGGTTGATCGCTTTGATGTCATTGTGACTTTTAATGTAATTCAGCAGTGGAGAGGTATTGATCATGAACAGTGGTCCGTTGTATTTACTTAATTTTGATTCACATTAACTTGGTCAGCAACCTGTTGAGCCAGCTCGCGAGCCTGTTCAATGCTTTCTGCACGCGCAGTCGCGACACCCATACGGCGGCGTTTAAAACCTTCAGGTTTACCAAACAGGCGTAAATCGGTATCGGCATGGGCTAAAGCAAGATTCAGGCCAGAAAATGAAAGGTTGCGATCATCGACACCTGCGTAAATCACGGCACTGGCAGCCACACTATGGCGAGCTGTATTGACTGGTAAGCCTAAAATAGCACGGCCATGCAGTTCAAATTCACTCTGGAACTGGGAAGCCAAAGTGACCAGACCAGTGTCATGCGGGCGAGGTGAAACCTCACTAAACCATACTTTGTCGCCTTTGACAAAGAGTTCTACACCAAAAATGCCGCAACCGCCCAGTGCTGTGGTGACTTTATTGGCGATACGTTTTGATTCTTCCAGAGCAGCCGGGCTCATTGGCTGAGGTTGCCAGCTTTCTACATAGTCGCCTGAGTCCTGACGATGTCCGATTGGATCACAGTAAAAGGTTTCGATTTCGCCAGTTTGAGGATTCTTAGCCCGTACAGTAAGCAGGGTAATTTCAAAATCAAAATCAATTTGTGATTCCACAATCACTTTGCCCTGATTAACCCGACCACCTGTTTGCGCATATTCCCAGGCAGCATCAACTTCTTCAAAGCTTTTCACGCGAGATTGGCCTTTACCTGAAGAAGACATCACCGGTTTCACAAAGTTTGGATAGCCAATGTCATCACAGGCTGCGCGGAAAGATTCCAGAGAATCGGCAAAGCGATAAGCAGAGGTCGGTAAGCCTAGTTCTTCAGCTGCCAGACGACGAATGCCTTCACGGTTCATGGTCAAGTTCACTGCTTTGGCAGACGGAATCACAGTGGCAATATTCTGTTCTTCAATTTCAACCAATACTTCTGTTGCAATCGCTTCAATTTCAGGAACAATAAGATGCGGCTGAATTTTTTGAATGAGCTGTTTGAGTTCCGCTGCATCTGCCATATTTAAGGCATAAGAAAAATGTGCCACCTGCATGGCAGGAGCATCTGCATAACGATCTGCAGCATGAACTTCTACACCTAAACGTTGCAAGGAAATCACCACTTCCTTACCTAGTTCTCCTGAACCTAGCAATAGAACTTTAAAAGCTGAAGATTGAAGAGGAGTACCAATAGTCACGTTCATGTGTATTATCCATGCTTGATTTTATGGACTTTTAGCATAACAGAACTCAATGCCGAGATAAGCCGAGTTTCATACAAAATTGTGATATTGGCCAGCAGTTTTATTTATAAAAGTTTATAGAGAATTGCATCTGAAATCAGGCAGTTCGCTTTACTTTATTTTTCACAGGGTTTAAATCATAAATACGATTTTGCGGATTGAGTTTTTTCATATGCAGAATTTGCTTGTCATTGAGCTGAAGTTGATGGAGAAGTTTCAGACTTTGTATACTCTTAAAGGCGTAAAAGGGAATGACAAAAGGACAGATAAAACCAAATATGCATAGCAATAAACCAAATCCTGAAAATTGCAGTGCATCGAGGAATACAGTGAAAAAATGGAATTGATGATTTTATATTGCGACAAGTGCAAAGAATAAAAACAGTAAAATTACACTAAAGCAAAATACAGAAATGAGATTTGGAATGCCTTTATGTAACAGGCTCCATTGGCTAAAAATGATTTGTTTAGGGTGCAGATGGATCACCTGTTGAGTCTGATTGTAGAGGGCAATGATTTTATTTTTGCCATGCTTCTGAATATAAATGACACGGACATGATCTGCGGGTTCAGCAACCACTTCTACAAAATGACCAGTAAAATTCTGTGCATTGATAAAACATTCAAAATAGCAGCCGGGTAATTCATACTGGTTAAAATAGCCAACATTTCATCACGTCGATGATGAATAAATATTTTCCCTTCAATCATTTGCTTTGGCTCGAACATGCCAATATTTTCCTTATTTTTCTTCTTATATCAAAAAGACTTATGCATTTAATTTAGCATAAGTCTTGAATAAGATTTCTAATTTTCTAAAAGGCTTAAAAAGGCATGGGGATATAGGTATAAATCAGGCCATAGGTTAAAGCAGCAGTTAAGGTCGCCATGACGATTTTCTTAAACTTAAAATATAGTCCAGCGAGTACAATAAAACCGATCAGCATGGCAAAACTTTTATCTGGCGTTTCCAGTAAGGGTGGTAAGGTCGCCACAACCAGCATGGAACTGATAGCAGCAATTCCAATCGAACCCAAAGCGATTTTCAGCCAAAGCGTACCACGTTTTTGCGAACCCTGCTGAAATTTTTGAATCACATAGAAAGGACCAAAACGTGAGGCAAAATTGGCAATTCCGACAATAATCCCGACCAAAATAATTTCAAGGTTCATGATTGATCTCCTGCATATTCAGGATCTGGTTTTTTCAGTACATAGTGCTTGAACAGGCCGGCCAAAATGCCGGAACTAATGCCAATAAAGATCGCAGCGGACAGATCGATAAAATAACAGGCAACTGCTGAGACAATAATCGTGATGGTCACGACAAAGGCATGTTTCTTTTCAAAGGCTGCCAATAAGAAACTTAAGAACAGGGCAGGTAGAAGGAAATCTAAAGCCGCCTGCAAGAATTGTGGCAGATGACTAACCTGATCAGCAAATAGGCCGCCTAGAAATGAACCTGTCGCCCAAGATAACCAGCTAAACAGACTCAGACCGAGCATCCACGACTCTGACCATTCCTGACGCCGTTGTGACAGCTTGATCATACCTGAAGCAAAGACTTCATCAGTAAGACCCCAAGCCCAGACTGCGGTTTTCTTTAAGTTGAGTCGGTCCTGAATCAGGTTTTGTAAAGCTGGGCCGTATAAGAGATGGCGAATGTCCAAAGCAATTACGGTCAATGCAGTCATCCAGATCGAAGTACCGCTACCAAGTAGAGCTACAACTAAAAATTGACTGGCACCGGCATACATGGAGCAGGACAGAAATAAGGCTTCCCAGGCAGTAAAGCCGAACTGGGTGGCAGAAACGCCAAAAGCAAAGGAGACCGGAAGGTAAGTAAATATAATGGCCTGGCTATCTTTAGCACCTTGCCAGAAACCGGCAGGTTGCATCGCTACTGGATTGTGGTCAGACACAAAACACCTTGAGGGAGAGAGTTAAAACAGGGATTAAATCAAGATTGTGTATTGTACGCGAATTTACTAGCATAGTGCCGAAATGTTTAACTGGCGATTCTGATATGTTGATGTTCAAGACACGTGCAATGCTGGTCGGTGTTTTAATCGGCAGCACCTTATTTCTTCAAGCTTGTGGAAATGACAGTCAAGCGCCAAAGGCCGAAATTAAAGCGGCACCTAAACTCTCCAATGATGCAACAACTTATGCTAATGCTGCATGGCAATTCATGAATGAAGTCGATCCGCTGGTCTATAACAAGGAAATGGAGCAGATTGATGCTCAGGTGCGTCAACCGGCCCGTAAATTGAGTACCGACTGGCGCATTAATGTGAAAATGACTGACTCAGTGACGGAAGGAAAATATGCCTTATGTCGTAAGGCTTTAACCAGTCTGGAAATCTGGGCACGTAGCACCGTTGAAAATAGCAGTAGCGTGGCACAGAGACAGGCCGACTATGAGCGTGATAAACAGCAATGTCAGGGAGCAATTGCTCATCCTGAACTGGGAAATACTGATCCAAAGCAGAAAGGTAATGCAGTAGCTGAACAGTCTTAATCGGGTTTTATAATCTTCAGGCGGAACTTCGGTTCCGCTTTTTTGTTATAAAAAACGATTCTATTTATATAAATAAACAATAATTAAAATCAAGAAATATTGCCCTGAGTCATTAAAAAAGTCCTATAGTTGACTCATAATCAAGCGATTTAGAGATAAAAGTTAATTTTCGGAGTCATTTTAAATGTTAAATAAATTGTTTTTAGCGATAAGTATAAGTACTGTTTTAGTAAGTGCAGTATAAGCTTCTTATGCGTGTGAAGTGGCATCATGTACCAATGGCTTTGATAGCGTCAATGTTTGTGAATTGCGTTCTTAAATTTTAAATCCATCTCCCTATAGAAAATTCAAACAGCAAAAAATAAAAGAAGCCTCAGAATAAGGCTTCCCATACAGTTAGACGATCATGTCTTAAAGCAACATGAACAGACGTTCTAGATACAACACTGCTCCGCCCAAAAGAATACTGAGGCCGCAGATCAAGCGTAAAAGAGTACCAAGACATGAGATTTCGTCCTACTGTATTCATTTATATTGAAAGTGCTTCCAGATAACGGCGATTCACTTCCTTCCAGTTCACCACATTAAAGAAAGCGGCAATATATTCAGGACGACGGTTCTGGTATTTCAAATAGTACGCATGTTCCCAGACATCCAGACCTAGAATCGGAGTATTGCCATGCATGAGTGGTGAGTCCTGATTGGCGCTACTTTCTATGATAATGGTTTGATCAGGTGCTACGCTGAGCCAGGCCCATCCACTACCAAAACGGGTCAGGGCTGCTTTGGTAAAAGCTTCTTTAAAGGCTTCAAAGCCACCAAGCTCCTTGTTGATCGCTTGTGCAATTTCACCTTCAGGATTGCCACCGCCATCTGGGCTCATTACTGTCCAGAACAGGGAATGGTTGGCATGACCGCCACCATTATTAATCACATTATTTTTCAAATCTTCAGGTACCTGATTGGCTTTGCTTACCAGTTCTTCCACAGAAAGATCTTCCCATTCTGTGCCTTCAATACCAGCATTGATGTTGTTGATATAAGTTTGATGATGTTTGGTATGATGGATTTCCATGGTTTTAGCATCAATATGCGGTTCCAATGCATCATAAGCATAAGGGAGTTCGGGAAGGGTATAGCTCATTTTTAATTGTCCTTAAGCGTGATTAAGTGAGTGGAATTTTCGACTAAATTTTAAAATACGCTTGAGTTGCATTAAATACAATGAGAATTGTTATCATTAATGTTATGAGGTGAGATTTTTATAAATAAGGTGTAAAGATGCGTATGAAAATGGCAAGAAATCAAATTTGGTAACAAAAAAAGCCCCAGATTTGGGGCTTTTCTTTGGTTTTAAACTTATACGTTGAAACGGAAGTGTAGAACGTCACCGTCCTGAACGATATAAGTTTTACCTTCTAGACGCCATTTACCAGCTTCTTTAGCGCCAGCTTCGCCGTTGTACTGTACGAAGTCATTATAAGCAATACATTCTGCGCGAATGAAGCCTTTTTCGAAGTCAGTATGAATGACACCCGCTGCTTGAGGGGCAGTAGCACCGACTTTAACCGTCCAGGCACGAACTTCCTGTACACCGGCAGTAAAGTAAGTTTGCAAGCCTAGCAGTGAATAGCCTGCGCGGATTACCACGTTCAGACCTGGCTCTTCCATATCCATTGCTTCCAGGAATTCGGCACGGTCTTCATCTTCAAGCAATGAAATTTCAGCTTCGATCTGGTTGCAAAGTGGAACCACGATTGCATTTTCAGCAGCTGCCAGTTCACGTACCGCATCGAGGTGCGGGTTGTTTTCAAAACCGTCTTCTGCCACGTTAGCGATGTACATCGTTGGTTTAAGTGTTAATAGACCAAAGCCACGAACCAGTTTACGTTCGTCATCATCCAGATTTGCTGCACGGGCAGGTTTGCCTTCATCTAGAAGAGGTAGGATTTTTTCTAGAACGGCTTTAGTGGCTACAGCTTCTTTATCGCCACCTTTGGCAGACTTCGCCAAACGAGTCACTGCTTTAGTCACAGTTTCAAGATCAGCTAGAGCAAGTTCAGTGTTAATCGTTGCGATATCATCAAGCGGATCAATTTTACCGTTGACGTGAATCACGTTTTCATCTTCGAAACAACGGACAACATGAGCAATTGCATCCGTTTCACGGATATTCGCCAGGAACTGATTACCCAGACCTTCGCCTTTAGATGCACCAGCAACCAGACCCGCGATGTCCACGAATTCCATGGTAGTTGGTACCACGCGTTGTGGTTTTACGATTTCAGCAAGTTTGTCCAGGCGTGGATCAGGCACAGGCACGATACCGGTGTTTGGTTCAATCGTACAGAATGGGAAGTTTTCCGCAGCAATTGCAGCTTTAGTTAATGCATTGAAAAGCGTAGATTTACCAACGTTAGGCAGGCCTACAATACCACAATTAAAACCCATGAAATAACTCACAAAGCGTTATATAAAAATTGCCAGTGATTTTACATGAAAGCCATGACAAAGTCAGGTCATGGCTGGATGCTTTGTTGAAAACTTATGAAATAGATGTTTTTAAATTTTACGTTTATTGAGCTGATTCGATAGGGTGTCACCAGTGGCCTGAACTAGCATGACCAGAATTACCAGCACCACAATCACGGCTAGCATGATCTGCATATCAAAACGCTGATAGCCATAACGATAGGCGATATCACCCAACCCACCTGCACCGATCGCACCGGCAATCGCCGAGGAGTTAATCATGGTTACCAAAGTGACGGTAAAACCAGCCACAATCCCCGGTAAAGCTTCAGGCAATAGCACATGCCAGATAATCTGCTTACGGTTACAGCCAATTGCTTGAGCCGCTTCTATCAGCCCCTTATCGACTTCACGTAGGCTTACTTCAGCAATCCGGGCAAAGAAAGGAGTCGCCGCTAAGGTTAAAGGTACAACGGCTGCCCAGACACCATAGCTGGTCCCCACAATCCAGCGGGTAATAGGAATCAGCGCCACCATCAAAATCAGGAAAGGCACCGAACGGCTAATATTCACAACCCAGCCCAAAGCCTGATTAATGGGTTTAGATGGGTAAATACCATGTTCAGACGTACTGACTAACACTACCGCCATCGGTAAACCAATCAAAAAGGCAACGATTGCGGATACACCAACCATGATGAGGGTATCGGTGGTTCCTGTTAGTAATAAATCAATGAGTTGGTCGTGCATAGCCAATCACCTCAATCTGTGCAATGTGTTGTTTTAATTTTTGCTGAAGTAAATCGGTATCCAGATTCAGATCAGCAACCGCGACAATCAGGCTACCGACCAGATGATTCTGGATGCTGTCGATATGACTTTGATAGAGATGCACCGGATGCTCGAACTGTTCGAAAATCACTTTCAAATCTGGTGAATGCTGAACACTAGAGGCATATCGCAGTTTAATAATGCTATGCGTAGTATCAGCTGTCACTTCAGGACTGATCGCAAATGGCAGTTCCAATTGTTCCAGATTCAGCAGTTCCTGGGTGATTTGTTGCTGTGGATTGGAGAATACAGACCAGACTTCACCGGATTCAACAATTTCACCTTTTTCAATTACGACGACTTGATCGCAGATTTCACGAATGACCTGCATCTCATGGGTGATTAGTACAATAGTGATGCCAAGTTTCTGGTTGATTTCTTTCAGTAAAGACAGCACCACTGAAGTGCTTTCTGGGTCTAGTGCAGAAGTGGCTTCATCACAGAGTAGAATTTCCGGATGATGCACCAGCGCACGGGCAATGCCGACACGCTGCTTTTGTCCGCCGGATAACTGAGAAGGGTAGTTCTGCGCTTTTTCGCTTAAGCCTACCAGTTGCAGTACTTCGTTTACACGCGCATCAATGTCTGATTTTTTATAATTTGCAACTTTTAAAGGCAGAGCTACATTTTCCCAGACGGTTTTGGCAGACATCAGGTTGAAGTGCTGAAAAATCATGCCAATACGCTGACGCAGTTGGATCAGTTCAGCATGGGTTAAGCCAGCTAAATCCTGCTGATGGATATGGATATGACCTTCGCTGATCTGTTCCAGACCATTTAGGGTACGTAGCAGCGAGGATTTCCCCGCACCACTTTTCCCGATAATCTCGAAGATCTTGCCTTCAGGAATATCCAGATTGATGTTTTTCAAGGCATGTACCGATTTACCTTGTACCTCATAGTATTTATTCAGGTCACGGATTTTGATATGTGGGACGGAAAACGCCACCTGAGAACCAAAACTCACCATAGTATTCACCTTATTTCCAGCCCGGGAACCAGAGCTTCGCACCAAAGTCAGCATCTAGTGCTTCCTTCACGCGAGGTGAGTTCTGATAGATTTCAACAAATTTTTTCAGCTTGTCATTTTTGTCCTGATAGTCTTCATGTACGGCAAACAGGATCGCGTAACGGTTGTCCTTGTTAGAGTCAAATAGCAATGCCTGTTCTGGATCAGCTGTTTTAGCCAGACGTAGATAGTGCGGGTAACCGAAAGCCAGATCAACGTCATCAATGGCACGTGCAGTTTGCGGACCTTCAACCTCAACGAATTGCAGATTTTTCGGATTCACTGCAATATCTTTCAGGCTGGAAAGATGGTTATTCGGATCTTTTAAAGTCACCAGTTTAGCCTGTTGTAATAACAATAGAGCACGGCCTTGGTTGACTGGATCGTTTGGCACCACAACTTTCGCGCCGTCTTTTAGCTTATCCAGACTGTTAATTTTCTTGGAATACAGGCCCACATGTGTGGCTGCGCCTTTGGCAAATGCCTTGATTTTAAAATAAGTTTCTTTCTTGGCATTATCCAAAAATGGCTGATGCTGGAAGAAGTTGGCATCAATATCGCCATGATTCAGGGTAATGTTTGGAGTATTCCAGTCCGAGAACTCGACCAGTTTGACATTTACACCTTGTTGTTTGGCCTCAATTGCTGCCACCTGTAAAGGTTTAGCAAAAGATGGGCTGATCCCAATCACCAGTTCATCCGAACCAGATTTCTTTTGCTGGTTCCACACCACTAGTCCGATAATGACGGCGGCAATAATCACCCCAATAATGGTGAATTTTGTTTTAACGGTTTGTGCCATGTTGCACCTCAAAATAAATTTATGCTGATTGTTTTTGCTTTAGGTTCGTGTTCGCTGTTGAGGTGGAGCTTTGACATCGGAATTGCTGCACTGGATGCGCACTAGGTAAGCGGTCTCCTTGCTGAAATAGCTTGTGTCTGAAACTGCCTTGTTCATATTCAGTTTTATAGCGTCCGCGCTGCTGTAATTCAGGAATCACTAATTGGATAAAATCCTGATGTGATTCAGGTGCCACCGTGCGGGTCAGGTTGAAGCCATCGATACCAGTTTCATCAATCAGCTGAATTAGCTTTTCTGCCACCGTTGCGCCGCTACCCACGATCAGTGGATAACGACCACCGAGCACATGCTGCGCTTTCAGATCATTCGGCGTAAGTTGTTGTTCCTTGAACTTGTTATTTACCGAAGCAATACTATTGGTCTTCTTGTAGGGGATCGGTTCATCATCGGCAAATTTGGACAGGTCAATTCCGACAGAACTTGAGTAATGGGCAAGACCAGCTTCAGGACTGGCATAAGCACGGTATTCATCCAGTTTATGCTGTGCCAGTTTATCCGTTTCAGCGGTCACGACGGTAATGTCGACAAAAATTTTGATTGCTTCAGGATCACGGCCTTGTTCAACCGCTTGACGACGAATCTGATCGACCTGTTTCTTGATCTTGTCTGGATGTTCACCACCAATAAACATGCCTTCAGCATGCTGGGTAGCGAAAGCCATACCACGCGGTGATGCACCAGCCTGGAATAGTACCGGCGTACGCTGAACAGAAGGGGAAACCTGGAATACGCCCTGACTGCGATAAAACTGGCCTTGGTGATTGATCTGATGCACCTTGGCTGGATCAGTAAAGATACGCTGCTGCTTATCTTTTAAGACAGCATCATCTTCCCAGGAGCTTTCCCAGAACTTGTAGCACAGCTGTAAAAATTCCTCGGCCTGTTCATAGCGCAGATCATGGTCTTTCAGGCCATTTTCACCAATCAGACGTTGTGCACTGTCCAGATAACCGGTGACAATATTCCAGCCGATACGGCCATGGGTCAGGTGATCCAGACTGGCAAAACGGCGGGCGAACTGATATGGCGACTCATAGCTGAGATTCACCGTGACCCCAAAACCGAGATTTTTAGTGACAGCTGCCATGGCAGATACCAGTGTGCTTGGATCATGGCTGGGTAACTGAATTGATTCTTTTAAAGTCAGATCAATGCCATTTTGATAGACGTCATACACCCCGGTAATGTCGGCAATGAACAGGCCATCAAACAAGCCTTTTTCCAGTGTTTTTGCCAAATCAGTCCAGTAGCTCAGCTCATTAAAGCGATGCGATTCATCCCTCGGATGAGTCCACAAGCCATGATTAATATGTCCCACACAGTTCATATCAAAGGCGTTCAGTAAGATTTTTTTCGCTTTTGGATTAGTCGTTGTAATTGTCATTACAATGTCCCTCGGCGTGGAGGCAGAACACCATTCAGTAAATAATTGGCAATAAAATAATATTTCCAGCGCGAAGCATCGTGCAGGGTATGTACGCGGGCATTACGCCAGAAACGATCCAGACCATCTTCGCGCTGGCTGCCACGGCTGCCGGCCAGTTCAATTAGTTTTGATGATGCTTTTAAAGCAGTTTCACTACTGTGTGCACGGGCTTTGGCTACATCCAGTGAGGCTTTGGCAACGTTAGCTTCAGTTGGGTCAGCTTTAGCAGCAGCAACGGAACGGCCAGCCTGTTTGAGCAAGACTTCGGAAGCACGTACATCTGTTACGACACGACCGAGTTCAAATTTGGTCAGTGGATCATCTGTAGCATTGTCTACACCAGAATCAATCCACGGACGTGCCTGACGTACACGGTTTAAGGTTTCCTCAAATGCAGCGCGGGCAATACCGGTTTCAATGGAAGCATGCAGCAATTGTGCAAAAGGTCCGGAAATGGTTGGGTGGGAATAGGCTGTATCAAAACGCACCACATCTTCTTCAAGCACGTGTACGTTATCGAATTTCACTGTACCACTGCCCGTGGTACGCTGGCCAAAACCGCTCCAGTCATCAATCAAGGTGAGACCTTCGCTGTCACGTGGCACAAAAGCCAGGAATTGCTGCTCGCTTTCATCCACGACCAGTGTCGGAATACGGTGCGCAAACAGGCTGCCGGTGCAATAGAATTTTTCGCCGTTAATGACATAGCCTTGCTCGGTTTTGCGAATCGCGGTTTGACGCTGTGCAGCAGTCTTGGTCTTGAATTCAGCTAGGGCATTACCAAAACGAGCACCTTTTAAGACTTCGGCATAGAGTTTCTGTTTTTGTTCCTCCGTGCCGTTATTGCGCAGGATTTCGAGACTATAGAAATGGTTTTGCGGAATCTGACCGATTGATCCATCCACACCGCTCATTAGGGCAATGACTTGTGCTACCGTATAGCTAGACACTTCTGCACCACCATATTCTTTAGGTACAGTAATCGCCCAGAGTCCGGACTGGCTATAAGCCTCGATTTCTTCGAAAGGCAGAATACGTTCAGCATCACGCTGTACCGCATTAATCTTGAACTGTTCAGCCAGATTACGGGCAATTTCCAATGCTTCTTCATCAGATTTGATGATATGAGCCTGCGCCAGCTGCTCGGATTGAAATGGAATAATGTTTTGAAATGAAGTCATGGCAAATATCCTTAAATCCAGGCGTGGCGGGCAGGGAGTTTATGATTCAGGTAATAATCCCCGAGTGCATGCAGCTTCCAGCGGATCGGGTCATGCAGGGTATGCACACGTGCATTACGCCAATGCTGATCAAGATTGTGCTGACTGAGGCTGGAGCGACTTCCACCCAATTCCAGTAATTTTTCTGAGATATGCAAAGCTGCATCATTGGCATAAACCTTGGCTTCAGCCACTAGAATTGAGGCTTTGGCTGCCTGCTCATCAGTCACAGTTTCCAGCTGATCCAGTTCATCCAGATATTCAGCGGCTTCATCCAGCAGTAAAATCGCGGCATCGAGCAGCACAGAAGATTTGCCAACTTCCTGCAGGGTATAATGTTCTAAGCTGGCTTTTTCGACTTGAGCATCGACAATTGGACGTGCTTTTTGTACGGCAGTCAGCGTATCGGCAAAAGCAGCTTCGGCAATGCCGACATCAATCGCGACCTGCATCAATTGGGAATAGGCACCGCGGTAGCTTGGTTGATTTCCTAACAGACGCTCATCAAAAATCAATAGCCGATCAACTTCGACATGCTGAAGTTTGACGGTACCACTCGAAGTCGTGCATTGACCAAAGCCATTCCAATTGTCGATCACTTCCACACTTTCAGCATTGCGGTCGACAATGGTTAGTACTACATGGCCTTCTGGATGAATCGCTTTAATCGCCAGCCAATGGGCAAAGCTACTGCCAGTTGAATAGAATTTCTCGCCATCCACAAAATAGCGACCGTTTTCAAGGGTAAGTGTGGTTGCCAAGGTTTTAGTATCTTTAGTATTTCGTTCCGGGCCACCATTCGCCAGACGCTTACCTTTTAGAATTTCGTTATAAATAAACTGTTTTTGTTCTTCTGTGCCCATGATGTGGATCATGTTGAGTAATGCAATCTGGTTCTGCGGAATCTGTCCAACACTAGAGTCAGCCTTATTAATAATCCGGAATACATGCGCCAGGGTTTTATTGGTAACAAATGCACCGCCATACTGTTTCGGAATGCGCATGCCGCCCAGACCTTTCTGGCTGAACAGGTCAATCTCAGCAAAAGGTAATAGACGTTGCTGATCACGCTGATTACGACCTTCCAGGGCAAAGTCTGCAACCTGATAAGCAGCATTAATCGCGTCGAGATCATTTTCGATGATATGAACTTTTTCAGAAGTTAAACGAGACATAATGACATCCTAAATCGATGCCAAAACGTTACAGCGAAAGCTTTATGTAGTTAAGCAATCGCTTTTGCAAAGCTTATGAAAAAAGCTATTTAAGATAAAAACTGCTAGATTCTTATAAATTTGGAATATAGTAACTGATTAAAATTAAATAGGTTTTTAATATTTCCTTGTTTTTTAAAGATGAGTTTAAAGCGGTGCATATCTGCTTTATAAATAATCAAGACAAAAAAATGTATAAAAATACTCATCGTCGTGTTGAATAAGCAACATCTTTATTTTGAATAAAAAGTTCATTGTATTTCCAGTCTGGGGTGACTAAAGTATCCGACTAAATTAGATGGTTTTAATGCGATTTGACCTAAAAACAAGTATGGAGAATTTATGCGCATCTTATACCAGTTTCCACTTTCTCATTTTTGTGAAAAGGCACGTTGGATGCTGGATTACAAAGAGCTGGAATATGTTGCGCAAAATCTGATGCCGGGTGCCCATCGTGCCTTTGCCCGCCTGAAAACCGCACAAAACCGTTTACCGATTCTGCGTGATCAGGAACAATGGATTGCGGACTCGACCAAAATCGCCCTATATCTGGATGAGCAATATCCTGAACACCGTCTGCTACCTGCAGAAGCAAGCTCGCGTCAGCAGGCACTAGATATTGATGAAATCACTCAGGAATTAGGCTGCCATGTGCGTCGCTGGATGCTGGCTCAGGCTTTATCGCATGACCATGAATCGATGGATATTCTGATTGGGGAAAAAGGCTATCTGCGCCAGTTTGAAAAATTCTCCAAGCCCTTGCTAAAAACCATTTTGACCAAGGGTTATGCCTTAACTGAAGAAACACTGGAACAGTCCAAAAAATTTATCAAGGATTCGGTTGAGCAGCTTAACCAGATCCGTGTGGAAAAAGACGGGGCTTATCTGGTCGGTTCACGTTTCTCTCTGGCCGATATTGCTGTCTGTTCCATCCTGGCACCTTTACTGGCAATTTCTGGAACACCGTGGGAGCGGGAAAGCTTTGAGTCAATGTCGGATGAATACCGGGAATATCAAAGTCATCTGGCTGAGTTGCCATTAGGGCAATATATTCAAAAGATGTATCGTAATGAGCGTAATGCCCGTGTTGATTGGCGTGGTGTATAAAATAAAGATGAAATATAAAAAACGCGCATAAAGCGTGTTTTTTGATGAGATTAGAATTAACCCCAAGGGCTGGTCTGATCAATATCACTTGGTTTATTGAAGCCACTGAGCAGTGAGCTAAAGTCAAACTTCGGCAGAGAGCTGCCACTTGAGATATTGGTAATGGTTTCTTTAATGGTTGGGATGATTTCAGTAATGCTGATATTCGTACCCGTATCAGTATTACTAATACCGGAAATCAATTCACTAAGATCAGGCAGTTGTAGGGATGAGTTGTTGCCGACTAAATTGCCAAGACTATCCGTGAATGCATCCAGACCTAAACCATCTAAGCTTGGCACGTCAGAACCGAGTGACCCGAGCAGGTCGCCAATTTCAGGAAACTGAACACCATCCAGAAGATCCGAGAATTGACCTTCGCTATCAATCAGCGCAATCACAGGTTTTAGTGCGGTAATCACATTGTTGAGGTCGCTGGATAAGGTGAGTAGTGATGGGTTATTCACAAAGTCCAGTACCACTTGTACGCCATTCAGGACATCGTAAAGCGTATTTACGATTTCTGCCTGATCAGCATCAAGAACGTCACTATTCGCTAATAGATTCAATAGTGGATTGATGCCTTTTAGTACATCCGCGATGGTGTCTGGCACATTACCTGAATCTGCAGAACTGATTGTAGATATCAATGTAGTCACACTACCAACCACTGTTGGTAAAACTTGGGTAAGTTGATTCTCATATCAATGGATGAATTACCTGTATCAATCGATGCAAGCAGTGGCATCAGGCTTTGCGCTACAGTTTGCGCAATGGTGCCAACATCGATATTGCCTGAATTGCTAATTAGACCACTGAGCAAATTGGTAATAGCACCGATATCAAGATTACTGCTTGCATTGCTCATTAGGTTACTGGCTAACAGATTGACTGAACTGGTATCTAAACTACCTGTTGAGCCACCGATCAATCCGCTGATCAAGTCAACAATTGCACCGATGTCGAGATTACTAGCGGCATTGCCACTGATGAGACCACCGACTAGGTTGGCAATTTGATTAATATCTACATCGCCAAGTCCGCCAGAACCACCAATTAAGCCACTTACCAGTTCAGCAATTTGTGCGATATCAATATCGCCACCTTGAATCAAGCCATCGACGAGGCCTGCAATTGCTCCTATATCAATGCCGCCTAATCCACCTGAACAACCGATCAGACCGCTCAATAGTTGGGTAATTTGAGTAATATCAATATCACCACCTTGCAATAAGTTGCTAGCCAGTTCAGCAATTTTACTAACATCCAGATTGCCAGCACTGCCACCCATCAATCCGCTGACCAATTTGATAACTGCATTTAAATCCAGGGTTAAGGTATTACCACCCATTAAGCTGCTAAGCAGATTGCTGACTGAACCTATGTCGAAACTGCCACCATTGGCTTTCGTTAACTGGCTAATTAAATTATTGATATCAAGTTTAGAAGCATTTGTGCCTGTAAATTGGCTAATTAAATCAGTGAGGGAACTGGAATTTAAACTATTGCCAGAAAGCAGGCTGTTTAAGAGAGAATCCAGGGAGGGGGGGAGAGGGGTAGAACCTGTAATAGAACCAATAATGCCAGAAAGACTGCCACCCAATAAACCGCTGAGTAAACTCGTATTTTACGTCTCTGTCGTGAGCACGGGACTGAGTTTAGTTTTAATTGAACTAAGAATACTAAAAGCCATAACCGTTCTTTGCGAATTTTTATCTTGTTATGTTTGTTGTGTGTTTTAGATAAACCGCTCTATTCTTATTTAATTTCTATACAAGTGTAAATCTAAGTTGGATTAATCATGCTTTGCAAATTCAGTTATCAGCTTTATAGTTTTTATTCATAAATAGTTTAGTGATAAATAAGAATGATTTATTTAAAAGCGTCGCTTATCGAAAATTTGTTTTATACGACGAACGACCATAAACATGGCTTAAAACTGGTCATTGAGATGTGTCTGGCATTTTTTTTCAAATAACTGGTAATTTACGAAAAAAATCACAATACTAAGAGTTAAATGATGATGTATTTAAATAAAATGGCAAGAGATTAGAGATGGAATTAGATCGTTTTGATAAGCATATTCTTGAAATTTTGACCCATGAAGATGTCAATCTAAATGAACTCTCTGAAAGAGTAAATTTATCTGTGAGTTCGGTGCACCGCAGGATCAAACATTTAATCGATCATAATATTATCAGTGGCTTGAAGCGCGAAATTAATTATCAAAAATTGGGCTTTAGCCTGCATGTGCTGTTGCAGGTTTCCTTGAGCAAGCATGATAGCGATACTTTTGCCAAATTTTTAGAAGAATTAGAAAATATTCCGGAAGTCATTAACGCTTTCCTGGTGACAGGACAGTCTGCGGATTTTATTGTCGAAGTTGTGGCACTTGATATGGAAAATTATAGTCAGATTCTATTAAGTAGAATTGGTAAGATCGAGCATGTTGTAGCGCTGCATTCCAGCTTCGTGATTAAGGAATATAATGTCTTTAACTGTAGTGGTCTTTTAAATAAGGTTTAAATTCTTAATTATTATTTTCAGTCAATAAAAAAACGCACCCGAAGGTGCGTTTTGATCTCATAGAGGATTAGGCATCGAGTTGTGCTAAAACTTCATCAGAGAATTCAACGTTGGTATAAACGTTTTGAACATCATCCAGATCTTCAAGCATATCAATCATTTTCATGATTTTTTTCGCTTGGTCGATATCTGTGATTTCAGCTTTGGTAGATGGGCTCATCACCACTTCAGCGTTATCAGATTTTAAACCTGCAGCAGCTAAAGCATCTTGTACTGTACCGAAGCTTTCTGGCGTGGTGATGACCAGGATTTCATCCTCATCCACTTCAATGTCTTCAGCACCCGCTTCAAGCGCTACTTCCATGATTTGATCTTCTAAAGACACATCTTCAAAAGTAATCTCGCCACGTTTAGTGAACAGGAAGGATACTGAACCGTTGGTACCGAGGTTACCATCAGTTTTAGTGAAGCAGTGACGTACATCAGGAACCGTACGGTTCAGGTTATCTGTCATAGTTTCAACAATAACTGCAACGCCGCCTACGCCATAACCTTCATAGGTTACTTCTTTCAGATCGTCGTTATCTTCACCACCGGCACCACGCTGAATCGCGCGATTGATCACATCACGTGTCATGTTTACAGATAATGCTTTTTCTACAACAGCACGTAGACGAGGATTACTACCCGCATCAGCGCCACCGAGTTTGGCAGCAGTTGTTAATTCACGAATGTATTTGGTAAACAACTTACCACGACTGGCATCTTGTTTTGCTTTACGATGCTTAATATTGGCCCACTTGGAATGACCCGCCATGCGAAATATGCTCCTTGTAGATTGGCTGTATGCCTATCGAATTGCGCCGATTCTACCATAAGCTCTTTTTTTGAAAAAAGAGTCTGGATTTGAGATTTAATGATAATGCCAAAAAAATAGGCAGTAAAACAGAAAGGCAAAGCAATAAATGTAAATAAAAACTTAAGAAAATGTTTGCTGAGAAAATACCTAAATAAGAAAAGGGCAGGAGAAATATTATTCTCAAGCCCTTTTATGGAGTGTTTATTCCGGGATAATAATATCCAGACCAACATTCTCTTTATAGAGCTGCTTGATTAAAGCCAGATCATGTGCAAGATCAGTCGGATAAATTTTGCCAAAAATCCCCCCTTGCTTAGTCTTGGAATTGGCATACATAAGCACAATTGGCACATTGGCAGCTTTGGCAATATGCCAGAAACCGGTACGGATCGGTTTACGCGTTTCACCATTTTTGGCACGGGTGGCTTCAGGTGCGATCACCAGATTGAATTTTTCATTATTTTGAAAATGTTCAACCATTACGCTGACAATATCCTTATTCGCCTTACGGTCGACCGCGATACCACCCATGGCTTCCAGAATTGGTTTCATTGGGCCTTTGAACAGTTCTTTCTTGATCAGGGTATGAATTTTGATGTCATACATCTTAAAGAGCGCCAAAGATAAAACCGCATCCATCATGGATGTATGTTCAAATCCAACAATGACCTGTTTATCTTCGAGCACATCAGGTTCGACATGATATTGCCAACCGGCAAGTTTAAATGCAGATTCGCCAATAAATTTGTTGAGCATAAATAGAAAGAAATAAGAGCTAACGGTATGAACTGCATAATTTCTTCCTGTTCTTATTCACAGTCAATAGGCTTTATTTCAAATTCATTAATAATATGAAAAATCCAAGATCAAAAAAGTATATTCAATAGTTTTTAAGACCTGAAAGATATAAATAAATACTTAATAATCATTAGCATATATCATCTTATATAAAATAAGTCTTAAAATGATGAAAAAATGACTATCCAGCACAAATTTTAGTTATTAGACTTTTGTCGAAGAAAAGAAGAAATTGTGTCTTTTCTATTTTCTGGTCATTTTCTCTTTGAGATTGAAACCTATGACGTATATTACAGCTTTCATGTTCTCAATGCTTCTTTTAGCACTGGTTATTGTATGGTCTTTAATCGAAATCTATATGGATTTGCGTAAAGACGAGAAATTGGAATCGGAATTTTAATCTTTATAACTTTTTAAAGAATATCTTCTGGGATTGTATTTCTATAAATAATAGTTGGTATTTTTATTGGTTATGATTGTGTTGAGACGTAAAAGCGATCAATTTATTAATTTGATATTCGAATAATTAGCACAGCTCTCTTTATTTTAAATAGAAAATATAGATGTCATATGAGGCTTTTGCTAGCTCAACTTAGACTGAAGTCTTAAATCCTAAACAGAACAGTTATTAAAGATAAAAAATGATTGCTGGCTAAGTGTGCAAGCAGCAAGAAAAGTACTTGTTTTTTGATCTAATCTTGGCTAGTATTCAATGCGCCTGAACTAGTTGAAATATAACAAATTCAGCCTATATAGGGCCTATAGCTCAGTTGGTTAGAGCAGCGGACTCATAATCCGTTGGTCGACAGTTCAAGTCTGTCTGGGCCCACCAGTTTCGAACCCCGTAACTCTTTGAGTTATGGGGTTTTTACTGCCTAATGGGTTTCAGACCATCGGATTTTGATAGACCGCTTGTGGTCCATTTTGCATGATAGTCCGTTGTTCTAGGATACAGAATTGTGAAAACCACCCACCAAAACCATTTCACTGACGCTCAATTCGATGAGAGCAACAGATTTGATCATCCGTAGTGTTTTGCATCAAAAATGCTGTGAGCAGCGAAATGGGATGGAGTGGGAAGATTCTTGAAGAATTGGGATCTTACTGTTTTGTCCTAGAGGTCTAGGACTTTTCCGAATTCTCCTTGGGGAATTGTCTCAATAAGTTCTTTACTGAGGGGGTGTCAGCAAGGAACTACATGCCTGTGTAGAACTTCTCAATCAACTGCCTAGTCTTCGTCATCAGATTGGTGAATACGTTTTCACGTTCAAACAGCTTGACCTTGTAGTTTGGCAAATCTTTCAATTCTTCTTTGCGTGGCAAACGTTGAGTGAACTCATACTTGTCTAGGACACTTTTCATGATTTCAGGTTTGAGATTCTCTTCCTGACACAAATGTTGGTAAGCCTGTTCTTTTTCAGCATCCCAGTATTCAGCAAAGACTTCCTTGACGCTTTGACCATTGATCATTTTCGGCATGTTTTGTTCGATGAACTTTTGGATCAGGTCTTGCTTGTTGTGTAGCGTAATATCACTACCTAGTAGATCGTGGATTTGAGCTTGGTACTTCTTGCGCTTTTCATCCGAGTCCGTATCAATAACGAGTTGTAGTAGATTGATGATGTAGCCGACATTGATTCGGTCACTGTGTAGAAGGTCAAGCTGAAAGTCGACATCATCCAGTACCGATACTTTTTCTTTCTTGGTGGTCTTTCTCACATCTTTGCATAGATCAGCATACTTAGATGCAAAGTTAGCAAAATGCTGTTTGTTCAGCCCAGTTTGATCCTGATCGTACTCAACGAACGTCTGTAGTTGAGCGTTGTAACGCATGACTTCACGGAAAGCCTTGATAAATTCCAGTTGCTGTTCTTCTGTGACTAGATCATCCACTGATTTGTAATCAGGCGTGAGGGAGAAAAGCTTGCTGATTGCTTCTTCGTAATCCTTCTTGATCTCATCAAAGCTTGGAACCAGTACGACCTTCTTGGCTTCTTTGTTGGAGAAGAGCGCAAGGGCTTCATCTGTGGCACGTTTCAGATTGCGGAAACAGATAATATTGCCAAATGGTTTTTTATCATTGTAGACACGGTTGGTACGAGAGAATGCTTGAATCAATCCATGATATTTTAGATTTTTATCGACATACAACGTATTCAGAGGTTTGGAGTCAAAGCCAGTCAGGAACATATTTACCACCAGTAGAATGTCGATCTGTCTTTTCTTGACTCGATCTGCAATATCTCGGTAGTAGGAGTAGAACTGGTCGCCTGAGTTGTAGTTGGTATTGAATTGCTGATTATATTTGGCAATGTAGCGATCTAGCTTGTCTCTGTTGGACTGGTTGACCTGATTTGGAACTTCTGCTGCTTCCTCGTCAATCAGGCCGTTCAGATCCTCATTGGGTACGGACTGGTTGGCAGAATAGGAGAAGATGGTTGCAATGGTCAAAGGCTTGAAAATACGTCCTTGAGCTTCGTCTTCAATCTGCTTGGCTGCTTGTACCTTTTCGAACAGTTCATAGTATTGTGTCAACACATCGACTGAACTGACACAGAACATAGCCGTGAATTCACGATTACGGGTTTTGGTATCATGGATATTGACAATGTAGCGGGCAATCATTTCTAAGCGTTGAGGATTGTCATAGAGCTCTTGGGTATCAATGCCTTCGACTTCGTCATCATAGTCAAAGTTTTGTTGCATTCCCTTGGCTGTGTACTTGCCTCGGTAATCGATTTGGAACTGCAAGACATTACGGTCACGGATGGCGTCAACAATCACGTATTTATGCAAACATTCATTAAACAGGTAATCTGTCGTCAGTTTTAAGCCTGCTTTGCTTTGGCTGTTCTTTTCAAAAATGGGCGTGCCCGTAAAGCCAAACATCTGTGCATTACTGAAGAACTTCTTGATGTTTTGGTGTGTATCGCCAAACTGACTACGGTGACATTCATCAAAAATGAATACCACTTTTTTGTCTTTCAGGTAGTCGATGTATTCTGCATAGCCATCATTACTGATGGCTCGGTTGAGCTTCTGAATGGTGGTGACAATCAATTTGTCATGGCGTTGATCAAGTTGTTTAACCAAGGTGTGCGTACTATCGGTACTGTCGACACTCTCGGCTTTGAATGCGTTGAATTCCCTTGACGTCTGCGTATCCAAGTCATTGCGGTCTACTACAAACAGCACTTTCTCAACATCAGGTATTTTCATGATAATCTGACTAGCTTTGAATGAAGTCAAAGTTTTGCCTGAACCTGTGGTGTGCCAGATATAACCATTCTGATCTGTATTAGTTCAGACTTGATCGTACATTCTTCTTGAAAAAGAGAAAGTTACCCGTTTTGATAAAGGTGTCGAAATCTTAATCAAACAAAGGTAACTTTCTTATGTTGCATACTAACAATCAAATCATTAAACACAAAGTAGGCTTACTCAATTTAGCCGAAGAACTTCAGAATGTTTTTAGAGCATGCAAAGTGATGGGTGTATCTAGAGATACTTTCTATCGCTATCAGGAGTTAGTGCAGTCCGGTGATATTGATGCATTAATCAATAAGTCCCGTCGAGTACCAAATCTAAAAAATCGTGTAGATGATGCTATAGAACAGGCAGTTATTGATTTCGCAATTCAATACCCAGCTTATGGTCAGCATCGTACCAGTAACGAATTACGCAAGAAAGGTGTATTTGTTTCAGGGAGTGGTGTTCGCTCTATTTGGCTGCGCCATGATTTGGAGAACTTTAAGAAGCGTTTAAAAGCACTTGAAGCCAAAGTGGCACAGGATGGTATCGAACTAAATGATCATCAGATTGCTGCTCTTGAACGTAAGCGTGAAGATGATGTGGCATGTGGTGAAATTGAAACAGCTCATCCAGGCTATTTAGGTGCGCAAGATACCTTTTATGTCGGGAATCTCAAAGGTGTCGGACGGATCTACCAACAAACTTTTATCGACACTTATAGCAAGGTCATTCATTGCAAGCTATACACGACTAAAACACCGATTACAGCGGCGGATTTGCTGAATGATCGCGTATTGCCTTTCTACCAATCTCAGGATTTACCAATGCTTCGCATTCTTACAGACAGAGGTACTGAGTACTGCGGTAAGGTGGAACAACATGACTATGAGTTGTATTTAGCCGTCAATGACATTGATCATACGAAGACTAAAGCTGCCTCACCACAAACAAATGGAATCTGTGAACGTTTCCATAAGACGATATTACAGGAGTTCTATCAAATTACATTCAGAAAGAAGCTTTATAGCTCATTGGAAGAATTGCAGATTGATCTAGACGATTGGCTAAAATTCTATAATACTGAACGGACTCATCAAGGAAAAATGTGCTGTGGTCGTACTCCATTTGAAACTTTACTTGATGGAAAAAGAATTTGGGCTGAGAAGAATTTAGCTCAAATTTAACCTGACAGGCACAA
>NZ_JWHB01000077.1:0-310 GCF_000804305.1 Acinetobacter sp. YZS-X1-1 | reverse complement strand
GAGTTCGAATCTCACCGCTTCCGCCAGATACGAAAACCCCGATCATTGATCGGGGTTTTTATTTTTAAATTATTAAAATGATTTTAAATTTTCATTGTTCAAAATGATGTGAACATTAAGGCTAAATTTCATTCGGAAAATAAAAATATCAGCACCTAAATCTTGTGTATAAAATTTTATTTACTCTAAAATTTTCGTCTGATTTTTGACTGAATGAACTGATTTTTACAGAAGTTTTGCGAAAATTTATTGCCAAGAAACAGAAATATTTATATGATGGCGGCCATGGAAGCGTGGCAGAGCGGTTTAA
>NZ_JWHB01000076.1:0-328 GCF_000804305.1 Acinetobacter sp. YZS-X1-1 | reverse complement strand
GTTCGAGCCCAGGTGGGAGAGCCAAGATTCTAAAAAAACCCACTCACTGCGAAGTGGGTTTTTTTATGCCGGTATTTTTCGGATTAAATATCTATATTGGTCCTGTTTGTAGTTTTAGCGACTCGCAACCATGGCAGAGAATAATCACGCAACCCCTCTACCTTTAATATGGGTTACATAAACATAACATTTTGAACTACAATCATTTTTGATTATTTTTAAAACACTTGATTCAGTTTTTTCAGCTTTTTTATAAAAGTGCCTTGACCCCTTTTTAAATCTCTCTATAATCGCTTGCAGATTCTCCAATAGCTCAGTCGGTAGAGCG
>NZ_JWHB01000075.1:0-335 GCF_000804305.1 Acinetobacter sp. YZS-X1-1 | reverse complement strand
ATACTTTCCATCCAACAATTGCTCGTGAGAATACGTCAATAACAAATGCGGTATATACCCAGCCTGAATGAGTTTGAATATACGTAAAGTCACCCACCCATAGTTGGTTTGGATGATCAGCATTAAAATTACGTTTCACTAAATCATCTGCCCGTTTTTGGTCATCTCGGTTACGGGTGGTTTGTTTATTCTTACCATGCCAAACACCTTGTATACCTAGCTTTTGCATCAATCGAGCAACTGTACAACGTGCAATCACATAGCCTTCACATTTCAGTTGTTGCCAGACCTTACGCACACCATACCGACCTGAACTTTCCTTCCAAATTCGTTTA
>NZ_JWHB01000074.1:0-351 GCF_000804305.1 Acinetobacter sp. YZS-X1-1 | reverse complement strand
TTTGGTTTGATCCTGCTACGCAATGGTATGCCCCATCAAAAGGCAAACAAGGACGAAATCAAACTTACTCTGACACAGCTATCCAATGTTGCCTAATGATTAAATCTCTCTTTCGATTGTCCTTACGTATGGTCACTGGCTTTGTTCAAAGTCTCATCCATCTTTGTGGGTTAAATTGGGTAGCGCCAAACTACACTACAATTTGTAGACGACAACAGCGTATTGATACTACGATTGGCTATCAAAAAAGTAGTGATGGACTACATCTACTTGTCGACTCTACTGGCTTAAAGTTTATAGGTGAAGGTGAACGGAAACGAAAGAAACATCAGCCTGAATATCGTCGACAAT
>NZ_JWHB01000073.1:0-379 GCF_000804305.1 Acinetobacter sp. YZS-X1-1 | reverse complement strand
CGTTATGCTCCTGAAATAGAAAAACGTTTACGCTGGTATTGGCGTAATCCTACAGATCTGAGCTCGTGGCATATTGATGAAACCTATGTAAAAGTGAATGGACGATGGTCTTATCTGTATCGTGCAGTCGATCAATGTGGCGATACCATTGATTTTTATCTTTCTTCTAGACGTAATACCAAATCAGCATATTGTTTTCTTGGAAAAATTTTAAATAATGTGAAGAAGTGGCAAATTCCACAAGTGATCAACACGGATAAAGCACCCACATATGGACGTGCTTTATCACGGTTAAAACGGGAAGGTAAATGTCCACCAGACCTTGAGCACAGGCAGATTAAGTATAAAAATAACGTGATTGAATGTGATCATGGCAAGC
>NZ_JWHB01000011.1:0-83947 GCF_000804305.1 Acinetobacter sp. YZS-X1-1 | reverse complement strand
CGTGACCGATTGTGCCCACGTTAACGTGTGGTTTATTACGTTCGAACTTAGCCTTAGCCATGAGATCTTCCTTTTTGAACTGCTCATGCAGGATCACTGCATGAGCGCTTGGTTTTTAACTATGAATTAGTTTGGGCTTATAGTAATCGAAAGATTACTCGTCGTCACCTTTTTTACCGCCAGACTGGAACTTAGAAATGATGCCGTCAGCCACGTTACGTGGAGTTTCAGCATATTTAGCAAATTCCATAGAGTAAGTCGCACGACCTTGAGACATAGAACGCATATGAGTTGCGTAACCAAACATCTCAGCAAGTGGAACTTCAGCTTTAATTGCTTTAGTACCACCAGGTAAATCGTCCATACCCTGAACCATACCACGACGACGGTTTAAGTCACCCATGATATCGCCCATGTAGTCTTCTGGAGTTTCTACTTCAACTTTCATGATAGGTTCAAGAAGAACAGGATCTGCTTTCATGAAACCGTCACGGAAGGCATAAGAACCAGCCATCTTGAACGATAATTCGTCAGAGTCGACATCATGGTAAGAACCGTCGAACAATGTCGCTTTGATGCCAACTACTGGATAACCAGCAAGGACACCATTCTTCATACGTTCTTGGATACCTTTGTCAACTGCACCGAAGAATTCTTTAGGTACCACACCACCTACAACTTCTTCAGCGAATTCGTATTCTTTACCAGCTTCAGGATCAAGCGGTTCTAAACGTACGTATACGTGACCGAATTTACCTTTACCACCAGTTTGACGTACGAACTTACCTTCTTGCTCAACAGTCTTTTTGATTGTTTCGCGGTAAGCAACCATTGGTTTACCAATGTTCGCTTCAACGTTGAATTCACGTTTCATACGGTCAACGATGATGTCAAGGTGAAGCTCACCCATACCAGCAATAATTGTTTGACCAGATTCTTCGTCAGTACGAACGCGGAATGATGGATCTTCCTTAGCCAAACGACCTAAAGCGATAGACATTTTTTCTTGGTCAGCTTTAGTTTTTGGTTCAACAGCCAATGCAATTACTGGCTCTGGGAATTCCATACGTTCTAGAGTGATGATGTTTTTCTCATCACATAGTGTATCACCAGTAGTTACGTCTTTAAGACCTACACACGCAGCGATGTCACCAGCACGGATTTCTTCAACGTCTTGACGATCGTTCGCGTGCATTTGCACGATACGGCCGATACGTTCACGTTTAGATTTCACTGGGTTATAAACAGAGTCACCTTGTTTAAGAACACCAGAATAAACACGTACGAAAGTTAAGTTACCTACGAATTTGTCGTTCATGATTTTGAACGCAAGC
Organism: Acinetobacter sp. YZS-X1-1; assembly: GCF_000804305.1. Taxonomy (NCBI): domain Bacteria; kingdom Pseudomonadati; phylum Pseudomonadota; class Gammaproteobacteria; order Moraxellales; family Moraxellaceae; genus Acinetobacter; species Acinetobacter sp. YZS-X1-1. The sequence continues at coordinate 82,613 of NZ_JWHB01000011.1, read as the reverse complement.
GCAGAGAACGGAGCTTCGTCAGATGCTTCACGAACAGCTTTAGTTTCAGCTTTGTCGTCAAGGATACCTTCGATTGCTTTAACTTCAGTAGGAGACGGCAAGAATTCAATTACTGCGTCCAACATACGTTGAACACCTTTGTTTTTGAACGCTGTACCACAAAGCATTGGTTGAATTTCACAAGCCAATGTTTGAACACGAAGACCAGCAACGATTTGCTCTTTAGTCAAATCACCGTTGTTCAGGTATTCATCCATTAACTCTTCAGAAGCCTCAGCAGCAGCTTCAACCATGTTTGTACGCCATTCTTCAGCAGTTTCTTGAAGATCAGCAGGGATATCACCGTACTCGAACTTCATACCTTGTGAAGCTTCGTCCCAAATGATCGCTTTCATTTCGATCAGGTCGATAACGCCTTGGAAGTTTTCTTCAGCGCCAACAGGGATTACTACAGGTACAGGGTGCGCACCAAGACGTGTTTTCATTTGTTCAACAACACGGAAGAAGTTTGCACCAGTACGGTCCATCTTGTTCACGAATGCTAAACGAGGCACTTGGTATTTGTTAGCTTGACGCCATACAGTTTCAGACTGAGGTTGTACACCACCTACCGCACAGTAAACCATACATGCACCATCAAGAACACGCATAGAACGCTCAACTTCGATTGTGAAGTCAACGTGTCCCGGGGTATCAATTACGTTGATACGGTGTTCTGGGAACTGCTTAGACATACCTGACCAGAATGTAGTGGTAGCAGCAGAAGTAATGGTAATACCACGTTCTTGCTCTTGCTCCATCCAGTCCATTGTTGCTGCACCATCATGTACTTCACCAATTTTGTGAGATACACCTGTGTAGAACAAGATACGTTCAGTAGTTGTGGTTTTACCCGCATCAATGTGAGCAGAGATACCAATGTTACGGTAACGAGAAATTGGGGTTTGACGAGCCATGATCTCTTGCATTCCTAAATTTTGTTGTTTAAAACAGGACGCTTTAAGTTGCTAGCAACTTAAAGCGCTTTGATGACAATTGGGTGAAACCCATATCATCACCGTCCTGATAAGGGCCTGTTTTATTTGCTTAGAAACGGTAGTGAGAGAATGCTTTGTTGGCTTCAGCCATACGGTGCACATCTTCACGTTTTTTAACCGCTGCGCCTTTACCTTCAGCTGCATCAAGCAACTCGCCAGCAAGACGTAAAGCCATAGTTTTTTCAGAACGCTTAGCAGCAGCATCTACTAACCAACGCATAGCCAAGGCAGTACGACGGGATGGGCGCACTTCCATAGGTACCTGGTATGTAGCACCACCAACACGGCGTGCTTTTACTTCGACCATAGGACGAACTTTTTCAAGAGTAGTCTCGAAAAATTCAACTGGGTCTACTTTAGATTTTTCTTGAACGCGGTCTAAAGCACCGTAAACGATACTTTCAGCAATAGATTTTTTACCATCTTGCATTACGTGGTTCATGAATTTAGCGATTGTTTGGCTGCTGAACTTAGGATCCGGAAGGATTTCACGAGCAGCGACTACGCGACGTCTTGGCATTTTAAAACTACCTATAAATATGACACTTCAGGTTAATCCAGCAGTAGCACAAAGTGTCGTGTGCATTCGCTGGCCTTACTACACGTCGCTTGAATTTTCACAAAATTAAATGCAGAAATCAGACAAGCGAGACGATAAAGGATTGCAGTTCTAGCGAAATAAGAACTTAATCTCAAAAGATTATTTCTTAGGACGTTTAGTACCGTATTTAGAACGAGCTTGGTTACGATCTTTAACACCAGCACAGTCTAAAGAACCACGAACGGTATGGTAACGTACACCTGGTAAGTCTTTAACACGACCACCACGGATAAGAACAACACTGTGCTCTTGTAGGTTATGGCCTTCACCACCGATGTAGCTAGAAACTTCGAAACCTGAAGTTAAGCGAACACGGCAAACTTTACGCATTGCTGAGTTAGGTTTTTTAGGTGTAGTTGTGTAAACACGTGTACAAACACCACGGCGCTGTGGACAAGCCTTCAACGCAGGAACTTTAGATTTTTCAACTAAAGTCGTACGACCCTTACGGATCAACTGATTTGTTGTTGCCATGTGGCAATTCTCCCGTTAATAAAAAGCCCCAAAAAAATACTACTTTTTGAGGGCATGCAATTGTATGTCAAGATGCAAAATCGGTCAATATGCCGGAGTCAGGCAAAATACGATCGCATCTCGACTTTAAGCGTTTATTTTATGGCGAAAATCACTTATTTTTTCGATTTCGTGGCAGCATTTTTTGCAACATCTTCCGTAGTTTCCTCAGCTTGCGTTTGTTTGTCTGCAGTCTCGGAGTTTTCAGGCTTGTTTGTATCCGTCTCTTCTTCAGCGGCTGCCTGTAACATTTCTGTGTCATTTTCCTGCAAGCCGAGCTCTTCTTCCAGTGCTGCATCTGCATCAAAAGAATCTTTTGGAATAGCCGGTTTTTGTTCCTGTTTAGCATCGGCGTGTTCAACCAGTTTATCGGTCAATTCATCCAGACCTTCACTGACCTTTTCATCTTTTTTCACTTCAGCTTCTTCCGGGCTCAAGCTTTCCTGATCTTTCTTAACCAGTTTGACTTGCTTGATAGTTTGATTGCCTTCAATTGGGATTTCTTTATCCAGAATTGGCTTATCTTTATCAGCGGCTGAATGATCAAGATTTTCCATCAGCTTCGGGGTCGCCTGCTGGAGCAGGTCAACGGCTTTTTCATAGGCAGCATATGGCGACAAACCTAGATCCTGATGCTGCTGTAGATACTGACGGGCATGAGAGAATACTTCTTGTGCTTTCTGGTTCACATCATTCACAAAGCGATGACTATAGACTGCGCCAATCCCTGCACTCGCCAATGGAGTCAGTTTGGTTAACTGCTCTAATAAAGACAGTTTCGGGAAATGGTTCATCCATTCCCACTTCATGCTACCATCCTGATTGCTGAGCCATTTTTTCAGTGTTTCCACATCATTGCTTGATCCAAGCATAGTCTGCAACTGGGAAAGGTCATGTGTTTTCAAAGTACTGCTCAGCGCTTTAAGCCCCATCAACAGCGCCTGTTTTTCTGCAATCAGACTGAGATCAATCTGTCTAAAGATATGCTGTACAATTTCCTGATCGTCTTCCTTGCTCAGGTCAAAACCATAAGAACGTCCCACTTGATAGATGGTACGCAGTGCCATCAGTAAAGAAGCTGGAATATCAATCGCAGTTCCCAATACCCCAGTGACACCACTTACAGCGCCTTGTACCGTCGCCATCCATTTATTTTGTTCAGCAAATGCCTGAGAAATGCGTTGTGAACGCGTAGTGTCCTGAGTTAGTTCTTCCAGATCCTTCGCCCCAGCTTCATTCAGGATGGCATCAACCGAACTCATCTGGTTGCTGAACTGATTCAGGTGATTATAAAAGTAGTCAGATACTTTGTCGGCCAGCTGGGGAGAAACAAAATGCGCGACATTATTCACGGTATTAAAACGACGGCCCAGCAGCTGACGGGAAACATTTGGAAGATGTTCGCGTAGCATGTCTTTGGGATTTTCATATTTTTTTGAAGCAAAAGGGCTTTTGACTTTTGCCGAGCCATCAACAGCATGATCGGTATTGAAGGTTTTAGTCACAGAATCTGGTGCAACATGATTTAACAGTTCCAAACCTGTTGAACTGAACTTTTTCGCCACTCCAAAGGCATTCGAAATCAGACCATTAGATTGTTTATTATTAGCATTTACCATTTTTTACCTCAGCATGCACGTGCTTGTATTTGGTATAAATACTAGGTGTAGTCAGCATTTATCTCAACCTTATTCTGTTTCATTTAGTAAAAGCTCTACACAGTACTTTATAAACTCAACCTACTGTCACACGGCATAACATTTGCCATAAGATTTCAAAAATCTTTCTGCTATGATGTTCTGCATTGTGAAATAGGGGTTAGCGCTATATTTTGCTGTCTTATCAACGCCAGATATCTCCCGCTGCCCCAGAGATAAACTATAAGGATCTGTAGATGAAACGTGTTGTCATCACTGGTATGGGTATTAACTCGTGCATTGGTAATACATTAGAGGATGTGAATCACTCTTTACAAAACGGGATTTCAGGAACACGTTTTAATCCGACTTATGCTGAACTGAATTTCAAGAGCCATGTTAGCGCTGCTGCTGAACAGGATTTTGATGGTATTGACCGTAAGCTGAAACGCTTTATGGGCGTGTGTGCGATGTATGCCTACAATGCTGCGGTGGCTGCTGTTGAACATGCTGGCTTAAAACAGGAAGATCTGGCGAATAATCCACGTTATGGTATTGCCGGTGGTTCAGGCGGCAACTCGACAGCATCTGTAGTAGAAATGACAAAATTGCTGGAAGAAAAAGGCGCACGCAAAGTCGGTCCATTCTTCGTCCCACGCAACATGTCAAATACCATTACTGCGAACGTCGGTGTGGCATTTAAATTACAAGGGATTGCACACTCGATTACTAGTGCTTGTGCAACTTCTGCCGATGCCATTGGTTATGCTTACAACCTGATCCAACTGGGTAAACAGGATCTAATGCTTGCCGGTGGTGGTGAAGAAGATCACTGGTCTCAAAGCCTGCTATTCGATGCGATGGGTGCATTGTGCTCTAAATACAACGACACTCCTGAAACAGCTTCTCGTCCATATTCAGTAGACCGTGACGGTTTCGTGATTGCTGGCGGTGGCGGTTTCGTGGTACTTGAGTCTCTAGAACATGCTCAGGCACGTGGTGCGAATATTCTGGCTGAAGTTGTGGCTTATGCAGCCAATTCGGATGGCGCTGACATGGTTGCTCCATCTGGCGAAGGTGCAACACGCTGTATCCTGATGGCTCTAGAAGAAGCCAAACAGCATGGCGTAGATAAAATTGACTATGTGAATACACATGGTACTTCTACTCCAGCAGGTGATGTTACTGAACTTAAAGCCATGGCACGTGCCTTCGGTGAAGGTCAGGTTCCTCCACTCAGCTCGACTAAATCTATGACAGGTCACAGCCTGGGTGCTGCAGGTGTACAGGAAGCGATCTACTCTATCCTGATGATGCAAAATGACTTTATTGCACCAAACATCAACGTGACCGAACTGGATGAAGGCGCAAAACCATTTGATATCGTACTTGAAAAACGTGACGCAAAATTGAATACTGTGATGAGTAACAGTTTCGGTTTCGGCGGCGTAAATGCTTGTCTCGTTTTCAAAAAATGGGAAGGCTAAGCCGCCCATTTTAGGGTGACTTGATGGATGCTCCTTCTGATGCTTTCTTGTGGGTAAAAGCATTACATATTATTGCTGTGGTTTGCTGGTTCGCTGCTTTGTTCTATCTGCCACGGCTTTATGTCTACCATGCCATGAGTGAAGATGTCGTAAGTCATCAACGCTTTGAAATTATGGAACGCAAGCTGTATCGCGGAATCATGTGGCCAGCCATGGTCGCCACGCTGATCACAGCACACTTTCTAGTCGATTGGGGTGATGCAACGCGTCATTACCATGAAGCCTTATGGTTCTATCTGAAAGTCGGCCTGGTTGGCTTGCTAGTCATTTACCATTTGGTATGTGGTTATTATCGTAAGAAACTGATGGAAAATGCCCATTACAAGTCACACAAGTTCTGGCGCTTCTTTAATGAAATGCCAACGCTGATTTTATTTGCTGTGGTGATTTTAGTGGTGGTAAAACCTACTTTCTAAAATTCCCTAAAATTAAAAAATCCCCGATTGATCGGGGATTTTTTATGTCTGCACTTTATTCTCCGGAGAGAAGTTGCTGACGTTTACGAAGACGTGGTTTATACAAAGTATGATAGGTGGCGAACAGAATCGCCAACCAAAGCGGACTAATCATCAGTGCTTTCATGGTATCTGCTTCCAGACTTAAAATAACTAAGGCAAAAAACAAGAAGATCAGCACCAGATAGGACATCCAGATTCCGCCTGGCATTTTGAAGGTCGAAGTGGCATGTTTTTCAGGTTGCTGTTTACGGTAACGGATATAACACACCATAATCAGTCCCCAGATACTGATAAACAGAATCACACAGAGTGAGCTGGCCAGCGTAAAGGCTTCCATCGTGTTCGGCACAAAATACTGGAAAGCTGCACCCGCCATAATAAAGGCACAGGAAAATAACAGACCTTTAGCCGGAACTGCACGACTTGAAAGCTCAGCCAAAGCCTGGGGTGCCTGACCATCACGTGCCAGACCAAACAGCATCCGGCTGGTAGAGAACACGCCACTGTTCATGGAAGACATTACAGAAGACAGCACCACCAGATTCATGATAATGGCTGATACGGGAATACCCGCATGCAAGAAAAGAGTCACAAAAGGACTTTGATCAGCAGGAATTTCTACCCACGGCGTTACAGACATAATCACCAGCAGAGACAATACATAGAACAAGATGATCCGTGTAGGAATCGCATTCACTGCTTTAGGCAAGTTCTTTTCCGGATCCTTGGTTTCAGCCGCCATCGTACCCAGCAGCTCTACACCTACGAAAGCAAACATTGCAATCTGAAAACCAGCCAGAAAGCCCATTGTGCCCTTAGGGAACATACCATCATAGGCCCAGACATTGGTCAGGCTGGCAGCCGAACCACTTGGTGCCTGGAAGTCGCTGAAGATCATATATCCGCCAATCGCAATCAGGCCCAAAATCGCCAAGATTTTAATCAGGGCGAACCAGAACTCGATTTCACCAAACAGCTTCACGGTCAGCAGGTTAATTCCTAGTACCAGCAATACACAGCCAACACTGATCATGGCCTGCCCCATGGGTGTAAAGGTCATGTCGGGCGGCAGCCAGAAATTTAGATAATTGATAATTGCCGCTAAGTCAGCAATGCCGACCAGAATCCAGCCCAGCCAGTACGACCAGCCAATATAATAGCCAGCCCCCGGACCAATCAGGTCATGCGCCATATCAATGAAGGATTTATAGTGCAGATTAGATAACAGGATTTCCCCTAATGCACGCATCAGGAAAAAGAACATGGCTCCAATAATCATGTAGATAAACAAGATTGAAGGCCCTGCCAGTGCAATTGTTTTACCAGAACCCATAAACAGTCCTGTACCAATGGCACCACCAATGGCAATCAACTGCAAATGTCGGTTAGAGAGCTTACGCTGTAATTCATGGGGAGATGATGATGCATCATCTTTAGAGGAGGCTGTATTCATATTCGGTTCCTTTTTCACATCAAGCCTTCGCTTATCTGATCGGATTTCTTCCTGAAATCCTGATTGCAGATGCAGTTTCATTTAATGAATTAAGTGATCAGGCCTGATGTGCTTACAAAATCAAGTTGGGAGATATAAAAATCTGAAACAACTTAAGGGAGCGCTGCAATCACTGCAATTTCAATTAACCAGGCGGGATTCACCAAATCCGCCTGAATGGTTGCGCGTGCTGGTGTACCACATCCCTCGAGCCATTCAATCCAGAGCGCATTGACGGTTTGAAAGTCTTCCAGGTTTTTAACAAAGAGCTGTGCAGATAACAGACGGCTTTTGTCTGTACCTGCCAGTTTAAGGAGTTGATCAATCTTCATGAGCACTTCACGCGTTTGACCACGAATATCCAGACTGGTGCTGTCCGGCACCTGCCCTGATAAATACACGGTTTGATTGTGAATGGTGACAGCACTCATCACCTGATTGCTGTTCAAACGCTGAATATCTATATGTTCCGTCATAATTTTATCCTCTCTTATTTCTAATATTTGTTTAATCTTAAACTTTCAATCTGCACGGGCACACGTTGGGTGATGGCACACATCAGCTCATAGCCAACCGTACCCGAACCCGCGGCTACTTCATCAATCGGTAATACTGTGCCGTGAATGGATTGTCCCCACAGCACAACTTCGCTACCAATCTGTGCATCCGGGACAGAATCTAAATCAACCGCCAGCATATCCATACTGACGCGACCGATCGTTTGGGTTCGAATCCCATCTACCAAAACTGGTGTTCCAGTTTGTGTGATTCGCTGATAACCATCCGCATAACCACAGGCCACAATACCAATCTGCATATCTTGCCCAACTATAAAAGTAGAGCCATAACCGATGCTGTCTCCTGCCCGAACCTGCTGAATCGCGATCAGTTCGCTACGCAGACTCATGGTCGGCTTTAAGTTCCAGTGATCAATCGTATGGGTGGGATAGTCAGGTGAACTGCCGTAAAGCATGATGCCGCTACGTACAATGTCTGACTGTATATGCTGATGATGACGCAGAATGGCAGCACTATTACTGAGTGAGGTTTTACCCGGCAGATTTTGAATGGTTTCGGTAAAGATCAGCTGTTGATGTTCAATACCTTCCTGTCCAAGGCGCATGCCATCCGCATCGGAGAAATGTGTCATATGACTGATGGAGCGTACCTGCTGAATATTTTTTAATTCCTGAAAAGCGGCAGGATACTGCTCAGGTAAAAAACCGAGCCGGTTCATTCCGCTATTCATTTTTAAAAAGACATCAAACTGTACGTCTGGTTGTAATTGGACAAAGGTTTTTAACCATTCCAGTTGATGCTGGGCATGAATTGCAAAACTCATCTCATACTTGGCGCAGTCGAATAAATCTTCAAGGCCAAAAATGCCTTCCAGCAACAATAAGGGTTTGTCACAACCTAAGGCACGCAAACGCTTTCCTTCAATAAGATCCAGAAAGGCAAAACCATCGGCACTTTTTAATGCGGCATAAACCCGCTCAATACCATGCCCATAAGCATCAGCTTTGACGATTGCAAAGACCTTGCTTTGAGGTGCGCAGGAACGTGCAACTTGCAGGTTATGTTGCAATGCCTGTTGATGAATCACCGCGTGTATTGGACGTGGCATAAATTTCTTCCCTGAAACTGATAATCCTTAAAAGCTTAAGCAACCTGCTGATAACGATTCAGCGACAAGCCTTCAGTACTAATTTCAGGTTCTTGGCCCAGTACCAAATCACTGATCAGCTTTCCTGAGCCACATGCCATGGTCCAGCCCAGCGTACCGTGTCCGGTATTCAGGAACAGATTGTTAAAGCGTGTCGGTCCAATAATTGGTGTGCTATCTGGAGTCATTGGACGTAAGCCGGTCCAGAAACTGGCCTGCGCCATGTCACCACCCGGGAACAGGTCACGAGTGACCATTTCCAAGGTTGCACGGCGATCCTCATTCAGGCCCAAATTAAAGCCTGTTAGCTCTGCCATACCACCGACACGGATGCGCTGATCAAAACGAGTCAATGCAATCTTGTAAGTTTCATCCAGCACAGTCGATTGTGGTGCATGAGTCTGATCCACAATTGGAATGGTCAATGAATAACCTTTGACTGGATATACTGGCAGATCCAGGTGTAACGGCTTCAGAAAATCACGGGAATAGCTGCCGAAAGCCAGCACATATCTATCTGCGGTCAACACCTGACCATTGACCAGTACACCTTTAATCTGGTCACCTTCAAACAGCAGTTTTTCAACATGCTGGTTAAACTTGAACTGTACGCCCATGCCTTTGGCGTAATTGGCCAGTGCATTGGTAAACAGGTAGCAATCACCGGTTTCATCATTTGGCAGATGCAAACCACCCACCAGTTTATCTTTAGCTTCTGCCAGTGCCGGTTCAACTTTGGCTAGCTGCTCACGATCCAGCAACTCAAAATCCACGCCGGTTTCTTTCAGCACTTCGATATCACGTTGCACCGCATCGAGCTGTGCTTCCTTACGGAAAATCTGCAACGTTCCTTTAGAACGGTTTTCATAAGAGATGCCGATATCACGACGTAGATTACGTAAACAGTCACGGCTATATTCAGCGACCCGCACCATACGTTCTTTATTCACTGCATAATGCTGAGCATTACAGTTTTTCAGCATCTGAGCCATCCACTGTAACTGCCACAGACTACCATCGACATTAATCGCCAATGGTGCATGATGCTGAAACATCCACTTCACTGCTTTAAATGGAATGCCAGGTGCTGCCCACGGTGTCGAATAACCAGGAGAAATCTGGCCTGCATTACCAAAACTGGTTTCTTCAGCTGGACCCGCCTGACGATCAAGGACAGTCACTTCTGCTCCCTGCTGCGCAAGATAGTAGGCACTTGTTACACCAATGACACCACCACCTAATACAATTACGCGCATGACATTACCCTCAATGACATTTATAGTTTATTTGACCAGTATATTTTTGGATCAATAGTGAATTTCACTGTTTTAAACTGATATATTCAGCAAATTCACTAGATTTTTCGCGTCATTTTTAAAAATTAAGGGAATAATAGATGCGTAAATTAGACCGCATTGATCGCATGATTTTAGATATCCTGCAGCGCGATGGGCGCATTGCAATCAGTGAACTCGCCTCCCGAGTCAACCTCTCCACCACACCCTGTTCCGAGCGGGTCAAGCGACTGGAACGCGATGGAATCATCATGGGTTACCATGCCCGACTCAATCCGGAAAAACTGGAAAAGAACCTGCTGGTGTTTCTGGAAATCAAACTTTCTGCCAAATCGGGCGATGTATTTGAACAGGTCGCGCGTGACTTAAGTGAAATTCCTGAAGTACTGGAATGTCATCTGATCTCGGGAGATTTTGATTATCTGGTGAAAGCACGCCTAAAGGAAATGAGTGCTTACCGGCGTCTGCTTGGAGATTTATTAAAAAAGCTCCCCTCTTCTGCTTCCTCACATAGTTATGTGGTTATGGAAGAAGTAAAGGAAAGTTCATATCTGGATGTAGGAATCTAATTCTGACAAGGGTTCAAGTAGTAGATACAACAAAACCCCATAAGGGGCTTTGTTGTGAACCGTTTATCTGAATTAGATAAGTTTAAAATAAAATTTTATTATTTATATTGATGATTATCTAAAACTAGGCAGGAATACGTAGTACCTGACCCGGGAAAATATCATCCGCATTTTTCAGTAAAGGGCGATTTGCCTCGAAAATCTTGTTGTACTGGTTGGCATCACCATAAAATTCTTTCGAAATTTTAGATAAAGTATCACCCGATTTAACCGTATAGAACTTACTTTGAGGTTCCGGATTCGCTACAGTCAGCTGGTCATCTACTTTAGCAACATGATCAACATTTCCTACTGCTAAAATAATCTTTTCACGATCCGCCTGACTTTGTACCTGTCCGCGTACGGTTGCCAGATCTGAAGTTGAGTTATAGCTGATCGACAATCCTGTAATTGGCAGTCCTAGGCTTTTAACATGGCCTAATAATTTGTTCGCTATTTCCTGTGCAGAAGGTTCAGCCGATGCTGCTTTAGGTGCAGAGGCAGGTGCCTGCTGAGTTGCTGCCGGTGTTTGTTGTGGCTCCGCAGCTGCAGTGTTCTTTTTACCAATGCCTTTTACAAAATCAAAAAGACCCATAGTGGACTCCATTCTTGTTATTCATCAGATCATTCTTATTTGTACAAGGAAAGCAGCAGATACAAAGTTAGTCATTGGTAAGCAAAAGGTTATCGATTGTAAAATCACCCTATATCTATTCTACAGGCACAAAAAAACCACCTTGCGGTGGTCTTTAGGTTCAGCAAAGCTGAAAATCAGTATTAACCAAGTTTTTTAGTAACATAGTCAATAGCAGATTGAACAGTTGTGATTTCGTTAGAATCTTCATCAGGAATAGTGATGTCGAAGTCATTTTCGAAAGACATAACAAGTTCAACTAGGTCTAGAGAGTCAGCACCTAAGTCATCCATGAAAGATGCTTCGTTTTTAATCTCTTCGACTTTGATACCAAGTTGTTCTGCAACCGCTTGTTTAACGCGTTGTTCGATATCGCTCACAGGAATTCTCCTCATTGCTTGTGGCGTTTTTAATGCCGTTAGTTTAATTGAATCTATAAAATTTGGAAAGTTAATACATGTGCCGTTTAGCTCATGTATAAACCACCATTAACGTGAATGACTGTACCTGTAATGTAACTGGCTTTGTCCGATGCCAGGAAACTTACGGCATTCGCGATATCTTGTGGATCACCTAAACGGTTTAAAGCCACTTGATCACTCATTTTTTTGCGAATTTCTTCACTTAACTGTTCAGTCATTTCAGTTGCGATAAAGCCTGGTGCAACAGCATTGACTGTAATCTGACGACTACCCATTTCTTTAGCGAGACTGCGACCAAATGCTTCAATACCTGCTTTGGCAGCTGAATAGTTCGCCTGACCTGGGTTAGCAAAATGCGCCACCACAGAACTGATATTAATGATACGGCCGAAACGTGCTTTAGTCATACCTTTCAGCACACGTTTAGATAAACGATAAACGGCTTTCAGATGGATGTTTAAAATATCATCCCAGTCGTCTTCCGACATGCGTAATAACAGGTTGTCTTTGGTAATACCGGCATTATTCACCAGTACCAGCACAGGACCATAGCTTTGCTCAATATCGCTGACCAGTGCATCAATCGCAGCACCATCACGTACATCTAAAACTTTACCGGCACCATTTTCAGCAAATTGTGCGTTAAGTTTCTCTGCACCCGCTTCAGAAGTGGCAGTTCCTACCACAAAGTAGCCATCCTGAATGAGTTGTTGTGCAATTGCAGCACCAATGCCGCGGCTTGCACCTGTCACTAAGGCAACTTTACGTTCCTGTGTCATGCAATTTTCCCTTCTGCCACCAATACAGTGTTTAATGCATCTTCCAGACGGGATTGAGTATCCAGTGGAAGTGCTTTTTCGATATTTGGTAAACGTTTTGCCATATTGGCAAGTACATTCCCCGGACCGCATTCCACGATATATGCAATACCTTCGTCTTGAAGGAACTGCAGGGTTTTGGTCCACTGTACAGATTCATACAATTGCGCAGTCAGTGCCTGACGTAATGCATTCACATCAGTTGCAATTTCTGCGCCCACATTTTGTATTACAGGAATACGTGGTAGCTCAATGGCAGTTTGTTCCAAAGCCGTAGCAAACTGTTCAGCGGCAGGTTTCATCAATGAACAATGTGATGGAACAGATACGGGCAATGCGATCGCTTTAGCACCATTTTCTTTTGCCAGTTCAATTACCGCATCAACACGATCTTTGTTCCCTGCAACAACGACTTGACCTTTGGCATTGTAGTTGGCTGCTTCAACTGAACCTTCACCGGCTGCTGTCGCCTGTGCACAAAGTTCAACCACCTGAGCATCTTCCAGCCCTAGAATTGCCGCCATTGCACCAACACCTTGTGGGACTGCATCTTGCATCAGCTTACCGCGCAGGTTGACCAGTTTCACTGCATCACCCAAGCTTAACGCACCCGCCGCAACCAGCGCACTATATTCACCTAAAGAATGGCCAGCCAGATACTTTGGTGCAACACCACCCAGTTCCAACCATACACGCCATAATGCAATCGATGCAGTCAGAAGAACCGGTTGAGTGAATTCAGTCTGATTCAGACCTTCACCACTTTGTGCAATCTGCCACAGATCGAAGCCTACTGCTTCAGATGCCTCGGCAAATGTGTCACCTACACTACTAAACTGCTCAGCCAGTTCAGCGAGCATGCCCGCCTTCTGCGATCCCTGACCTGGGAATACAAATGCAGTTTTGGTTGCCTGAGCTGCTTGCTCGAGTTGTTTAGCAGACATAATAAAATCCTTTCAATTAAGAGGCGCTAATCTTCACAGAATTGATGAAAATTAACAGCTAAATACCACCTAACTCATTGTGGAGCGCAATTTAGCACGTAATTTTGGCTGGGGTAATTGCCAAATACAACAAAAAGCCCGACTTTATTAAAGCGCCTAAAAGTGACAGACAAAAAAAAGGGAGCTTAACGCTCCCATTTTTTCTATCAAGCTTGACGCTTAATACATCATTAATTATTCAGCAGATGCTTTAGCGAATAATTGACGACCACGGTAGATACCATCTTTAGATACGTGGTGACGACGATGAGTTTCACCAGTAGCTTGGTCTACAGTTAATGCATTCTCAGTTAAAGCGTCATGTGAACGGCGCATGTCACGGCGAGAGCGACTTTTACGGTTTTGCTGAACGGCCATGATGGCTCCTTACAAATATCGAAAAAATGGATCAGAACAAATTCGATTGTCTTATACGTATGAGTATAACACAAAAATTAGTTAAGTTTACCCTTCAAAGCTGCCAAAACTTCAAACGGATTGTCCCGTTTTTCTTCAACAACTTCTTCTTGAGCAGGTTGGTGCTTATGCTCACAAACATCATGCTTAGGAGACAACGGCATCAACAATAACAATTCATCTTCTATGAGTGCCAGTAAATCAGCGGTGGCAGGTGCATCATATGAACCTTTCGTCGTTGCTTCACTTTCACCTAAGACGATGAAATCAGCATCCTCATCCAAGCGCTCTATCAGTGATTCGTCATCCACAAGGGCAAGATGAAAATCTGAAACGAGTTTAATCTCAACGGTTTCCAGACAACGCTGGCATTCCATTGGAACTTTCGTTTCAACATGGCCATCTAGCCACACAATGCGATGATAAGCATCCATTGATAGCTTACAGTCTATGTTAATCAATTGATCATCAATTGATCCAACAGCTTCACGAGCAATACGAACAAAGCGGGATAAAGGCAGTTGACCTGACCATTTAAAGCCCTGTTCAGCCCATTTAAACGGCTCAATCTGTGCCGGAAAGGTATTTGCTGACATAATTAAGGCGGCAATTCTACAAATTCATCAGAACTCTGTCAAAGATTAAGATACAATTTTGTACTTATTTTTAGACAGACCAATTGGGTAATTTCAGTCATGCATCTGTTGCAGCCGCAAACAGAAGTGAATGTTTCATCACTCGTTAGCACACTTTCAACTCTGAATTCTGACAGCTCACTACAGCAAGTGCAACGCTTACCGTGGGCGAATGTATCGTCAGAAGCAGAACAGGTTGATTGGCTCATCTTACACTTTAATCACTGGTTTTCCCACCTAAATGTCACTTTAGTCCGTGGTGATTTTGAACCGGAGTATTTCCCGGCAACAAAAGATACCCCTGCCCGCATTCAATTTGCGCATGGTTTCTTCAACAGTGCGCTGCATGAGATCAGCCACTGGACCATTGCCGGCGACAAACGTCGTCTATTGCCAGATCTGGGCTACTGGTATGCGCCAGATGGCCGCACCCAGGAACAGCAAGCTTTATTTGAACAGGTAGAAGTCAAGCCCCAGGCGATTGAATGGATGTTTGCCAAAGCCTTTGGGCGTAAATTTCGCGTGTCTTTAGACAACCTGACCGGTGAAGGCGGCAATGGCAGCAGCTTTAAAGATAATGTCTATGCACAGGTACAGCGTTATTTTAGTGGTGAAGCCAAACTACCGCGTGACGCAAAACGTTTTATTGATTGTATCTGTGCCTGTACACGGAATGGCAAAAGTTTACAATCCGACGAATTTATTCGTGAAATGCTTGATTAAATTATACAAATTTATCGTTATTGAGATTGCATGTCCGTCGCAGGCAATCTCATAATAAAGTCAGCACAGGATCGGAGACAGAGTTTATGTTGCATTTACGCGTACACCCAGACAATCCCCAACCACGTTTGATCAGTCAGGCCGTGGAACGTATCCGTGCCGGCGATATAATTGTTTATCCAACTGATGCCGCTTATGCAATTGGCTGCCAGATCGGAAATAAAAATGCCATGGAGCGCATTGCCCAGATTCGTGGTCTAGGCCCTAAGCACCAATATGCCATTCTCTGCTGTGACTTGTCGGACATTGCGACCTATGCCAAAGTGGACAATGCCGTATATCGTTTGCTGAAAAATAATACGCCTGCTGTCACTACTTTTATTCTGCCAGCCACCAGTGAAGTACCTAAACGTTTAATGCATCCGAAGAAAAAAACCATCGGTTTACGTATCCCCAGCAATCCCGTGTGTCAGATGCTGCTTCAAGAACTGGGTGAACCCCTGTTAACCTCAACCCTGATCCTGCCAGATCAGACTGATCCAATGGATGATCCATACGAGATTGAAATGCAGCTCGGCAAACGCATCGATGTATTTATTGATAGTGGCCTAGGTACATTAAGCACAACTTCTATCGTGGATTTATCGGGTGATCAGCCTGAAGTGATTCGCCGTGGTGTCGGTGATGTCAGTGCTTTTGAATAAATAAAGCTGCTTCTAATGAAGTCTCAGAAGAAAATAAAATGGATTTGTTTTATATCCTCCTGAACCTGAATGAATTTCCTGCCGATCATCTAATCTATGCCGAATTGCCTTGGACACTGGAATCCAAGGCAATATCTATCGATAAAAATTCCAAGCCAGAATTAAATCTGAATATCAATAATATTGAATACTCATACTTTCTTGAGATCGCGATGGCAAGAAAGCTTTTACAAGTTTATTCAACGAACAATGTTTGTCTGGCAGATACCTGCCAGCGAATAATTGAATATGCGTTAAAGCAGTAGGACCACAACATATTTATAACTGACGCAAATTCATAAAATTTGGGCAGTCTGCTAGTATCTGTTTATGTTCAAAGACAGCCTTGCCAAATTTATTTTGAATGGTATAGCTGGATGAAACCTGATCTTCTTCAAGCACCGCTATATAGGCTTTTACCAAATCTGGCTCTTGACCTTGTAACTGGTCAACCTGCATACAACCAAGTTGTCGTACATGGCTTTGGATTTCTGTCGGTAATTGATTATCCGCGAAAGTGGTGAGTTTCATGTAGGTAATAATATTCGGATACTGATTCAGTATATCTCCAGAGATGGGCAGACCACTATTTTCCAGTCGCTGTTGAGTCTGTGCATCCATGTGTACCTGTTTTAGATTATCTCGTGCCTGCTGTTGAAACTTATGCTCCCAATACTTTTCAGTTCCGAAAAATAGTCCGGCAATCACTAAAAGGCCAACAACAACAAATTTTATATTCATATTTTTATCCATAGGATTTTAGCTTAAAGGTTGCGCAGCTTCTTCCTAAACCGATGCAGCAGGTGCAACCATGTCTACTGGGGCATTTTTTTGAGGTGGTGGGACATATTCTTCCCCAGCTTTTAATGCTCTCATTTGCAAAAAACTTGGACAATCCGACAGCTTTGGCTGATGTTGCATCATGTCCGTACCAAATTTATTTTTGACATTCATATGAAAAACAATTTGATCTTCTTCAATCACATTTAAGACTGCAGTTCGAGACTTGTAATCAAAGTTTTGAAAAGCCTCTACAGAATCACAGGCTATGTTTTTGACATTCTGTTCACTCTTTACAGAAAGTTTTTTATTTTCATTTTCAAGCCAGCGTGTATAAAAGCGAATATTTGGATACTGATCCAGAATCGTAAGCTCTACCTTTTCTCTTTGAAGTATGGGTTGATACTTCGCTTCTAACTCGGCAAATTTACCTGATTGAAGCTGCTGACGTGCTTGGTCTTCAAGTTGCATCATTTCATATTTGGGATAACCCCAGAATACCCCCAAGCCAATCACGGCAATAAGTACCAGCATAATAGGCATATTGATCACCCGTCCTGTTTTTAGTTGTTTTATTCATCAGCATATTTTTCTGAGATATTAGAATACTTTTTGAATGATAGATATCTGTTTTTAAGGTTTATTTTTAAAAATTTTACTTTTTAATTGCTGCTAAAGAATGATTTTTTCCTGATCTAATTCTCAATATTTGTCATTGCTCATGATCGATCTTAGGGGTTGCAAACCCAACTGGAGCTTAACTTCATTTCTATGAACCCTTAATTCAGAAAGGCATCCCTGTATTTGATATGATCAAAAACCGAAGAATAGCCGTAAAAGCTACTGTTTTTTTGTATCTAACTCCATATCCAATTTATTTAGAGGTATTTTTCGAGTACACTAAGATCAACTTTTTACATGCTTTTTCTTTCGATGTGAGATCGAAGAATCAGCCTTCATGCCTTTGAAAATTCGCGTGGCCAACAACTGTATATGAATCAAAGCATCCATAATATGATGGAACCTACTCCACACATCCGTGTACTGGATGAATGGCAGGAGACGATTCCTGAGGATCTTTACATTCCTCCTTCAGCGTTTGAAATCCTGTTAGAGCATTTCGAAGGCCCGCTCGACTTTTTAATTTACCTGATCCAAAAAAATGGCTTTGACTTGCTGCAAGTCGATATCGCCCCGATTGCTGCCCAATATCTGTCCTACATGGATGCGATGAAGTCACTCAATATTGAGCTGACCGCAGACTATATGGTAATGGCGGCATTATTGGCGGACCTCAAATCCCGCTTACTTCTTCCAAAACCCAAAAGTATTTCTGCGACGGAGCAAGATCCGAAACAGGAATTGATTGATCGTCTGGAAAATTATTTACGCATTAAACAGGCCGCAGAACGTCTGAACCAAATGAGTGTGCTTGAACGTGATACGTTTGAGACCAATGTCAGTCTGGGCGAGTTCATTCAACCGAATGAAGGTCACAACGTCGATCTGCTGCGTGATGCCCTGCTGTGTATCTTTAACCGTCCTGAGCCGGTGATTCATCAGGTGCAACAGGAACCGGTGCTACTTGAAGAACGCATTGCCTATATTGAAAGCTGCCTGGAAACTGGTGAAGTGCTTTCTTTTGCAGATTTACTCAAACCAAGCCAGGGCCGGATGGGCATGGTCGTCACCTTCATGGCGGTTCTGGAACTGACACGTCAACAAAAAATTCAGATTATTGCTACAGGCATTGAAGCCCCGCTCGCAATTCAAGGAGCACATGCATGAACACAGAACATAATATCTCCTTGTCTGCGGAAGATAATCTGCATGAAATTCTGATGCAGCTGGAAGCGATTATTTTTGCCAGTGATTCCCCTGTTTCCTTAGCTCGACTGAAAGAAGCATTTCAGGATCGCTATACGAAGCAGGAGCTGCGCCAGTATTTACAGCAGCTTTCCATGCTGATGCATGGTCGTTCTATTGAACTGGTTGAAACTGTGCAAGGTTACCGTTTTCAAGTGCGTGTAAAATATCGTAATATTATTGCACAGACCTGGCCTGAGCGACCGACACGCCTGTCACCTTCATTACTGGAGATGCTTGCGGTGATTGCTTATCATCAGCCAGTGACCCGAGCTGATATTGAACAAATTCGTGGTGTCACGAATAACAGTCAGATTTTGCGTACGCTGTTTGACTGGAACTGGATTAAAGAATCCGGCTTTCGTGAACTCCCTGGAAGACCTGCGTTGTTAGTGACAACGCCACAATTTTTAAATGCATTTGGCTTAAATTCTTTAGGCCAATTGCCTCCCCTGCAGGATGCCAAGGAAGCTTTTATGGCGCTCGATGCGAATGCACCGAAGTCATAAATAGGTGAACTGTTGAATAATTATTTCTAAGGTTATGCTGTCATGAGTGAAAAGTTGCAAAAGGTGCTTGCACGTGTTGGTTTGGGTTCTCGCCGTTATATGGAAGAAGTCATTGCCGCAGGTCGCGTGAGTGTTAATGGGCAGATTGCCCAAGTGGGTGAACGAATCGAACCAGGTGATGAGCTTCGCATCGATGGTCGTAAAGTGCAGTTCCAGATCGAAGACGAAATCCGTCGTCGTGTCCTGATTTATTACAAGCCAGAGGGCGAAATCTGTTCACGTAATGATCCTGAACAGCGTCCAACAGTATTTGACAACCTCCCATCAATTCAAGGCGATCGCTGGGTAATGGTCGGCCGTCTGGATATTAACTCGACCGGTCTGTTACTGTTCACAAATGACGGTGAACTAGCGAATCGTTTAATGCACCCATCAAATGAAATCGAACGTGAATATGCGGTTCGTGTCATGGGTGAAGTGACTCCACAACTGAAAAACAACATGCTGAAAGGCGTAGTGCTAGATGATGGTCCTGCGAAGTTTGAATCATTCTCTGAACTGGGTGGTGACGGGATCAACCGTTGGTATCAAGTTGTCGTGAAAGAAGGTCGTAACCGTGAGGTTCGTCGTATCTTTGAATCACAAGGCCTGAAAGTCAGCCGTTTATTACGTACCCGTTACGGTACCGTGATTCTGCCACGTGAACTTCGTACAGGTCGCTGGATTGAACTGGATAAACAGGATATCGATAACCTGACCAAATCAGTTGAGCTGAAACCGCGTCAAGGTACCGGCTTATTCGGCATGGCGAAACGTCGTAATGAGCGTATGCAGGAAAAACCAATGGCAGCGCGCCGTGGTGGTTACTTGCGTCAGCAACGCCGTGATACCGATGAGCAGCAGCCGCAATACAACAACCGTGAACGTCGCGATGATCAAGGCTTTGGTCGTCGTGAAAACCAGAATGGCACCCAGTTTGCACGTCGTGACAACCGTGAAGACAACCAGTTTGGCCGCCGCGAAAACCGTGAAGGTAATGCACCACGCGGTTTATATGGTGCGAATAAAGGCTTTAAAAAGTTCTAGGCTTTGAATAAGATAGAGTCACTTCGGTGGCTCTTTTTTTTGCAAGAACAATAATAATGACTCAATTTTATCTATCCTTAGTCTTCTCAATAGCCCCCGATATAAAAGGCGAATATCTCCCTCCTATTTCCTGAAAGTGAATTCCCGTCATAAAAAATGCCCAGCAATGTGGACATTTTTTATTTCGTACTTTAGCAAATTACTGCGGAATACCCTGAGGAATCGCACTTAACAGACGCTTAGTATAGTCGTGTTGCGGAGACTGATACAGGTCATCTGAGTTGGCAATTTCCACCAGATCACCATGATTTAGCACCATGATCTGATCAGAAATATATTTCACCACTGACAAATCATGCGAAATAAAGATGTAACTCAGACCAAATTCATCCTGTAAATCCTGCAATAAGTTCAGTACCTGCGCCTGTACGGATACATCCAGTGCGGACACTGATTCATCACAGATCAAAATCTCAGGCTTTAAGGTCAGACAGCGTGCAATTGCAATCCGCTGACGCTGGCCACCTGAAAACTCATGTGGATAGCGATAGAAGGCCTGAGCCGGTAAGCTGACCCTTTCTAATAAATCAAGTGCCATCTGTTTACGTTCTGCATCATCCTTGCCAATATGATGAATCTGCATCGGCTCCATCAGGATTTGTCCCACGGTAAAACGCGGATTCAAAGAAGCATAAGGGTTCTGGAAAATGATCTGGATTTTACGCTGATAGGCCGTAAACTCTTTTTCAGTCATCGACAAGATATCTTTACCCTGAAACAACGCCTTGCCGCCTGTAGCTTGTTGCAGTCGCATCAGGAGCAAACCAATCGTGGTTTTACCAGAACCTGACTCCCCAACCAGCCCTAAGGTTTTGCCTTTAGCCAGCTGAAAAGACACGCCTTTCACAGCCTGAAATTCATCTTTGCCAAATAGGCCTTTACGGCTATAGAAGGATTTTTTCAGATCACGTACATCGAGAATGATCTCTTCATTACCTTTTAAACCACGGGAACGTTCCTGTTGTAGCGGAGCGTTCGCATGCAGGTCATGCGCCAGACTATCCTGTTTCATAAAGTCGCTAATCACCGGCAAACGCAAAGGACGGTGCGACAGCTGTGGACGGCAATGCAACAAGGCTTGGGTATAAATATCCTGAGGATTGTTCAGGACTTCTGTCACCGAACCTTGCTCACGAATCTCGCCATAACGCATTACAATGACCTGATCCGCAATTTCACCAACTACCGCTAGGTCATGACTGATGAATAACATCGACATTTGACGGCGCTGACGCAAGGATTCAAGCAGGTCCAGAATCTGTTTCTGGATAGTCACATCTAATGCCGTCGTTGGTTCATCAGCAATCAAGAGTTTCGGTTCACAGGCAATAGCCATGGCAATCATCACCCGTTGCTGCTGTCCACCAGACAACTGGCTTGGATAAGCATCAATCTTGGTTTCCGGTGAAGGAATACCGACTTCCTGCAAAAGTTCCAGTGTTCTTTGACGGGCCTGCTTTTTATTCATGCCCAAATGCAGGCGTAGAATTTCAGAAATCTGCATGCCTACGGTAAACACCGGATTTAATGAGGACATCGGTTCCTGGAAGATCATGGCAATTTCTTTGCCACAGATCTGACGCATTTCACTCGACTTAAGTTTCAATAAGTCCCGACCTTCAAACAGGATCTGACTGTCTTCAGTGACCTTAGAATTTTCTGGCGCCAAAAGTCCCATCACTGCTAATGAAGTCACAGATTTACCACTTCCGGATTCACCGACTAACGCCACTGTGGTATTGGCCGGAATTTCAAATGAAATTCCTTTGACCGTTTCCACATATTGTTTATTTTCACCTTTAAAACTGACACGTAAGTTATCTACGCGAAGTAACGCGGGTGCTGTGCTTGGATTCATTTCAGACATCGCTGCGCTCCTATTTCAGTTTTGGATCTAATGCATCACGTAATGCATCAGTAAACATTGAGAAAGCTGTCACCAGTACCGCCATCGCCACCGATGCCGCAGTCAACTGCCACCATTTGCCTAAAATCAGCTCGCTTTGCGCTTCATTCAGCATACTACCCCATGACACCACACCAATAGGTACGCCAAAGCCTAAGAAGCTGAGAATGACTTCGGACTTGATAAAGGCCACTGCAAGAATGGACATTTGAACCAAAGCAATATGACTGACATTCGGAAAAATATGCACGAAGATACGGCGCATATTGCTTACCCCAATGGCTTTCGCTGCCAGTACATATTCACGTGCAGTATGCTTCATATATTCCGCACGAACCAGGCGGAATACCCCGGTCCAGCCGGTCAGACCCAAAATCAGGATAATCGATAAGATCCCTTTTTGTTGCAGTACTGCTGCAATCGCTAACACCAGCAACAGATAAGGAATAGAAGTAAAGATATTGTAGAACCAGTTCAGCACATCATCGACCCAACCACCGAAATAGCCAGCAATCGCACCAAGTACTGTACCAATCACCACCGCAACCAGCGCAGCAATCAGGCCAACTAAAATCGAAGTTTCTGCACCTTTAATGGTTTTCAGTAGTACATCCTGACCCCATTTATCTGCGCCAAAGAACAGGCTCTGTTTAAGCTCACTACTCTGATCCAGTAACTGACCCCCTAATTCCTGATCAATGGCTTTCATATCTTCAGCCAGTGGATCGACTACACCATAATAATCAATCACACCTGCGCCCTGTTCAGCAGCAATTTCTGCTTCCAGTTCTGCAATCACATCTTTTAAAGGATCAACTGGATTAACTGGTACTACGGCAGATTCAGTACTTTGATCTTCACCTGCCGCTCCAGGCATAGACGGTGTATAGATAAAGCTTGGGGGTGCATAACTCACCGCTACTTCTTTATTCCAGTCCTTGGCAATCACACCTGTCATGGAAAGCAGCAACATCAGCAGATAAAACAGCACCACAAATAGGGAGAACATCGCAATACGGTCACGTTTCAGACGACGCAACGCCAGCTGCCATAATCCGGTTGAAGCAGACTCAGGCACTGCTGAAGCATGTTGCTCTTTTTTAAATATCGCACTCAGCATAATTCACCTACTTCAACTGTACACGTGGATCGACCCATTTATAGATCAGATCGGCAATCAGGTTAAATAACATGGTCGCAGCCGCAACATAGACCGTAATCGCTTTAATTACCGGAAAGTCAGAACGCTCAACTGCGATAATTACTTCACGGCCAATGCCAGGAATACCGAAGAAACGTTCAATCAGGAAAGCACCGATCAGTAAAGCCGGAAGTCCCGCCATGACATCAGTAATGATTGGAATCGAAGCATTGCGCAGTACATGCACGCCCAGAATACGGCTTTCGCCCAGACCTTTGGCACGTGCGGTGCGGACATAATCCTGATTGACTTCATCCAGAACAAAACTGCGGTACAGACGTAAGGTCGGTGCAATACTCACCACCAGCATGATTAATACTGGTAATAGTGCATATTTGAATAAGTTTTCAGTAAAGTTATCGCTCCAGCCCTGTACTGGAAACCAGCTCAGTTCATAAGCCAAGACATACTGGAACACGATGATATATACCAGAATACTGATCGACATACCGATGGTACACAACATCATGATCATGCGGTCAGTCAACGAACCGCGTACTGAAGCTACCCCGAGTGCCAGAATGATTGAAACGATTGTTTGCAGAATCGTGAGTGGAATCAGAATGGTCAGTGATGGCCCCAAACGAGTGGTAATAATCTGGGATACCGACTCACCGGTACTCCAACTCACGCCATAATCAAAGGTCAAAATCTGCTGGATAAAAATCCAGAGTTGTACGTAATAAGGCTGATCGACCCCGAGCTGCTGGCGGATATTTTCAATCTGCTCAGCATTGGCCATTTTACCGGCCAGGATATAGGCCGGATCTCCTCCGACCCAGTTAAATAACAGGAATATCAGCAGAATCACCCCCAGCATGGTGGGGATCATTTGCCAAATCCTTCGAATAATATATGCCAGCATCGCTTTCCTTCCTTGACTTAATGTCCTGAAATTTCATTAAAGAAAGCTTTGCTGTCCGGTTCGCGGCCCAGAAAATCCTTAACCATCTGATCGCCCGGTTTTTGTCCGCCTTGTGCCAGTACGGTCTCGCGATAATGCATGCCGACTTTCGGATCCATCAGATGATCACCATAAGCGGATAGCATGTCGAGTGCCAGTACTTCTGACCACATATAGCTGTAATAACCCGCCTGATAGCCACCCATCAAGTGTCCGAACTGACCCGGGAATTGCTGACCTGGAACAGACCCCAATGCAGTTTTACTTTCCATATCTTGCCAGAGTTTTAACGGATCAATGCTTTTCGCATCTTTACCGTGCAGGGCCATGTCGTACTGAGCATATAAAGTCTGACGGGCATAATGCAGGCCGCGGCCATAATTTTTCACGTTCTTTAAGCGTTCGGTCATGGCTTCATCAACACGAGGACAAGCTGGTTCACAGTAATCCGCTACTTTAGATAAAGTCTCAAAACGGCGTGCCCATTCTTCATACATTTGCGAAGGTGCTTCAACAAAGTCACGCTCTACCGATGTACCTGACTGCTCGGTATAACGGGTCTTCGATAAAATTCCATGCAGCGCATGACCCATTTCATGCACAAAGGTTTCCAGCTCATTACTGTTCAGACCTTTACGGTTGAAGTTGGTCACCAAAACAGAGACCGGACGGCGATGATTTAAACGGCTGCCACCATAAACACCCCAGACTGCAGCATGGCCATATTTGCCTTCACGTGGGTATTTATCGACATAAAGTCCGCCCATAAACTCACCGGTGGCTTTATCATGCACGGCATAATATTCGACTTCATCGTGCCAGGCTTTGACTTTTACCGGCTTGAATTCAATCCCATATAATTCGGAAGACACGGCAAATAACCATTTTTGCGCCGCTTCAGTCGGGAAATAATCACGCAGTTTTTCCTGGTCCACCTTATATTTGGCCTGACGCAGTTTTTCACTCCAGTAACCCTGACTCCAGCGCTCAATCTCTGCTTTTTCCAAAGGAATTTTTAAAGTTTCTGCCTTGAACTGACGTAATTCTTCAACATCCTGTTTTTCTAATGGCGCAACTTTGGCATAAACCTCATCCAGAAAACTATTAACTGCTTCTGGGGTTTTGGCCATACGATCTTTTAAGGCAACATAAGCATAGCTGTCTTTATCGAATAGCTGGGCCAGTTCATAACGCAGATCAATGGCCTTTTTCATGTATTCGAGGTTTTTCTCAGTCCCTCGGCGGGTATAGGCAGTCTGATAACGTTTACGTGCTTCATCACTCTCTGCCAGCTCCATAAACGGCTGATATTCCGGATAGTCGAAGCCGAGCAGATAATTGCCCTTTTCATTTTTCTTTAAACCGGCGATATAGCTCGTAGGTAAACCTTTTAGTTCTGCAGCAGTGAATTCAACTTTTTCAGGGTTATCACGTACATTCTTGGAATAGTCCTGTCCCAGTTTGGTGCTTTCTTCAATAATTTCCTTCAAACGCTTCTGCTTCTCTGCGCTGAGTTGTACCCCGGTTTTTTCAAACTGATTCAGAATATCTTTCAGGAATTTTTCATCGACCGGATCTGTGGCTTTCAGTTTCTTGAACTGGGCATACAGTTTTGGACTCTGATACATGGAAGTCAGGTATTTACTGATTTTCAGCTCACAGTCATCTGCTGCCTGACGCAAGGCCGGATCAGGATCGACATTGCTATATAAACCGATAGGTGAAACAAAATCACCGATCGATGCCTGCAATGTATCCCAAGCTGCCAGATAAGGACGGGCTTCAGCCTTATTTTTGATTTTCTGGCTTTCAAATTTCTGGATATCTTTTTGCATTTTATCCAGATTGGCATCACACAATGCCGGAATTTCTGCAGCCTTGAATAAAGGCAAAAGCTGGGTTTGGGTCTCTGCCATGACGGTTTGAGATCCCCCGATCATCGCCAGACAGAGTGTGGTAAATTTCAAGTGTTTTAATGTCATCATCATCTCCAGCTTTTTCTTACTTTTTAGTATCAATATCGATATACATCCATTCTGTAGACAGAATCGGATGGGACTTGTGTCCAATAATATGAGGTTGCGTTAATGCATTACGATAAGTGCTATACAGCATCATGGTTGGCATATTGACCTCTAGAATACGGGTCATTTTGCGATAAACCAGATCCCGTTCAGGACCCGGTGGCATGCTTTGACTCTGTTCATATAAACGGTCATATTCCGCATGCTTAAAGCAGGCATTATTGGTGACATTGACGTTTTTGCCATAGAACAGCTGCATGAAGTTGTCAGCATCCGGATAGTCGGCAATCCATGCAGAGCTTTTAAACATGGTTTTACATTGCTTTTCCAGCTTGATGCCTTCAGCAAATGGCATGGCCTTACTGGTCAATTTGATATGAATATTATCTAGGGTCTTTTTCCAGAATTCGCCCTGTTGCTGCCCACGACTGGTATTGGCAGTAATCAGTTCAATCACCAGAGGTTTGCCTTCAGGAGTTCTCCGCCAGCCATCCGCACCGATCTTGTAGTTATAGCGATCCAGCAACATATTGGCGGCTTTGACCGAATAGGGTGTACTGGTTTTATAAGCGGGTGAATAGCCTGCAACTCCTGGCGGGATAGGCATGTGCAGTTTTGCACCATCTCCTTTAAGGAGTACGCTAATCATATTTTCAACAGAAAAAGCCATTGCCATCGCACGACGTAAGGCTATTTTTTCTGGTGTAAAACCACCCACTACCGGGTCTTGCATATTCCAGTAATGGTAGTTAATCGATGGCTCCAACATGCGCGACAGCTTGATGCCTTGCTTGGCCAGCTCAGGTTTTAACTTGTCACCATCCAATGCCTGCACGACCAGATCGCCGTCGATTTCCACCAGATCCAGTTCATTTTTCTTAAATGACAACATCCGTGATTGTGCTTCTTCAATCACACGCACATCAATGGTGCCGATTTGAGGCATTTTTTTGCCCTGCATCGCACTGACAATTGCCTGATCTTCTGCACTATTGGCTTTATAATTCCAGACAAAACCACGGTAAGCCGGATTTGGTTTTAAGATAATGCGTGATCCCGGTGTCCAGCGGCTAAGCACATAAGGCCCTGTACCGACCGGCTTGCTCATCACCCAGCCAGCTTTGTCTTTGTACTTTTCAATGACTTCGCGTGCGACTGCGGCAGCCGGACCGTGTGCCAGCAACATCGGAAAGTTCTGATCCGGATTATTCAGCTTGAGTACCAGCGTATAGCGGTCTAGAGTCTGAATACCTTCAAATGGATTTTCATAGACTTTGCCATTCTTTTTCGCCATGGCTGTCCAAGCTTCCAGCCCTTTGATCCTGCCATCCAGCAACCAGCTATTTGGTGAATTTAGCTTTGGATCTAATAGACGCTTTAGAGAATAGGCATAGTCATAGGCGGTCAGTTCACGTTTTTTACCGCCAAAGACTGGGTCATCTGCAAAGTAAATGCCCTTTTTAACTTTAATGGTATAAGTCAAACCGTCTGCACTGACTTGAGGCATATCTACCGCAGTCAATGGCACCAGTTTCGCTGGTGAGGCCAGATAATCATAGGTATATAAGGTTTCGAAAATCGCCGAGTTAATCTTGGCAGAATAACGGTCATGGATATAACCGGGGTCGAAACCGGTTTCAGCCGCGGGAAAGACCGTTTTTAAGACTTTATTCGGATTAGCGGGATTGGCAGCCCATGTCGGTGCAGCACCTGCCATCATTAAACTGGCCACTAAGACCCCACTGGCCAGCTTTTTTAAAGCGTTTGTATTCACATTCATACTGGTTCTTAATCTTCTCAAGTTATTTTTTAACAGGTTCAATATCCAGATATTGCCAAACTGCTCTAGTCACCGGATGTGCCTTAAAGCCCTGTACCTGTGGATGAATCAGCCAGTTGCGTACCCGGGTATTGTGCAAAATCCATGGATTATCGGCCTCCATCTGGCGGTTCATCTGCTCATAATATGGAGTACGTTGCTGAGGCGGCAGTTTCATCGCAGTTTGATACAGCGCGTCATAGGCTTTAGATGTATAGCAGCTCAGGTTACCTTGCTGGGCATTTGGGCCATACAGCAACTGGGCAAAGTTTTCCCCTTCCGGATAATCTGCAATCCAGGCACCACCCCACATCATATGTTTGCATTGGGTTGCTTCTTTTAAATTGTCGGCAAAATTACTGACCTTAAACTCAACTTTTACTCCAATTGCATCCAGGTTCTTTTTCCATAGCTCCGCAGAAATAACGGAAGAGCTTGAGCTGGTCGAGTTCATTTTCAGAACCAATGGTTTGCCATCAGGCAAGGTGCGGTAACCGTCGACTCCTTTCTTGTAGCCAAAACGATCGAGCAGTTTATTGGCAAGCAATGGGTTGTAGGCAATGCTACTTCTATAATTCGGGTTATATCCACCCACACCTTCAGGAAGAATCATTTCAGCTTTAACAGCATGCCCCTTATATAACTGCTGGATGGCTTCTTTTTGGTTATAGGACAAGGCAATGGCACGGCGTAGTGCAATTTTTTCCAGTGAGTTCCCACCAATCACCGGATCACGCATATTCATGATGGTATAGGTGATTTCCGGTTCTTTATTCGGATAGTGCAGGATGCCTTTTTTCTTGTATTCACTTTTCAGCTGCTTATTTTCCAGTGCCTGTTCAGTGCCGCTTGCAGTCAGTTTGTCATAGTCTAATTGTCCAGATTTTAAGGCCAGCCAGCGTGATTGTTCTTCTTCAATAATGCTGATCTTGACCTTGCCGATTTGCGGCATCTGCTTGCCTTGCATGGCTTTGACAATCCGCTGATCCCACTCTGAACCATCCCCCTTGAAGTTCCAGACAAAACCGCGATAATTTGGATTGGCAGTCAGCTCAATGCGGCTACGCGGTACATATTTGTGTAACTGGTATGCCCCTGTTCCGACTGGATGCTGACCTACCCGATCGCCATAATGTTCGATGACTTCGCGTGCAGTACCAGCAAAAGCGACATAGGCCAGAATATAAGGAAAGTTCAGGTCTGAACGGGTCAGGGTAATTTGTAAGGTATATTTATCTAGGGCTTTTAAACCGGCAATCGGAGCATCATAGTTAAATTTGCCCGTTTTTTTAGCCTGCCGAAGGACTTGATCTGCGCCAAGAATTTTGCCTTCAATAAAAGAAAAAGAAGGCGAATGGTTTTTCGGATCCATCACCCTTTGCATGGAATAAATATAATCCCGGGCGACCAGTTCGCGCTTCTTGCCTTGAAAGGCCGGATCCGGACTGAAATAAATTCCTGGCTTGATTTTAAAGGTATAAACTTTGCCATCCTGTTCAACGACGGGTAAAGACTCGGCTGTATTGGGGGCCAAAATTGCAGGCCGGGCCAGATAGTCATAACGCAACAAAGGCTCGAAAATGGCCTCAGCAACGCTACCACTATAAAAATTATAGGTTTTGACCATATCAAAACCATCATCAGGTGCTTCGAAAGCCAGGTTTAAAACTTTATCCGGATGTGCAGATGATTTTGCCCAGGCAGTTTGCCCCGAGCTCATAGCCAAGGCCAAAATCGTCATGCTAAAAAGTGCTGATTTCAAATTTGTACCTATTCTTTATCTTGAAGTTTTATTGCTATAGGAAGTTTTAAATACATCATCCCATATTTGCTTCAATGGATGGGTCAAAGCTGGACAGATGGAATAAACTGAACAAAGCGAATTTCATGCCATCCTTGCAAAAAATAGGGATTTCTTCCTGTTTTTAACTGAAAAAAGTTTATTTTTATTAATTATTTAAAACATTATGAATAACATAATATTTTCCATGAATCATTAATTAAATTTTTATCCTTAAAATTCTCACTAAAGTTCATTTCGCACAAAAATAACTCAGCCCTGTTTCATCTTATTGCACTATTGTATACCTTTAGGTAAACAATAAATAAACACAAGCACTTGTATTATAAATATTTTATTTTAAAAAAATATTGTATATTTTATGTAAAAATTATGCACCATGATTAAACTTTATTCAATTTCCCTCTCATTTTTGGACTACTTTCTTATTCATTAAATATTTATTTATTGCTTTCACAGGGGTCTCACTTCCTTCTTTCTTCAGATTCGATACACAGACTTCTTAATTTTTCTTCAATATCGCTCGATAAATTCAAACCTAATTCAATTAAATCAATATTTTTCAATTACTTAAAAATATAAAAATATAAAATTTTATAAGTTGGCATTCGCCTTGCTTAGATCAACCCAGCACTACTTCACATAACAAAAGGGTGAAATTTACGATGAAAAAAAATAAATTGGTCGGATCTATGGGGGCTCCAACCGTCAGCAAAAGACTACTCAAGTTAAGCGCACTCAGCTTAAGTATGATGTGTCTGCCGCTGGCCCATGCCGAAGAAGCTGCATCTGCTGAACAGCCAACTAAAGTTCAGAAAGTGACAGTGACGGGTTCATCAATCAAGGGGGTTGCTGCACAAAGTGCGTCACCGATTACGGTGATTAAAGTTGCTGACCTGGTTAATCAGGGGGTGACTACGGTCGAAGAAGCTCTTAATAAAGTCAGTGCCAACCAGGCTGGTTTCGCAGTCTCACAAAATATTGGGAAAAGTAATACCTCAGGCTCTTCTGCCAACCTGCGTGGGATTGGTACTGATAAGACCCTAATACTCTTAAATGGCCGTCGTTTAGCGAATAGCCCTTTCAGTACAGCAGAAGTTAACCTGAATATTATTCCTCTGGCTATGGTAGAGCGTATTGAGATTCTGCGTGATGGTGCTTCTGCAGTGTATGGTGCGGATGCGATCGCAGGGGTAATTAACTTTATCATCAAAAAGGAATATGAAGGTTTTGGCGTATCTGGCGGTTTGCAGGCACCTGAAGAAAAAAACGGCGACAAGTATGATGTGTCCATCTTCGGGGGGTATGGTGATCTCGATGAACAGAGCTTCAATGTCTATGGTGTAGTGGACTACCGTACTTCTGATATGATCATGGCAAAAGACCGTAAAGTCAGCCGTCGTGGCGGTTTAATTCCCGAGTTGAACATGGCGATCGGTTCAAGTGCCGGCTTTCCTGCCAACCTGCTAGATTCAGGTGTAGGTGTGGTTAACCCTTATATCAATCAAAACTGTAATAATGCGCCAAACATGTTTGTGTCTGGTACACGCTGTCTATTAAACACACAAGCCTTGATTGGTATTACTCCAGAAGAAGAAACCTTTTCAGCTCTAGCTAAAGGTACCTTCAAATTAAACGATTCATTAAATGCGGTTGCTGAATATATTTATACTGAAAGTAAAGTAAAAACCTCGATTGCACCTGATGTATGGGGAGGTAGTCTTTCTATTCCAAATACCAGCAAATATTATCCAGGCAACGGCATTACGCCAGACATCGCTGGTCTGGTAGATCCAAGAGCAACTCTTTATTTACGTTCACAATCGGGTAACCGTGTTTCTCAATCGGAGAATGAATCAAACCGCTTCTTTGCAGGGATTGAAGGTGAAGCATACGGTTGGGATATCAATGGTGGCATTACTTATGCCAAAAGTGAGGCAACTGATAATTTCGTCAGTGGCTATCTGAATCAAAGCTTGGTTCAAGCTGCACTCAACGATGGCACCTTAAACCCATTTGGTCCTCAGGCCGCTGCAGATGCTGGGAAATGGTCTACTTTTGACGTAGCAGGCCCAACAAATATGGCAAGTCTGGATTCTACCACGATAGATTTCACCGTCAGCCGTCCAATCTATGAATTGCCTGCAGGTGAAGTTGGATTTGCCTTGGGTGGTAGCTATACCACTCAAGACTGGGAAGCCAGGGTGAATGCCGATCTTGTTCGCCAGGTTCCAGGTTCGGGTATTGATCCAAACAAACCGTCAAGTTCAGGTGATCGTGATATTACTGCGGTATTTACTGAATTACACGTCCCGATCTTGCCAAGTTTAGAAGCTCAACTTGCGGCACGTTATGATGACTATAGTGACTTCGGTGATACCTTCAATCCAAAAGTATCCCTACGCTGGGAACCAGTTAAAGAGTTAATGTTCCGTACTTCTTATAGTACCGGATTCCGTGCGCCGAGTATGTGGGAAATCAACTCCTTACAAAGTGAGACCTTTACCAGCACTTCTTTCAACAACCCACGTTTTTGTGATGCTAACGGTCAACCGACCAGCACCCAATTTGCAGACCAATGTGGTATGCAGTTCAAGCGTAAACAAGGCGGTAACCCGGACTTACAACCTGAAGAGTCAACTTCTTATACTGCCGGTTTTGTCTACGAGCCAATCAAGAATCTGGTATTCACCGCAGATTACTACAATATCGATATTGAAGGCTTAGTTAGCTCAGTTACCCCTAACGATATTTTTAATGACCTTGATCGCTATGGCAACCTGATTGTTTATGCACCAGATGGTCGTATTCAGTATTTAAATACGACCTTACAGAATATGGGTGGCTTAAAAACTGAAGGGATAGACCTTAGCCTGAACTATTTGAGCCCACTGACTTCAACCGGCCGCTTCGGTTTCGGAATTGATGGTACCTATGTCATTAAAATGGATGAACAAGAAGAACCAGGTGGTGAATGGAAAGGTTTGGTTGGCATCTATGATGACCCGGCTGTAGTTCGCTGGAAACATATTGCCAATGTGAACTGGTCTTTTGAAAACTGGAAAATGATGTTGGAACAGCAATATATCCATGGTTATGAAGACTTTTCTGAAGAACGTGATGTAGAAGCTTATACACTTTATAACTTTGCAGGCACTTATACCGGATTCAAAAACCTGGAGCTGACAGCGGGGATCCGTAACATGTTCGATAAAGAACCGCCAGCTTCTGATGCAACCAACAATGCTCAATATGGCTATGATCCTCGTCATGGCGACCCGACTGGCCGTACCTACTTCTTACGCGGTACTTACAAATTCTTCTAATTCACTTTGCCGTTCACACTGCTGCCAAGCGGTGTGAACGGACTGAATCATATATTTAGCCAAACAAAAAATAATACATCTGCATGCATTTTTAAAGAATCCGTTATTTCTTGTTTGTCTTAAATTCCAGGAGTCATGATGAGCACAACGTTTGAAAACATAGAAAAAAGCTCCGCCAAAAAATTGACTGGAATTGGTGTCGTGATTTTCTTGCATATCCTGGTGGGCCTGGTGCTAATGGCAGGTATGGCAAAAGACATCATCAAACCATCAGAAGAACCGGTTGAATTGATGATTATTCAGGATATTAAACCACCAGAACCAGAGCCACCTAAAGAAACCCCACCTGAGCCACCAAAAATAGTAGAGAAAGTGGCACAGGTTCCTGAGGTTAAACCGGTAGAAAAAGTGGTTCCAGTACAGAAAACACAGCCTACACCAACAGTCACTCAACCGGTTGCAGAACCAACACCTGTAGCTGCAGCAACACCATCCCCAAGTCCGGTGGCTGCACCAGCCCCAGTTGTTGCAGCAGCGCCTGCTGCTCCACCGCAACCAACTGGCGTTACACGTGGTGTATCTCAAGGCGAAGCTGGCTGTAAGCGTCCAGATTACCCGCGCGATGCATTAATGAATGAAGAGCAAGGTAATGTGCTGATCTCTGTCTTTGTGAATACCGACGGCAAAGTGAAAGAGGCCAAAGTAAAAAAATCCAGTGGCAGTCGTTCACTCGACCGTGCAGCGTCTAAGGCTTTCAGCTTATGTACCTTCAAACCTGCAATGAAAAATGGTGAACCACAAGAATCTTGGTACGACATTCCCTACGAATTTATCTTGGACTGATCCAGACAACAGATTAAAAACAAAATGAGGAGATTCATTATGAAAAACGCACGACACATTTTAAAAAATATCACTGCTGCAAGTGTCATTGCGGCAAGTACTTTACTCCCTTTGCAAACCGTATTTGCTGAAGAATCCCCTACACCTGCAACGACAGTCACTGAAACGGCAACCCCAACTCCTGCGACTGTCGCTGAGTCTACACCGCCAGCACCTGCTGCAGCTGAAAAACCTGCCAGCAACCCTTATGGTCTGGAAGCCATGTGGAAAGAAGGCGACATGGTGTCTAAAGTGACCCTGTTCATTCTGGTGATCATGTCGATCGGTACCTGGTACATCATGATCACCAAGTGCTTGCAACAAGGCAAGATTCGCAAACAAGCCAAAGAAGCAGAGCATCAGTTCTGGGAATCTTCTTCTTTGGATAATGCAGCGCAAAATCTGGATGAAGCCAGCGTATATCGTTTTATCGCTGAAAAAGGCATCAAGTCAACCAAAAACCATGGCGGTACTTTACTAGAGCGTATCGACTTTAATACCTGGGTTACGATTTCTATTTCACGCGCAGTCGACAAGATTCAAAGCCATCTGAGTGGTGGTCTGGCCTTCCTTGCAACTGTAGGTTCTACAGCACCTTTCGTAGGTCTGTTTGGTACCGTTTGGGGCATTTACCATGCCTTGACTGCAATTGGTATTTCAGGACAGGCATCAATCGATAAAGTTGCTGGTCCGGTCGGTGAAGCACTGATCATGACTGCAATCGGTCTGGCTGTGGCAGTTCCGGCAGTACTTGGTTACAACTGGTTAACTCGCCGTAATAAAGCTGTAATGGAAGAAGTTCGTACCTTCGGTTCTGACCTGCATGCTGTACTACTGAGCGGCGAAATCAGCTCAAACAATCCTGTTCACCGCGACACAAAATAAAAATGGGGGTCAACCATGGGAATGATGGTCAATTCAAACGACAGCGATGATGAGGTCATTGGTACCATTAATACCACGCCTCTGGTTGATGTGATGCTGGTACTGCTGATTATCTTTCTGATTACAGTACCGGTTGCAATTCATACCGTACCGGTCGATCTGCCTGAAGAACGTAATGTCCCGTATGAAACCAAGCCGGAAAATATCCAGCTGGCAGTCAATAAAAATGGCGATATTTTCTGGAATGAATCCTATATTCCGGACAAGGCAATTTTACTGACCCGTTTACAGGCAGAAGCCCAGAAACGTCCTCAGCCTGAGGTGCATATTCGCGGTGATCAAAGAACAGCTTTTGAAGCGATTGATCAGGTCATCAGTACTACCCAGCAAGCAGGTATTGGCAAGATTGCATTTGTCACGACCCCGCCCGCTTCACCTTAAGATTGAGGGAGAATCCAGTTATGGGAATGAATGTTGGCTCAAATCAGGATGATGATGTAATGCTGGACGTCAACATGACACCATTGATTGATGTCATGCTGGTCTTGTTGATTATGTTTATTATCACTATTCCGTTGCCGAATAATTCGATTAATATCAACCTGCCGAATGGTACACCACCACCAACTGAGGAAAAACCGCCAGAGATTGTGAATTTACGTCTCAATGCTCAAGGCCAAATCTTCTGGAATGATCAGCCAGTGGCCAATGCTCAAGCGCTAGAAGCCTTATTCAAGACCGTGGCGCAAAAAGCCAATCAGGATCAGATTAAAATCAAGGCTGATCGTGCAACTGAATACAAGCATATCGCGATGGTGATGGCTGCGGCTCAGCGTCTGGAAGTGAAAAAAATCGGAATTGTCAGTAACAACAATTCTTAAGTCTATAGAATCAAAAAACCCAGCATCTGCTGGGTTTTTTATTATTCAATATCTTACATTTGTGACTGGATATAGTTTTGTAGACCAATCAGCTCGATCAAACGTAACTGTTTTTCTAACCAGTAAGTATGATCTTCTTCCGTATCCGACATTTGCTGGCGCAGCATGTCACGGGTCACATAATCGCCCTTCTCTTCACAAAGTTTGACCCCTTGAGCCAGCTTTTCACGGACATGATACTCAAGCTTCAGGTCAGCTTTCAGGCAGGTCACCACATCTTCACCAACTTCGATGTCATCACGCTGCATATTTGGCGTACCTTCAAGAAAAAGGACACGACGGATCAGGGCATCTGCATGCTGTGCTTCTTCCTGCATTTCATGGTCGATGCGTTCAAAGATTTTCGTCAGACCCCAATCTTCATACATACGAGAGTGAATCAGGTATTGATCACGAGCAGCCAGTTCGCCACCGATCAGCATATTTAAATAATCTACGACTTCTGGATTACCGCGCATTTGAATTACTCCCTGCTTTTATCATCCTATTATGGAGAAAAGATGTTTGTTTTGCAAAAGCAAAATTATGGTAAATATCTGATTTTTATATAATTAAAATGAGAAGCACTTGCATTTACGCTCTCTGTTCGGCCAAATCCCATTTATAAAACAACATCTTGCATTTTTCGTTCCGTTTTTATTCATTCTAGCAAGCTGGAATATTCAAACGTTAATTTTTGTAAATATTAATAAGCACTTATCTTGTTGCTTATTTTTATCTTGGACTCACCTGTTTGGCCTGGTTCATGCATAATTATGCCTACGATGAAAGAAGTTAAAACAACAACGGTTTAAATATGACATTACAACATAGCACAGCACCTGTTCTGGTCACCGGCGCATCTGGCTATATCGCCAGTTGGGTGATCCAGAAACTTTTAAAACAGGGTTATACCGTACATGCCACTGTACGCGATCTGAATAAAACTCAGAGTTATACACACCTTGAACAAATTGCAGACAGCAGCCCGGGGACCTTAAAGCTGTTTGAAGCCAACCTGCTCAAGCCCGGTTCTTTTGATGCGGCCATGGAAGGTTGTGAAATTGTCTTTCATATGGCCTCGCCTTTTGTGGTCACCAATTATAAAGATGCTCTCAAAGACATTATTGAACCGGCAATTCTGGGTACGCAAAATGTGCTGAATAGCGTCAATAAAACTGAATCTGTCAAACGTGTGATTGTCACCTCAAGTATTGCCTCAACGTATGGCGATGCGATTGATATTTTGCAAACCGAGCACACCAGTTTTGATGAATCTCACTGGAATACCACCAGTTCAGAAACCCATCAGCCTTATCCATATTCCAAAGTCATGGCAGAACGCAAAGCTTGGGAAATGGCGGAAGCGCAGGATCGCTGGGACCTGATCTGTATCAATCCGGCACTGGTCTTTGGGGAGTCCTTAACGCCTAATACTCAATCAGGCAGTGTGGAAGTTCTGCAACAGTTTGCCAATGGCATGACCTTGCTGGGTGTTCCACCAATGTGGAATGGTGTGGTGGATGTTCAAGATGTTGCGGAAGCCCATATCCGTGCTGCATTTAATCCGGAAGCGCATGGCCGTTATATTATCTGTAGTGAGACTTTGAGCCTGCTAGAAATGGGTAAAATCCTGCGTGAAGCGTTTGGTCCTAAATTCCCGTTTCCGCGCAACCAGTTGCCAAAAACGGCCTTCAAGATTTTTGGTCCTCTGGCAGGCTTTAGCCGTAAATTTGTTGAACTCAATATGGGTTATCCAATTTTCTTTAATGCCCAAAAAAGTAAGGATGAACTCGGTCTGGAATATCGTCCAGTGAAAGAAAGCTTGGTCGAACATTTCCAGCAATTGCTGGATGATGGTGTGGTGAAAAAATATATTCCTTAACCGTACTCGCT
This sequence comes from Acinetobacter sp. YZS-X1-1, assembly GCF_000804305.1. NCBI lineage: Bacteria > Pseudomonadati > Pseudomonadota > Gammaproteobacteria > Moraxellales > Moraxellaceae > Acinetobacter > Acinetobacter sp. YZS-X1-1. The sequence goes on along the minus strand of NZ_JWHB01000011.1, from coordinate 44,519 downwards.
CAAACCTGATCTGACAGTGACCGTTTTTTTATGGTGTCTGTCAGATTAAATTTGAGCTACTACACCGACTTATGCGCCCACAAGCTCACTATTCCTGCATAAAAACAAGCTAAGCAGAAGTCCAACGCGCATTTTTCCACGCTTGCTGTTGCTTTGTATCTAGAAAAGTCCAAGCCACAAAACGACTCTCTTTTTGCCCCTGCGTCATTTTAATAGTTTTTACATCCACTGCACCGCACTTACGCAAGGTATTTAACAGCATAGGCAATGTGGTTTTCTTAGAAACCAGTGTACTAAACCAAAGACATTGCTCAGCAAACTGTGTGCTCTCTCGTACCATTTGGCAAACAAAGCGTTCTTCTCCACCGTCACACCACAGCTCGTTCTTTTGTCCACCAAAGTTTAACACCACTTTAGACCGATCAACCGGTTTGCCAAGTTTGCGTAATTTTTGCGTTGCTGTGGCATTTGCCTCATCTTGTGAAGCATGAAATGGTGGGTTACACAGGGTCAAATCAAAACGATCTGAAGGTTTAATCACACCTTTGAAGATATTGCTCGGTGTCTTCTGCAATCGAATCTGAATCCCCTTCCTGAGATTCGGATTTGCCTCCACAATAAATTGAGCGCTTTTAACCGATGCCGAATGAATGTCTGAGCCGACAAATTTCCAACCATAACTACGATGCCCAATGATCGGATAAATACAGTTCGCACCTATCCCAATATCTAACACCTGAACTGCACGCCCTGTTGGAATCTGACCTTTATTGCTATCACTTAACAAGTCCGCCAAATAGTGAATATAGTCTGCTCTACCCGGAATCGGTGGGCAAAGATAATCTTGAGGAATATCCCAACATTGAATGCCGTAAAAATGCTTGAGCAATGCTTTATTGAGCATTTTCACAGCTTGAGGATCAGAGAAGTTGACTGAAAGATCGTTGTATTGATTCGGGCTGACAAAAGGAGCAAGTTCCGGACAAGTTTTGATAAGCTCAGGAAAATCATAACGACTGCGATGCAGATTTCGTGCATGTAATTGCGATTTTTGTTGCGGAAAAGATTTCTTTGCTTGCGCCATGTGTATGCCAATCATCAACGGGAGAATAGAATCAATAAGGCAGGATCTATACCTGCAAATGAATCTATTGTACGTGAATTCAACTTACATTGCCGAACCCTTCCTTGTATTTGTCTATCCTCCCCTCTCATTCACCTATAGTTTTGAATTAGCAATAAAAAAGACACCTTAAGATTCATCATCCTGGGTGTCTTTTTTATTTGAGTCATTGTTTAGAACTGATTATTATTCGATTTGCCCATGCTCTTTCATCAAAGCAATAAATTGCGCTTCATTGATCACGGGCACACCGAGTTTTTTTGCTTTATCGAGCTTAGAACCCGCTTTTTCACCCGCCACCACACATTTGGTCTTGCTAGAGACACTGCCACTGACCCGTGCACCTAAGGCTTGCAACAGTTGTGTTGCTTCATCACGTCCCATAGAGCTTAAAGTACCCGTCACCACCCAGCTTTCACCATTCAGTGGTTGGCGCGTTGGTGCAATTGGCGCATCCCAATGAATACCGGCAGCCAACAAGCGATCCAATACTTCCAGATTATGCGGTGCCTGGAAGAAATCAACAATCCACTCTGCGGTAATATCACCAACATCCGGTGTTTTCTTCAAAGCATCTACATCAGCACTACGTAAAGCGTCGAGAGTCTGGAAAGTATTGGCCAGCATACGTGCTGTCGTTTCACCTACGCCACGAATCCCGAGCGCATAAATAAACGCTGCCAATGTAGTTTTCTTGCTGTTTTCAATCGAATCAATGAGATTCTGAACGGACTTTTCACCCATTTTTTCGATTTGCAGTAATTGCTCACGATGCTCATGCAAGTGATAAATATCCGACACATCTTTCAAAAGATTGAGATGTAACAGTGACTCCACCCAGCGATCGCCCAAACCTTCGATATCCATGGCCTTACGTGAAACAAAGTGACGGATGGTCTCGATGCGCTGCGCTGCACAATACAGTTCACCTGAACAGCGTGCCAAGGCCTCACCTTCTGGCATCACCACCGGAGAATCACAGACTGGACAGTTCTCAGGTAAATGCACTTCTACCGCATTGGCAGGACGGAATTCTGGCCAGACTTTTTCAACCTTAGGAATCACGTCACCACTACGATAAACACTGACGGTATCCCCGATTCTTACATCCAGACGGTGAATTTCACCAATATTATGTAGGGTCACATTAGAAACGGTTACACCGCCCACAGCAACCGGATTCAATCGTGCCACAGGCGTTAGAGTCCCGGTACGGCCCACTTGCCAGTCAATATTTTCAACGGTGGTCAATGCAGCCATTGCCGGGAATTTATAAGCCGTTGCCCAACGTGGTTCACGGCTCAAGAAACCCAGTTTTTGTTGCTGTTTAAGGTCATTGACCTTAATGACCATACCATCGATTTCGACACTAAGCTTTGAACGTTCTTCAATGATCTGCTCGTAAACTTTTTGCACTTCCTGGATGCTACTGCAGATAAAATGCCGCTCACCAACAGCAAAGCCAAACTGCTGTAGCCATTCCAGACTGGCTGACATCGTGGTTTGACCATGATGCGGTACACACTGGGCAATCCCATAGGCATAGAAAGCCAAAGGTCGAGAAGCTGCAATATTCGGATCAAGCTGGCGTAAACTGCCAGCCGCGGCATTACGTGGATTGGCAAAAGTTTTTTCACCTTTCGCAGCATTGGCTGCATTCAGGCGTTCAAAGCCAGATTTCGGCATCAGCACTTCGCCTCGCACTTCCAGTAATTCTGGAATCACGCCATTCACTGGAGACAGAAATTTCGGCAGGTTACGGATGGTTTTGACATTCTGGGTAATATCTTCGCCAGTTTCCCCATCACCACGGGTAACACCACGAACCAGTACGCCATGTTCATACCAGAGGGAAATTGCCAGACCGTCAAATTTCAGCTCAACATCGTATTCAATCTTTTGATTGGGTAAACGCTCTTCAATACGGCGTGCGAAAGCAAACAGATCATCCTGATTAAACACGTTGCCTAAAGACAGCATTGGCACCGCATGCGTTACGGTCAGAAATTTGGAAAGTGCCTGACCGCCTACTTTAACTGTCGGTGTGTCTGGCTGTTGTAAATGTGGATATTGTTCTTCTAAAGCTTTGAGCTGATGAAAGAGCTGATCATATTCACTGTCTTCAATCGTAGGTTGATCCATCACATAATAAGCATGATTATGCTTGGCAAGCAGTTGAATCAATTGACGCATTTGCGCAATGACAGTGGCATCTTGGGTCATAATTTCACCATAAAAAAGGGCGGAAAATCCGCCCTATACAATATTCAGCTTTTCGCTATTATAAAAATCGGATTCTGCAGATTCAATATTGGAATATTAAACTTCTGCAGTCTGTCCAGCACGATAGTCAATCGCCTGATGACGCCAGAATTCACGTAATTGCGGGGTCATTTCCTGCTGGTTCTGATCATAGACCAGACCATCCACTTCACGCGCAATCAGACGTGAAATGCTGTCCATGGTATCGAAGGCATTCTGTACATCGCTATGCGGTAAAGCCAAGAAGAACGCCAGACCTTTGACTTCTTCAGTCGACAAAGTTTCTAGGTCAAAACCTTCCATACCGGTATCCGCCATACGCAACACCGAAAATAGCAGTTTCGAGCCATCTTCACTATAACGATGGAAACATGCCAACTCACCATAACGCAGGCCATATTTCAGTAAAACTTTTAGGGTTTTTTCGCCTGAAAGAGCACGGCCTTGTGGATAAACATGCAATGAAATAATCGTTTCAGCATTAGCCAGCGAACATTCTTCATCCACAATTTTTTGCTCATGGAGATGTGCATCGAGAATACTGCTTTCATCATTAAAGTCAGAAATTTCAGCTTTTTCAATATTACTATTCAGGCTAAATTCAGCGGCTTTAGGCTCTGCTGCTTCTACTGTTTCAGGCTTGTTTTCTTGTTCTGCTGACGTAGTGTTTTCTTCTGTTTTGGCTGCTTCCTCTGCAACCACCTGTGTATCGAGCGGACTTGCTGCTTTGGTTTCTGGCTGGGCGGTTTCAGTCAAAGTTGGCTCTACTTTGACTGCTTCTTGTTGTTCTGTCTCAGGTGCAATGTTGTCTACCACTTCTTCATTCAGACTCGGTTCAACACGTGCAGCTGCCGGACTTTCTGTTTTAGACAGTTGAGATCGTACATGTCTTGGAATAACCGGAGTCTGGCTGTCAGGATCAATATGAAGATCCGCATCCAGTGACGGTACAGCCTCCGCAGGTTTTTTCAAGATCAGTCTTATGCCGAATAGCATAATCACAATTGCAATAACAATCCCGATAATTGTGGTGATTTCCATGTTATACCTCCGCAGCTAAGCCGTATTCTTTTGCCTGTTCCAAATTTACTGTCACTAATTTTGAGGTTCCCGGTTCAGGCATGGTTACACCTAAAAGATCAGTCGCCATCATCATTGCAAGTTTGTTATGGGTAATATAAATAAATTGCACTTGTTCAGAAAGCTCTTTGACTAAATTACAAAAACGTCCCACATTGGCATCGTCCAGCGGTGCATCGACTTCATCCAGTACACAGAACGGTGCCGGATTTAGTCGGAAAATTGCAAAGACCAGTGCTAATGCGGTTAAAGCCTTTTCACCACCAGAAAGCAATGCCAGTGAGCTATTGCGCTTGCCTGGTGGGCGTGCCATCAGTTTTACACCCGATTGCCATCCATCTTCAAGACTTAAACTCGCTTCACCGCCCTCAAATACTTTCGGGAACAGGTTTTGCAGCTCGGCATTGACCTGATCGAAGGTATTCATAAACAGCTTACGGGTTTCCTGATCAATACTTTTCATTGCTGCCTGCAGCTGTTCAACGGTATTTTCCAGGTCCTGAATCTGATGGCTGAGTTCGTCATAGCGTTTCGAAACTTCTTCATACTCTTCAGAAGCTGCCAGATTCACCGCACCCAGTTTATCGAATTGAGCCTGTGCTTTTTCCAGTTTAGCCTGATGTACTTTTACATCAATATTTAGCCCTGAAATTACTTCACTATTCAACTCTTTCAGCTGCTCTGAATAATGCTGTAAATCGGATTTTGCTGCCTGCCAGGCCAGACGTTTGGCTTCAAGTTCAGTACGCAATTGTTCATCTTGCTGCTGGAAAGTATGGCGCTGCTCAGTCAGGTGCTGCTGCTTGCTCTGGATCTGATTCAGCTCGATCTGCCAGTCTGCCCAGGTTTTTTGCAGTTTTTCCGTGATCAGTGCCTGTTCATTGAACTGGCTCTGTAAAGCAGGTAATTCCAGTTGTACCGGATCGACAAACTTTTTGGCCTGTTCTATTTGCGCAATAATCTGTTGATATTGCTCTTTTAAAAACAGCTGGTCTTTTTCCAGCAGTTCAGCCTGTTGCTGACTTTGTACCGTTTGACGGCGCAGTAATTCTAATTCCTGCTGCGCCTGCTGAGTGACTTGCTGTGAGTCTTCCAGCTGGGCATTGAGTTCTTCCAGCTGGAATTGCAAGGTTTTGTAATTGGGCAGTGCCTGTTCCAGTTTCAGATTCAGTGCATGCAGATCAATTTCCAGATCGTCTTTCTGCATCGCATCTTCTTCCAGTTGCTCGTCCAGTTGCTGTAACTGGTTCTGCAATTGCTGTTTCTGTACTGCAAAGGCCTGCGTCGCACTCTGAACTTTGGCAATGTTCAGATCAAGCTGTTGTAACTGCTTTTGTGCCTGCTTCTGCTGCTCATTAATGCTTTGAATCTGACTTTGCAAAGCTTTTACTTGAGCAGTGAGTTCAGGAAGCTGTTGCTCTAGATCTGCGAATTTTGGTTCAAGCTGAGTCAGTTGCTGCTCGATTTCATCCAGACGGATACGATGACTCAATGCCCCTTGTCCCGCCTGACTGGCTTCATCATAGTCCAGTGCAATCATCCAGTCGGGGCCGACATGATAGCCATCCAGACTTAAGATCGACTGGCCTGTTCTCAGCTGAGTTTGTAAACCAAGTGCCTGTTTAAAGTTCTCAGCTACGGCCACCTGTTGCCAGAGCGAATATTGAGGCGCTTCAATCCAGTCTGCTAAACAAGGGAGCCCATCAAGCTGAATATTATCCTGTGTCGTCTGAGCTTTGAGCTGGCGTGCACTATTTTCCAAAAAATGCTCAGTTTCTTCTAATACTTGTGCAGAAAGCCATTTCGCCAGGAACTTTTCAATCAAGCTGGCATAAGCTTTGGCCTGTGGATTCAGCTTCAGCACTTGCATTAACTGCACCGCATCCGCTTTGGCGTTTGGATTGGCTTTGGTCAGTAACTGGCTCAGGTTTTTGCGTTCTGAATGCAGTACCTGAATTTCTGATTTCAGCTGCATGAGCATTTGCTGCTGACTTGCCTGTTCTGCCTGTAGCTGCTCAAGCTCAGTTTTCAGTGTTTTGAGTTGAGCCTCAAAGCCAGTGATTTGCTGTTCAGTTTCAGCTCTATCAGTCTGATACTGTTCCAGCTCATCTTGCTGCGCCTGCTGCTGAATTTGTGCTGCCTGCTGTTGCAAGGTTTCTTTTTGCTGTTCAATCCGGACAATATTTTTAGCCAGCTGTTCACTTTGCGCCAGCATTTGCTGTTTACGTTGTTGCTGTTGCTCAACCTGGGTTTTAATTTGGGTAAACTGGGCAGCAATCGTGCCTTGCTGGGATTTCAGATCAGTCAGACTCTGATTTTGTTCCTGACTTTGACCTTCCTGCTGCTGTAATTGTGCAGTCTGATCTTCGAGCTGCTGATGCAGGGTGTCCAGTTGCAATTCAATCAACTGTAAACGTTCTTTAGTCTGAGCTTTTTGTTTTTCCAGCTTCACCAGACTACTAGAGTTCTGCTGCAACAATGACTGCTTTTGCTGCAACGTCATTTCCAGTTCACTGAGCTTTTTCTCAGCCTGTTGCCATTCAGTTTGTAGCGGTGTGGACTGTTGAATCAAGCGCTGGAACAATTCACTGGTGGCTCCCAGATCATGCTCAACAGTAGTCAATTCAGAACGTACCAGCTTAAAATTCTCGCCCAGTGTATTCATCTGCACGGTATATTCTTCTTGCAGACGCTGGCTCTGCTCACACTGGAACGACAGGATTTCAATCTTGATGGTACGGATCTGACCTTCCAGTTCCTTATATTGAATGGCAGTTTCTGACTGGCGTTTCAAGGTTTTAAGCTGAGACTTGAGTTCAGAGGTAATATCTTCCAGACGCGACAGGTTCTGCGTAGTGTGATCCAGATGCAGCATGGTCTCGCGGCGACGTGCCTGATAACGGGAAACCCCGGCAGCTTCTTCAATAAAAACCCGCATTTCTTCCGGCTTGGCATCCACCAGACGGTTAATCATGCCCTGTTCAATAATCGCATAAGAACGCGGCCCCAGACCGGTCCCCAGGAAAATATCGGTAATATCACGACGTCGGCATTTGGTGCCATTCAGGAAATATTCAGACTTGCCATCACGGTTGACCTGACGGCGTACTGCCAGCTCATTATAGGCATTATACGCACCGCCGAGCTTACCATAGGTATTATCAAAGCGCAGTTCTACACTGGCGATGCCCACCGGTTTGCGCTTGGCTGTTCCGGTAAAAATCACATCCTGCATGCTGCCACCACGTAGTTGGCGCGCACTGGACTCACCCATCACCCAGCGTATGGCATCAATCACATTTGATTTACCACAACCATTGGGTCCCACCACTGCAGTCCGGTTATCCTTGAAGTGTAAGGTGGTACTGTCAGCAAAAGATTTGAAGCCTGAAAGTTTTAAACTGCTTAAACGCATAGTGTCCTGATTTAACGTCGTGAGCGTCTGGCCCACGCGAGTTCAATTTGTTTCATCCGTGTCAGAGATTCCAACACAAGGTTGCGCAAGTGTCGACAAAAATCTTCCATAAATAACGTCGCCTGATGGGATTTACGAATTAAAATCGCTTCCGTCACCAGTTTAAATAATTCAAAAGATTCCTGTAGCTCACGTCTTGAAATATTCAGGGTCAGAAAATAGCTACGGCGTAAAGATGGCAGCAGTTCCTGATAGTAGCGCATCAGGTAAAGATTACCGACCATCTCCTGTTGCTGGGCCATTCCCTGAAAGATCAAATCATAAAACTTTTCGATATGGCCTTGGCGGGTTTCGGCTTCCAATTGTTCTAATAGTAGCTGAATGCGCTCTGCCTCATGACTGCGCCAGGTCTCTGCCATGCGATGTACCATCTGCCCCAGCAATAAAGAGGTCAGGTCAAACAGGGCACGAACCTGCATGGCCGACATTTCCGAAACAATGGCGCCACGACGCGGGAAGATTTCAATCAGCTGGGTACGTTCAAGCAAGAGCAAGGCTTCACGGACTGATCCCCGACTGACGTCAAGTTCCGATGCAATTCTGAGTTCCTGGATGCGTTCGCCTTCAACCAGTTCACCCCGGATAATCTGTTCACTGATATGCTTGGCAATCTGTTCAGACAAACTGTGTGCTTCTTGTTGTTGCATACTGTTCCTGTCTTATTTTTATTGATGCAAGTGCAGTCATTCTGGATGACTTTTCAGTTATTAAACGGCTTTTTTGCAGAAAATACTTTGACATTGTCAGACAATCTTGTGTCTATACAGCCAACCCAGTCAAAGAAAAAGGAGAATAGTGACCTATTCTCCTCAAAAAATTTAGCTGATAAAAAATGAGTAGTTCAGGCAGTAAAGCCTTGATAGATAAAATACAGACCAACTGTAGTCAATAAGGCCGCAAAACATTTTTTTAATAGAACTGGTGATAATAAATGCGCCACTTTTGCACCAAATTTTGCAGTGATAAAACTCATCACACTAATACCAATAAACGCATAAATATGAATATAACCAATCGTATTTGGTACTTCGACTTCAGCTTTCTGACCAAACCAGATGAAACCTAAGGCACCAGCCACTGCGATCGGCAAACCGCAGGCAGCAGAAGTGGCTACTGCTTTCTGGATGACGACACCACAACGATTCAGGAAAGGCACAGTCAAACTGCCGCCACCAATCCCGAATATGGCCGATGCCACGCCAATGCCACCACCCGCTGCCAACTGTAATGCGGCTGAAGGCAATTTCTGATTCGGATCAACCTGATAATGCGCGCCTCTAAACATTCTGAATGCAATCCAGACTGCAAAGAAGCCAATCAGCAATTGCAGGCCTTGGCCCGATAAATAATCTGCAATTCCAGCTCCCAAGAATGAGCCAATGACCAGGCCGGGTGCCAGATTACGCACTACATCCCATAACACTGCTCCTCTTTGATGATGTGCCATCACCGAACTGATTGAGGTCACAATAATTGTGGCCAGAGAAGTTCCGACTGCCATATGCATAATCACGCTTGGATCGTACTGGAGCTGGGTAAAAACAATGTACAGAATTGGCACGATAATCAGACCACCACCCACGCCAAACAGGCCTGCGGCAAATCCTGCAATTGCACCAATCAATAAATATATGATTAACTCCATAACGACATTTACCACGTTTAGATTCAAATGGATGTAGAAACTCGCGAACTGCAGCAACGTTTAAGTCAAGCAGGCCAACTCCCTGAAGTGTTGCTGATCAAGCCGATCACCACATCGACCAATGACGATGTCCGGGAACTGGCAACCAAAGGGGTACAACAGGTACTAGTGTGTAGCCGCGTGCAAACCCAGGGACGTGGACAGCGTCAACGTCAGTGGATTTCTCCTGAGGGGAACATCTATTTAAGCACATTGCTGCATACACAAAAAGTAATCGATGGTCGCCTGGCACTGGAAATTGCATTAAATATCCTGCAAATGCCAAGTCTAAAAGGACTGGACTTGCAGGTGAAATGGCCCAATGACCTGTACAGCCTGCAGGGGAAATGGGGTGGCATTCTGATTGAACCGATTTCGACTCAACAGGTGGTGGTTGGTGTCGGGATCAATATTAGCCCACTCATGGAAAGCATTCCAGACCAGCAGGTCACCTCTCTGACTGAATTGGGACTACCACATACTTCACGTGTAGATCTGATTGCCGAGTTGTATCTGGCTATTCAGCAAGCGGGGGAATGGTTTAATTATGGCAGTCAGAATCTGCCGGCACGGTTTAACCAATATGCTGCATTTTTCCAGCAAACAGTTGAATTTACCGATATTCAAGGCCAATATTCCGGAACTTTCCTCGGCATTCAAGACGATGGTGCAGTCATTATCGAAACGGATGCAGGTACGCAGACATTTTATCAGGGGCAACTCCGTCTCAAAAACGGCGGCTGAACAGGCATCATTCAATGAAAAAACTATGGTTGGATATCGGCAATACACGGCTCAAATACTGGATTACGGAGCAGAACCAGATCATTGAACATGCCGCGGAAATGCATTTGCAATCCCCTGCCGACTTACTTCTTGGCTTGATTCAGCACTTTAAGAGTTTAGGCTTGCATCAGGTCGGAATTTCTTCAGTACTGGACAAAGCGAATAATGTCCGTATTCAATCGATTTTGACCTGCCTGAACATTCCTGTAGTTTTTGCCACGGTACAGGCACGCTATGCCGGTTTGATCTGTGGCTATGATGATCCTTCACAGCTTGGGATTGACCGCTGGTTGCAGGTGCTGGCCGTTGCCAAGTCAGCCGACCAAAACTACTGTGTCATCAGCTGCGGGACTGCCCTGACCATTGATCTAGCCCAAGGTCAAAAACATCTCGGCGGTTATATCCTGCCGAATCTGTATTTACAACGCGATTCCCTGATCCAGAATACCAAAGGCATTAAAATCCCAGATGCAGCTTTCGAGGAACTCAGTCCTGGACGCAATACCATTGATGCCGTGCATCATGGCATTTTATTCGGTCTGCTCAGCACCATTGAAAAAGTACTGCAAGATTTTCCGGCACAGCTGATCCTGACTGGTGGAGATGCTGCACTCTTTGCCCAGCATCTCGAACGGTTTCAGCCCGTGATTGAACCAGACTTATTACTTAAAGGCCTGCAGCATTTTGCAGATCATTTGCCAGACACAGTTTGAGGAGCTCGAGTAACTTTGAAAAATCTGCATAGCCATCCAGCTTGTTAAAGTGCCCTGCATTTTTGATTTCAAAAATCTGTGCATTCAGGCTATGGCCCAAACGCAGTGAAATCGGTGCAGGTACATAAGGATCATTGCTGGAAAGCAGCATTACAAAGCGTTTGGCACCATGTGATAGATTGTTCAGATCTAACTTTACTGCCTGCACCATTTTATTCAGTTCTGACCAAGCCACCAGTGGTGTATCAAAAGCTGCGACTAACATGAGCCCGCCAATTTTCAATTGTGTACGGCTATAGTGTTCTTCAAGAAACTTTAGAGCACTTAAGCCACCCAAGCCATGCGCAACAATGAAACTATGCTCATCCAGAGGCGGAATCTGCAGTTTCAGGTTGTGCTGCCATTCTTCCAGATCAGGTTGAAAAGGGTTGGCCAGCATGATCCGTTTGGCCTCGAACCCTGCGTCTTTGATCTGCCGGCTTAACCACGGATACCAGTGGTCATTTGAGGTCGCCTGATAATCAGGCACGATATAGACTTTCTTCGTTATATTTTTCATAGCATTGTACTTATTATATTAAGAGCAAAATGCTCCGACAAAAGTTAAGTTTTTAATTATTTATTAGCGGATGAAATTCAATATTCCTTATTCAACTTCATCCTGCCATCATTGAACCAATCTATTCATCATCCTCCCTATTCAGTGGAAGATTGGATCAGATAAGGCTGAATCACTCGCCAGACTTCCGGCAGTTCAGTACAGCCCTGTGAATTAATGAAATGCCCTTGATGCTCAGCACAGACTACGATTGCATCCAGACTTTCCGCCTGCTCCAGGCTAAAGTCAGGCTGAACCCGATCGTCACCTTCCGAATAAATCACCACACGTTCATCAATCTGACGTTTCAGTAACTCAAAATCCACTTCAGCCGCGTCAATGAAAGGATTAACTTCTTCCAGACGTCCCAGTCTGCCATTAAAACCGGCCACCAAAACCAGTTGCCTGATTCTCTGATTTTTTAATTCGCGACTTAAATAATGTAATGCAGCCAGACAACCCAGACTATGCGCAATAAAAATACTATTTTCGTCAATCCCATCAATCTGTTCACGCATTTGCTGTTCCCAGACCTCCAGTTTTGGCGTAGTTGACGGGTCAAGTCTGAGTACTTTCAAGCTGACATGTTCCTGCTGGGCTTTTTCCTGAATCCATGGAAACCAGTTTTCTTCAGGACTTGCGGTATAGCCGTGCACCACAATCACTTGAGTCATTAGATACATCCTTCTGTATTATTTTATCTGTATTATTTTATTTCGAATGTTTTCGAGTCTGCCTGATTTTTCTGGAAATTTGGGTAAGCAAATGTTGTTTTGTTTAAACTGGATATAAAAGAAAATACAGACAATAAAAAAAGGCGCTATACGCGCCTTTCTTACTTAAAACAGTTATTTTTTGTCGTTGCCGCCGAACAGTGGACCCATACCACCGCCGCCACCAAACTGTTTTTGCAGACCGCTCAGTGATTTCATCATTTTTGCCATACCAGACGGATTGGCAAATTTCTTCATCATCTTCGCCATTTGCGCATGCTGCTTGATCAGCTTGTTGACTTCTGACACTTCCATACCGCAACCTGCTGCAATACGCTTTTTACGGCTTGGATTCATCAGGTCAGGGTTACGGCGTTCCTTAATGGTCATCGACTGAATAATCGCTTCCATTTTCTTCACTTGCTTTTCAGGATTCGCCTGCGCAATTGCGTCTTGAATACCTGAATTGCTCATGCCTGGAAGTTTGTCCAAGAAGCCCATCATGCCGCCCATCTTGTTCATCTGCTCGAATTGCATCAGCATATCTTCAAAGTTGAAGCTACCGCCTTTCTGCAATTTCTTCGCCATTTTCTCGGCTTTTTCTTTGTCGATTTTGCGTTCAACTTCTTCGACCAAAGAAAGGACGTCACCCATACCCAGAATACGCTGTGCCACACGTTCCGGATGGAAAGGTTCCAGCGCATCCAGTTTTTCGCCCATACCGAGGAACTTGATTGGCTTGCCAGTAATCGCACGAACAGACAGTGCTGCACCACCGCGCGCATCACCATCGGTTTTAGTCAGGATCACACCCGTCAAAGGAAGCGCATCGTTAAATGCTTTGGCTGTATTCGCCGCATCTTGACCAGTCATGGCATCGACCACGAACAGGGTTTCAGTCGGATTAATCGCTGCATGCAGCTCTTTAATTTCTTCCATCATGTCGTCATCGATATGCAGACGACCTGCGGTATCGACAATCAACACATCAGCAAACTGGATTTTTGCCTGTTCAATTGCACGATTGACGATGCTGATTGGCTTTTCAGTAGCACTCGATTCAAGGAAAATCGCGCCAACTTCGCCAGCCACTGTCTGTAACTGCTTGATCGCGGCCGGACGATAAACGTCGGCAGACACCATAGCCACTTTTTTCTTTTGACGTTCTTGCAGGAAGCGTGCAAGTTTGGCTGCAGTCGTGGTTTTACCCGCACCCTGCAAACCGGCAAGCAGTACCACCACCGGTGGTTTCGCTGCAAGGTCAAGGCTTTCATTGGCCTCGCCCATCATTTTGGTCAATTCGTCATAAACGATTTTGACGAAAGCTTGCCCTGGTGATAACTGAGTCATCACTTCCTGGCCTAATGCTTCTTCCTTAACTTTCGCGATAAATTCACGAGTTACAGGTAACGCAACGTCGGCTTCAAGAAGTGCCATACGTACTTCACGTAACGTATCTTTAATATTGTCTTCGGTTAGCTGCCCTGAGCCAGTAACATTTCTTAAACTCTGCGTGAGTCGTTCTGTTAAGGTATCAAACATTGCAAAATCCGCTTAAAATAGCCAGTAGCAAAAAATTGTTTCTTAAAATAGAAAATTTATGCATAGAATGCTATAGGATACTGTAGTTCGCACTGAATTTATATAAATGAATATTCATCACCCTTAAAAAGGTTTGACATGCTTAGCCTACCCTTGGTTTACACGATCTTAGCATTAATCGCTTATACCTCCTCTTTTTGGTATCTGTTCATTCATTTAATGGCTAAACGTACTCCAAATCAATGGTTTGTCGGCTTAACAGCTTTAGTCGGACTGGTACTCCATGCTTTGGTTTTATCAGGTGACATGTATACCCCGATGGGGATGAATTATGATGTATTTGCCTTACTTTCCTTTACTTCAGCGCTAATGTTGCTGCTAAGCATCATTTATAGTACCTATCGGCCGATTATTGCATTAAACCTGATTGGTATTCCCGTCGCTGCGACTGGCCTGATTCTCGGTTTCAGCTTTACCCAACCAGCGAAAGTTATTGCACAAAATTCCCTAGGTCTGGATATTCATATTATCCTATCCTTGTCCGCTTACGCTGTGTTATTGATGGCGACGATTCAGGCCGTGATTTTGCGGTTTCAGGACCGCGAACTGAAGAAAAAACAGAAACGTCGGGTTTGGGTGAATCTATTGCCGTCCTATCAGGATATGGAATCTTTATTGTTCGATATGCTGATGACTGGTTTCATTCTATTGACACTAGCATTGGGTTTCGGCTTCTTTACCATCGATAATTTCTTTGCCCAACATCTGGCCCATAAGACTGCCTTTAGTATTGTGTCCTGGCTGGTTTATGGTGCATTACTGATTGGACACTGGAAATTTGGCTGGCGTGGCCAGAAAGCAGTTCGTTTTACCCTGCTTGGGTTTGGTCTGCTGGCGCTCGGTTTTATCGGTTCCAAATTTGTACTGGAAATGCTGTTAAACAAATAAGCTGATTGATCTTTAATATTATAAAAAGCCCAGCTAAGACTGGGCTTTTTATTTAATTATCCTTTTCTTGATCTGGATTTATCCTTCCCACTCGTAGCGATAGCGGCCAGCTCACTACCCGGGGCAATTCTGGGTCTTCCCATTCTGACAATAAGGCATCTGCCAGTACATTCAGCGGATTATGTCCGAGTGCCTGGGTGGCTGCTTTTACGGCTGACCAAGTACTCATATAGCCTATCAGTTGGTAAAAATTCCATTCGACTTGTAATACCGGCAGCTGTACAGCAATTTCATGAAATGGGAATGGCAGATTTTTGTATCCTTCATCAACATGGCGGCGTTCAGGTGCCCAATAGGGCGCAATGGTCACTTCATAAAAATGTCTGAAATAATGATTCAGATGTTCTTCATCGACACTGAATACCCCATAACTAATAAGAGCCAGAATAGCATTGGGTTTTGCAATACGGCGAACTTCCGCATAGAACTTGTCCAGATCCAGCCAATGTGCAGCCTGTGCAACTGAAATCAGATCCACACTCTGGTCAACACATGGGATTTCTTCTGCTAAGGCCTGATGATATTGAATTTTCGGATGAGGTTGGGCCTGTGCGATTTGTTCACTACTCGCATCAATGGCAATCACCTGATCAAAATAATGTGCCAAAACCCCTGAAAACTGTCCTGAGCCACAGCCAACATCTAAAGCTACTTTCGTACTCGGTGCCAATTCTGCCAATATCTTTCCCAAAACATCCGGATAATGCGGGCGAAACAAGGCATAATCTTGGGACTGCTGGGAGAAATGGTCTTTAAATTCCCGACTTTCCATCTGCACTTTCCTGACCTGTTTTCTCACAGCTTAACTCGATCCGGAAAGGCGACAATAGTAATTTGGTTTCATTTCCAATAAGTTTAAAACTAAAAAATTAGCGTATTTTAATTATCTAAATTTTTTAAAAATCAGCTAGTTTAACTATTTTGCTTGATTTGATAATCCGCTTTAAAGTTCTGATAACTACGTCGCTCTGCGGAATTTTCGGTTAAAGCTTCTACTTCCTGCATGGTATTCAGGCAACGTGTAGTGAGCTGGATATATTGCTCGGTGCCATGGCTTTTCCAGGCAATTTCTTTTTCTTCTAAAGGACGGATGACTTTTGCCGGACTGCCAAGTACCAGATTATTTGCTGGCACTTTGAATTTAGCCTTAACTGTACTGTTGGCCCCAACAATGACATTCTCCCCGATTTCGGCCTCATCCAGAATTACACTGTTCATACCGATCAAGGCATTTTTTCGTACCACGCAGCCATGCAGAATGGCACCATGACCAACATGGCCATATTCTTCAACCAAGGTCACACTGTCCGGAAATCCATGAATGGTACAGGAATCCTGTACATTGGCATTTTTCTGGATATGAATCCGGCCAAAATCGGCACGCAACGAAGCGAACGGACCAATATAAACTCCGGCTTCAATGATCACATCACCGATCAGCACAGCCGTAGGATGGACATAAGCTTTAGGGCTGACGACAGGAATAACCCCATCAATCGCATAACATGGCATAGACTCCTCCTTGAGCTACTAGGTTCATGATCTTTTAAATATTAAAAAGTCAATTCCGGCTGCTTTAAGCCACCAAAACGTTTATAAAATTGTGGATGTGCAGGTGGCATAAAACCTTCCGCTGTCCGGGCAGTCTCCAGGAAAAACTCATCTCCTGCTGCAAATACTGCCTGATATAGATTGGTACTCAGGTTGCGCGCAATCAGTGACAACCAGTCTGTTGGCAACAGTTCAAATGGCAGATTCGGGTCTTTCAGTAAAATACGGCGATATTGATGGATCAGCAGGATACGAATCTGAAAGGCTTGTACTGGATCCAGTTCCTCTTCATTTTCCACCAGATAGAAAAACTCGCGGAAATCGCTAATAAATTTTTCATAACGCTGATGCAGTTCCGGGATTGGCCAGTTAGTCTCAACCATGCGTTTAATGGTTGGATAAGATTCCTGCCAAAGCTGTAAAGTTTCAGCATGAAACACTACGACCTGATCGGTCATCTTGTTATTCAGTAACAGGTTTTGCAGTTTCTGCTGATCACACCCCGGATAGGCCATGACATTGGTCGCGATATTGGCAAAGCCTAACCATTCCAGTTCTTTTTTTAGCGTTTGTTTATTTTCTAGTT
The DNA here is from genome assembly GCF_000804305.1 of Acinetobacter sp. YZS-X1-1. NCBI lineage: Bacteria > Pseudomonadati > Pseudomonadota > Gammaproteobacteria > Moraxellales > Moraxellaceae > Acinetobacter > Acinetobacter sp. YZS-X1-1. The sequence goes on along the minus strand of NZ_JWHB01000011.1, from coordinate 27,398 downwards.
CAACTGAACTGAGCAGAACCAGATCCCATTTCTGATCCCATTCATTATGCTGGAAACTATAAATTTTCTGGTCTGCGGTAATAAAACGCTGACGGCTGCTTTCGGTAATCCGGTAATAACTGGTGCGGCCAATCTTTTCTGAACTCAGCCAGCCATTTTGTACCAGACGGAATACGGCAGTACGCACAGAACGCTCATTGAAGCCAAATACATCCATCAGCTGAATCAGGCTGGCAAGACTAATGACTCCCCCACGGTGATAAATACTGTCACCAAAAATCGTCATTACCAATGAGGTTCCACTGAGGGTCTCATTCTGAATGAAATCATCAATTACTTGTTTTAATTTCGGATTCATTATGTTCAATTTACCTTGTCAAAGCCGGATGACAGACCTGAGCCTGTCATCCGGACGTATTTAAGCGGACTTTCGGATATCAAACACCCGCTGAGCCTTACCTTCAGAACGTGGCAAGCTACCTTCCGGTAAAACTTCCACACTGACACTAATCCCGACCATGGTCTTGATTTGTACTTTCAGCTGATTTGCCAATTGGCGTGTCATATTTATAGCATTATCTTTACGCATTTCGGTACGAATATGCAATGTATCCAGATGACCCTGCTTGCAGATCTGAATCTGATAATTTGGAATAAGCTGCGGAATATGCAGGATTTGCTCTTCAATTTGTGATGGGAACACATTCACACCACGAATAATCATCATGTCATCACTGCGACCGACAATCTTGTCCATACGACGCATGGTACGCGCTGTACCTGGCAATAAGCGTGTCAGATCACGAGTACGGTAACGAATTACCGGCATACCCTCTTTAGTAATGGTGGTAAATACCAGCTCTCCCAGCTCACCGTCAGGTAATACTTCACCAGTTTCCGGATGGATAATTTCAGGATAGAAGTGATCTTCCCAAATCGTTGGACCATCTTTGGATTCTAGACATTCCATCGCCACACCTGGTCCCATGACTTCAGAAAGGCCATAAATATCTAGCGCATCAATACCCAGTCGTTCTTCGATTTCACGACGCATTTCATTGGTCCATGGCTCTGCACCAAAGATCCCGGTCTTGATCGAACAATCCTTGGCAGTCCCGAATTTTTTCTCTAGACACTCAATAATATTCAGACAGTAAGATGGCGTGACCATTAAAGCCGTTGGCTTGAAATCATGAATCAGCTGGGCCTGCTTGTCAGTTTGGCCACCTGACATTGGGATTACGGTGGCGCCCAGACGTTCTACACCATAATGTGCCCCTAGACCGCCAGTAAATAGCCCATAGCCATAAGACACCTGAATCGTATCCTTATTGCTGAGTCCGGCTACACGTAACGAGCGTGCCACCACATCTGACCAAGTGTTAATGTCATTCTGGGTATAACCGACTACAGTCGGCTGACCTGTGGTCCCTGAAGAAGCATGTACACGGACAATCTGCTCCTGAGGCACAGCAAACATGCCAAATGGATAGTTTTCGCGCAGATCCTGCTTGGTGGTAAACGGGAATTTTGCCAGATCGTCCAGTGATTTCAGATCATCCGGATGGACACCGGCTTCATCAAACTTTTTCTTGTAAACCGTACTGTTCTGATAAGCATGCTGTAGTGTTTTTTTCATACGTTCCAATTGCAGGCCACGTAATTCATCTACTGAAGCGGTTTCAATTTGTTCCATTGCCTTGTTATTCATATTCTTGCTCCTGCTGCAGTCATCCTGACTGCTGATGATTTCTCTTTTGATTCAGTCCTTAAGCCACATTTTCCAGAATCAGTGCGACACCCTGTCCAACACCGACACACATGGTACAAAGGGCATATTTTCCTTGCTTACGTTGTAATTCTTTCATGGCGGTAATCACTAGTCGCGTACCGCTCATTCCGAGTGGATGGCCAAGGGCAATAGCACCACCGTTTGGATTGACTCGCGAATCATCATCCTGAAGGCCTAGCTCACGTAGCACTGCAAGCGCCTGTGCGGCAAAGGCTTCATTTAGTTCGATCACATCCATCTGTTCCAGACTTAAGTTTGTCTGTTTTAATACTTTCTGCACTGCGGGCACTGGACCGATACCCATATAACGTGGTTCTACTCCTGCACTGGCGATTCCTACCACCCGTGCTAGCGGTTTCAGCCCATATTGTTCTGCGAAATATTTATTACCCAGTAGCACACAGGCTGCACCGTCATTGACACCAGACGCATTACCCGCAGTTACCGAACCACCTTCCTTGCGAAATGGTGCTTTTAAAGAAGCCAATTTTTCTAAGGTAGTATTAGCACGTGGATGCTCATCTTCAGCAATCACCTGAGTAGAACCTTTAGCACCTTTGATTTCTACTGGCAGGATTTCTGCCTGAAAAATGCCATTCTGCTGTGCCTGTGCAGTTTTTTTCTGGCTGCGATAAGCAAACAAATCCTGATCTTCACGATTAATCTGATATTTTTCAGCTACGTTTTCTGCCGTTTCCGGCATGCTATCTACGCCGAAACCTGCCTTGAATTTTGGATTGATAAAACGCCAGCCAATGGTGGTGTCATAAATTTCCGGAGTACGGCTAAATGCTGTGGTGGGCTTGGATTGCACAAATGGTGCACGGCTCATGGATTCTACCCCACCGGCCACTACAAATTGCGCTTCACCCGATTTAATTGCACGTGCTGCCAGACCGACAGCATCCAGACCGGAAGCACAGAGACGATTTACAGTAATGGCAGGCACACTTTCCGGCAAACCCGCTAAAAGTGCTGCCATACGCGCGACATTACGATTATCTTCACCGGCCTGATTGGCACAGCCTAAAATCACCTCATCGATTTCTGCCCACGGCAGATTAGGATGCTGCTGTTTTAAATACTGGATCGATAAAGCAGCAAGGTCATCGGCACGAATACTACTCAAATCACCTGCATAACGACCAATTGGGGTACGAATACCGTCAAAAATATAAACATGTTCCATCGTTCTTGTTCCTTAGCTCGCCATCCCTTAGTCTGTTGGCGATCCTTGTTGCGCCTGTCCTAGCGCTGTCTAATTAATTAAATATATACCAGGATGTATCACTCTTCACCAAAAATACGATACATATTTTTTAATATTTGTAAATTTGTGTCATATTAAATTCTATTTACTCACCCAAATCATTTATCTGAATAAACAAAATAAAAAACAAATTACATATCAATAGCTTGACTATAAAAATAGTGCATAAATCTATTTTTTAAGATTTCATTTACTATCAGGGTAATACTACATATAACATAGGACCTAGCTAACCATCAGACCAAATAGGTATCATATTCATACCTGTCAGGAATAATTCAACTCGACCAAGTTGCTAAGCGATAACTGAAGGGAAAAAATCGCACAACTTTGAGCCGAGTCAAATCCATCTCCGGCAGATTTAGCAGCCCTTATATTGTGGTGTTCGTTTTTGCATAAAGGCCTGAACGCCCTCACGATAATCACTGGAACGGCCCGCCAGACGTTGCAGATCGCGCTCTAGAATCAGTTGCTCATCCAGATTATTGTCTGCGGCGGCATGAATCGCTTTTTTGATCAGAGATAGACCATAAGTCGGCTGAGTCGCCAGATGTGCAGCCATTTTTTCAGCTTCTGCTTTTAACTGATCATCTTCAACTACCTGCCAGATCATGCCGAGTTGCAGTGCACGTTCAGCCGAGATTTTGTCACCCAGCATCGCCAGACCCATCGCTTGGGCACGGCCAACCAGACGTGGCAGGAACCAGGTACCCCCTGAATCTGGCACCAGACCAAGACGGCAGAAAGCCTGAATAAATGAAGCAGATTTGGCAGCTACTACGATGTCACACGCTAATGCGATATTTGCACCTGCACCTGCTGCCACACCATTTACAGCACAGATGACTGGTTTCGGCATTTCAGTAATCAGTTTAATCAGCGGATTGTAGTATTTTTCAATCGATAGCCCCAGATCTGGCGCATTAGCATTTGGATCAACCACACGATCGTTCAGGTCCTGACCGGCGCAGAAACCACGACCTTCTGCAGAAATTACCACAGCGCGAATTGCTGAATCTTGCGCCCAGCGTTTTACGACAGAAGATACTTCCTGATGCATGGTTTCATTAAAACTGTTGAGCTGTTTTGGACGGTTAAAAGTCAGATAGCCCACTGCATTTTTTTCTTCGACAATAATTGTTTGGTAATCCATTGCACACCTTTTAAGTTTCTATTTCGTTCATGCATTTATCTGCATGATGCTTAATTTAAAATCTTTACTCGTCGAAACTGAGACGAACATTTTGAGTGGTTGGACGCGCCTGACAGCTCAGCACATAACCTTTCTGGATTTCTTCTTCTTCCAAGCTATAGTTGATCGCCATTTCCACTTCACCTTGCAGCACCTTACATTTACAGGTTGCGCATACCCCGCCCTTGCAGGCATAAGGTAGATCTGCTCCAGCACGTAAAGCAGCATCCAGAATACTGTCATCCTGCTTGGATACTTCAATGATCAGCTCACGACCATCCAGAACGATGTTGACCTTTTCCTCAGTACGGCTTTCGATCTGCTGTGTAGAGGCTTTTGGTGCAGTCCCGGTATTAAAGCGTTCGGTGTGAATTTTGCTGCGTTCAATCCCGAGGGTTGGCAATACGGTTTCGACCGCATTCATCATTTCTTCAGGACCACAGGCAAAGCAGTGATCGGTTTCTGCTGGAATCAGGCCTGCCTGAAACAGCTGCTGCAGTTTTTCTGCATCAATACGACCATTAAAAATCTCGCTGTCATTCAATTCTCGCGAGAAAATATTGATCAGTTGCAGACGCTCTTTAAAGCGGTCTTTCAGATCCATGATCTGTTCAGAGAACATGGTCTGTTTCCAGGAACGGTTACCATAAACCAGTGTAAAAGTGGCATCTTGCTGACGGCTCAACACTGCTTTGACAATAGACAAAATTGGTGTAATGCCACTGCCTGCAGCAAAGCCCAGATAATGTTTACCACCAGCCTTGGCCGCTTTCTGGAAAAACACGCCTTGTGGTGGCATCACTTCCAATACATCACCGACTTTCAGATTTTCATTGGCCCAGATCGAGAATTGGCCCTGATCAATTTTCTTGATCGCAATACTCATGTCTTCATCAGTATCACTACAGATCGAATAGCAACGGCGCAATTCTTCCTGTTCTGTCATGTGACGGATGGTCAGGTGTTGGCCCGGCTGATACTGAAAGCTTTCGGCATGTTCCGGACTCAGTTCGAAAGCAATGCAAATTGCCTGTTCAGTCTGAGGCTGAATCGATTTAATGGTTAACGGAATAAACTGTCTCATTTCAAAATCCTTCTTAAGCTGTGGCGATCTCACGCTTTATTGTTATGGCTTGTGCGCTTAAGCCCTTAAATACATTTAAAATAATCAAACGGCTCTAGGCATTCCTGACATTTGTACAGCGCCTTGCAAGCGGTTGAACTGAATTCACTGAGTAATCGGGTGTGCTGGCTATGACAATGTGGACACTGGATGCCATCGCTGAGTGCGACATGGGTACCGCAGCTGTTTGAACCACCTTTGGGCGGGGCAATGCCATATTGCTGCAGTTTCTGTTTGCCTTCCTCACTCATCCAATCGGTGGTCCAGGCTTCTGACAGATCGACCACAACTTTGACCGGCGTCAGCTCATGTGCTGCAAATGCCTGGGTGATTTCCGCCTTAAGCAGATCGGTTGCCGGACAGCCACTATAAGTAGGCGTCAATCGGACGATGATTTCATCCTGCGGGTTGATCTCCACCCCACGAATCATGCCCAGGTCAAGGACCGACAGGACCGGAATTTCCGGATCGGAAACCTGGGCCAGGACCTCCCAGCATTGGTCTTCTACATGTCTGATCAGATTCATGCCACTCACTCCCTGTGATGTGTTGGATTTACCAGTTCATACTTGGATAGCTGCGCTGCATATATTGCAGTTCCGCCAGTACATAACCCAGATGTTCGGTATGTAGTCCCTGCTTGGCTCCACTACGGTAAGCACCACTTTCTGGCAAGCTCAGTTCAAAACGTTGCAACTCAGCAGATATGCTTTCCAACCATTTCGGTTTCAGCAGTTCCACATCCGGAATCAGGTGAGCATCAACCAGCTGACGTTCATCTGCAGTCAGGCTGAACAACTCTTCGGTAAAACGCCATAGCTGATTCAGACCATTCTGGATTTTTTCATGAGCTTCTGCTGTACCTAAGCTCAGGCGTTCCATCCATGAGGTTGAAAAACGCAAATGGTATTTCACCTCTTTCAGCGACTTGATAGCGAATGAAGAAATGTTTTCATTCCTGCTATTGCTGAGTGCTGCAAACAGCAAAGCATGGTAATGATCCATCAACCACTGACGTACGATGGTTTGACCAAAGTCATTATTTGGCTGTTCGCACAGCAATAGGTTGCGGTATTCACGCTCGGTACGAAAATAGGCCAGTTTGTCTTCATCACGGCCCAGTCCTTCAATTTCACCGGCGAGACTCAGTGCTGTACGTGCCTGACCCAGTAAGTCTAGGCCGATATTTGCCAGTGCAATATCCAGCTCCAGTTCCGGTGCATGACCGCACCATTCCGCCAGACGGTGTGAAAGGATGAGCTGGCTGTCGCCAACATGTAGTAAAAATTGTGCTAATACCTGATTCGTCATTACTCTGCCCTCCACCTTACATGTGCTCGATGCCATCTGGAATGTGATAGAAGGTCGGATGACGGTAGACCTTGTTCAATGAAGGATCAAAAAACTCCGATTTTTCATCTGGTTGAGATGAGGTAATCAGTTCAGATTTCACGACCCAGATACTTACACCTTCATTGCGACGGGTATAGACGTCACGGGCATTTTGCAGGGCAATTTCATCATCAGGGGCGCGCAGGCTGCCGACATGACGGTGGCTCAGACCCTGTTTGCTGCGAATAAATACTTCGTATAAAGACCAGTTATTCTTGTTCATTTGCATATCCTTGTGCTATTCCGTTGCCTTAAGCGATTTTTCGTTGATCTGACTGCTGCTGTTGCTTGCTGGCATAAACTGCTGCTGATTCACGCACCCATTTGCCGTCTTCCCAAGCCTTGCGACGTGCTTCAATACGTTCGTGGTTGCATGGACCTTTGCCTGCCAGTACATCGAAAAACTCATCCCAGTTCACCTGACCAAATTCATAGTGGCCTGTTTCTTCATTAAACTTCAGGTCTGGATCCGGTACAGTTAGGCCAAGCTGCAATACTTGCGGCACAGTGTTATCGACAAATTTCTGACGCAATGCATCATTACTGAATAATTTGATTTTCCACTGCATGCTTTGCGCACTGTTTGGAGAATTGTCATCACTTGGACCAAACATCATTAATGCCGGCCACCAGAAACGATTCACTGCATCCTGTGCCATTTGTTTCTGTTCTGGCGTGCCTTGTGCCAGTTGCATCATGGCCTCAAAGCCTTGACGCTGGTGGAAACTTTCTTCTTTACAGATACGCACCATGGCACGTGCATAAGGACCATAAGATGTACGACACAGTGCCACCTGATTGACGATTGCCGCCCCATCTACCAGCCAGCCAATCGCAGCCACATCTGCCCAGGTCAGGGTTGGATAGTTAAAAATGGATGAATATTTCATGCGGCCAGCAATTAGCTTTTCCATCATGTCATCACGGTCTGCACCAAGCGTTTCTGCTGCACTGTAGAGGTACAGGCCATGTCCTGCTTCATCTTGCACTTTAGCCAGCAATACCGCTTTACGTTTCAAAGTCGGTGCGCGGGTAATCCAGTTACCTTCTGGCAGCATGCCAATCACTTCTGAATGCCCATGCTGGCCAATCTGGCGGATCAGGGTCTTTCTATAGGCATCCGGCATCCAGTCCTTCGCTTCAATAGAAATGTCCTGCTCTATCTTCTGATCGAATGTTTGTTGTTGCTTATTCATGTTTGTCTCACTTATCCCAAGTGCTGATACACTCAAATTAAAACGATACAAATATAAAATCAATACTATTTTTTGAGTATCATATATTTTTAAAAAGCATTTTAAGTTAAGTTATTGTTTTTAATATTTTTAAATTTTTAATTACATGAAAGTTACTTTTTTGTTTGCGGATTATGATTGACATTTAAGCTTTTTGATTGCAATTTATGAAACATCAAAAGCAAAAATAAACTCAACAACGTATCATAAATGGAGTTATACAATGTTGGAACTGGACAGCACCACCCAGAGCATGGATCTTCAGGACGACACGCAGGCGCATTACTCAGCTAAAGTTAAAGTATTGAGTTCACTGGTTTTAGGTGATGAACATAGCGCACAAAATGACTTGCGTACGGTCTATCACGCCATTAGTGGTGAAGCGATTTATCAGGTCAGCAGCCACGGCATCGACATGCATAACGTAGTGCAATATGCCAAACAGAAAGGGGCTGCCATTGCCCACTGGACTTTCCACCAGCGTGCCAATGCCCTGAAACAGGTGGCACAATATTTACTGGAACGTAAGGAAGATTATTACCGCCTGGCAGCCGCAACTGGCTGTACCCGCAAAGATGCCTGGATTGATATTGAAGGTGGGATCGGCACCCTGTTTGCCTATTCAAGTCTAGTTCGCCGTGAACTCAGCGATGAAACCGCACTGGTAGAAGATGCCTGGATTCCCCTATCCAAACAGGGCAGCTTTGGTGCCAAACATATCCTGAGCCCCAAAGCCGGTGTAGCAGTGCATATTAATGCATTTAACTTCCCAATCTGGGGTATGCTGGAAAAAATTGCACCTACTCTACTAGCCGGTGTGCCATGTATTGTTAAACCGGCAACAGAAGGCGCAGAACTGACACATACAGTGGTTAAAGACATTTTAGCCAGTAATTTACTGCCAGAAGGTGCTCTGCAGCTGATCTGCGGACAGACTTACAACCTGTTTGATCACCTGAATGCACAGGATACAATAACCTTCACAGGCTCGGCTGCTACCGGGCAGAAACTACGTGCACATCCACACCTGAATGCCCACTCCATTCCATTCAGCATGGAAGCCGATTCGGTGAACAGCGCCATCCTGACCCAGCAAGCCAACGATGAAACCATTGACTTGTTTGTGCGTGAAGTCTTCCGTGAAATGACGACCAAGGCCGGACAAAAATGTACTGCAATTCGTCGTGCCTTTGTGCCAGCAGCATTACTCGATACTGTACAGCAGCGCCTGACTGAAAAACTACAGAAAGTAGTCATCGGTGATCCTGCACAGGACGGCGTAACCATGGGTGCTCTGGCCAGCGTTAAACAGAAGCATGATGTTGCTGCTAAGGTAGAACAACTGGCACAGGAAGCTGAAATCATCATGGGTAGCCACCTGCGCCAGGACTTTGCCATCCAGGTCGCACATCCGGAAAAATCTGCTTTCTATCCACCAACAGTATTGTTATGTAAAGATCCGGTACAGGCCCAACAGATTCATAATATCGAAGCCTTTGGCCCAGTGGTTACATTGATGCCCTATAGTGACCTACCACAACTGGCAACATTAGTAGCTCGTGGTGAAGGCAGTCTGGTCGCTTCAATCGTGCGTAACCATGATGAAAATATTGAACAGCTACTCAGCAAGATCGCGCCTTGGCATGGTCGTGTGCATATTCTGGATCGTGAAAGCGCTAAGGAAAGTACCGGTCATGGTTCACCACTGCCATTGTTAGTGCATGGTGGTCCGGGGCGTGCTGGCGGTGGTGAGGAACTCGGTGGTCTGCGTGCAGTGAAACACTATATGCAGCGTACTGCTATTCAAGGCTCACCAAATGTGCTGACTCAGGTCGGTCATAGCTGGACTGCGGGTGCGGAGGTATTTGAAGACCGCGTGCATCCATTCAAGAAATCCTTTGATGAACTGCGGATCGGTGAACGCCTGCTGACTGCACGCCGTACCATTACTGAAGCTGATATTGTCAACTTTGGTGGTTTAAGTGGTGATTACTTCTATGCACATATGGATAAGATTGCGGCTGCGGAATCCCTGTTCGGTGAACGCGTCGCACATGGTTACTTCATTGTCTCTGCCGCTGCTGGTCTGTTTGTTGATGCCGCTCCGGGTCCTGTCATTGCTAACTACGGTATGGATAACCTTCGCTTCGTAGAACCGGTGAAAATTGGTGATACCATTCAGGTAGAACTGACCTGCAAGCAGAAAACACCAAAACCACTGCGTGATGAGCAAAAACCGCATGGTGTCGTGGTTTGGGACATCAAAGTGAAAAACCAGCGCAATGAACTAGTCGCGACTTATGACATCCTGACTCTAGTGGAAAAAACCGCTTAACCACCATTTTCAGATACTTAAAGCAAGAAGGGAATCAATTTGATTCCCTTTTTTATTCTTTTAAAAATAATTGTATCTTTTTAATCCAGACATATTGACGGCTGTGCAAATTACTCCTAGATTAGATTAACTGATACATATTAAAAATAAAAATAATTAAATTTGTATCAAATAAGCTAATCACTATAACTTGCACAGGATGTTGCATGATGAATGAAAAAACATTGGTCATAGACAAGGTTGACAATGACGTCCAACCACTCGATTCTCATCTAAAAATTACTACGCCTATCCCTGAACAGGTAGCTACAGAAATTCCACCAGCAGCTCCAGAACGTAGCAGCTATCAATGGTATGTAGTGATCATCTGTATGGTGGCTTATATTCTTTCTTTCGTAGACCGTCAGATTTTGTCCCTGATGATTGAGCCAATTAAGGCCGACCTGATGCTCAGTGATACCCAGTTCAGCCTGTTACAAGGGCTGGCTTTTTCCCTGTTTTATGCCTTTATGGGCGTACCGATTGCCGCACTGGCCGACAAGAAATCCCGTGTGAAAATTATTTCAGTCGGGATTGCCTTCTGGAGTCTGGCAACTGCAGCCTGTGGTCTCAGCAAAAACTTTATCCAGATGTTTCTGGCTCGCCTCAGTGTCGGTGCAGGTGAAGCAGCACTTTCCCCTGCCTTTTATTCCATTGTGGCGGATCTATTCCCTAAACATAAACTGGGCCGTGCGCTGGGTGTTTATGCCATTGGTGCTTTTATCGGTTCAGGACTGGCTTTCCTGATCGGCGGTTATGTCATCGGTCTGCTCAAAGATGTTAGCTTTGTCACTTTACCGATGATCGGTGAAATCAAAACCTGGCAGCTGACCTTTATGATTGTCGGTTTACCGGGTGTATTGCTGGCGCTGCTCATGATTTTGACCGTACGGGAACCCGAGCGTAAAGGCCTCAAAATGGATGCGAATGGTGTCGCCGTTAAAGCATCTTTTAAGAATTCCATCGGTTTTATTAAAACCCATAAAAAGACTTTCTTCTGTCATTTTATTGGCTTCTCTTTCTATACTATGATGCTGTATTCCCTGCTCGGCTGGGCACCGGCCTACTACATGCGTCACTTTGGCCTGGATGCAAGCCAGACCGGATATATCCTTGGAAGTATTATTCTTGTCGCAAATACTTCAGGCGCCCTATTCTGTGGCTGGCTCATCGACTTCTTTTCTAAACGTGGCTATAGTGATGCAGCGATTCGTGCCGGTGCAATTGGCTGTGCTGCCCTGATCATTCCAAGTGTGCTATTTACTCAGGTCGACAATATGCAGCTTTCATTCGCACTGATCTTTGTCGCCATGTTCTTCTCCACCTTCCCGATTCCGGCATCAGCCGCTGCTACCCAGATGCTGACACCGAACCAGTTGCGCTCTCAGGTATCAGCCAAATTCCTGTTGATTTCTAACCTGATTGCACTCGGTGTGGGTACAACTGCGGTGGCGCTGATTACAGACCGATATTATGAAAATACCTTAATGGTGGGTAATTCGATTTCTATCGTCAATGCTGTAGCTGGTGTAATCGGTGTATTCCTGCTGTATAAAGGCTGTCAGTATTATCGTGAAAGTATGAAAGTCGAAAAACTAATCGATTAAGACAATATTAGATTTTTAAGATTTAAATCCAAACCTTAAATCAGTCGATTTAAGGTTTTTTTATTTCGATAGCAAAAGATCAATAGATACTCATTCACACTCAATCTTTTTCTGCAATTCATATGAAAATTAAACTGCCTGGACATTCCCACCAAAAAGCCGTATAACACCGTTTTTCGAATTAACAGGTGTTGACCATTGAAACTTGTTCTTGCACCCATGGAAGGCTTAACTGACCCGATTATGCGTGATGTACTGACATCCGTCGGGAGCTTCGACTGGTGTGTAACCGAGTTTATTCGTGTCACGGATTCGGTGCTGCCAGATCATATCTATCACACCTACTGCCCTGAACTGTTAAATGAGGGCAAAACTGCTACCGGTACGCCAGTGCATGTACAATTTCTGGGAAATAACCCGGAAATGCTGGCAGCCAATGCAGTGAAAGTCGCTGCTATGGGCGCGCCTGCAATTGACATGAATTTCGGCTGTCCAGCCAAAACCGTAAACCGTCACCGTGGTGGTTCAGTACTACTAGATGAACCTGAAGTCGTTTATGAATTGGTCAAAGCTGTTCGTGATGCAGTGCCCGCACATATCCCGGTTTCGGCGAAAATGCGTCTGGGTTATATGGATCGCAACTTCATGATGGAAAATGCGCATGCCATTGAAGATGCTGGAGCGGCCTGGGTCACTGTTCATGCGCGGACCAAGGCCGATGGCTATACTCCGCCAGCCTTTTGGGACCAACTGCAACCGATCCGTGAAGCCTTAAAAATTAATGTCATTGCCAATGGTGAAATCTGGACCAATGCCGATGCAAAGCAATGTCAGCTAGAATCAGGCTGTGAAGACCTGATGATTGGCCGTGGTGCAGTCACTACACCTGATCTGACCCAATGTATTCGCCAGAATTCTGATGAGCCGCTCATCACCTGGAATGAGCTGCTTGAACTGCAAATCCGTTTCCTGAATGGTTCCTATAAAAAGGAAATGAATATGGTCGGCCGTTACAAACAATGGCTGGGGATGATGTCCAAGCATTATCTTGAAGCCAAAGCACTCTGGGATGAGGTCAAACGGATTAAACAGCTGGTTGAAATTACTGAAAAGTTAAAAACCTCGAAAAATTAAGAAAAAAGCCTTTGAATGATTCAAAGGCTTTTCTGTTCGGATTGCCGCCTGTTTAAATTTGCGACATGTTCACGGTTGGTTTTCCAGGATTTTTCTAGTACTTCCTTCTCCAAACGAATCTGGATACGTTTAATCTTGGTATCAGAAATAACTCGCTGATTAAAGCTTTTTACATAATCTGTCCAACCTGCGCCTCGAAATACATAATTTGGCATTGGGGTTTTGAATACCGCATCTGGCATAAATACAATCACAGAATGCAGCTGGTCTGGCTCGATAATATCAGCCAGCAACTGCTCCAGAACTTTGATGTGCTTATAATTCTGATGAATCGGATTTTGAAATTTATAGCTATTTTTATAAAGTTTTTGCGTCCAAGTCTTTTGTCGCTCGCCACCAAAGATCCAGCCTTTATAGTTTTTGGTTTCAATCACAAACAGGCCATAAGGACTTAATAAAAGGTGATCAATTTGGGTTGTACCCCAGTCTCCATCCGGAAGAGTCAAATCATTTAATAATTGATACTCAGGGCCTTTCAGATAAAGTTTGACATGCGTGGCAACAGCGAATTCTCCCAGCTTCCCTTTTAAAAATGGTTTAAATAACTTAAATACGATTAAACCAATAAAAAGTAGAAGAACCCACCATAAACTGGACCAGAGTTGGCCTAAGATTTGTGTTGCGAACAGGTCCATATTTTAATTTTCATTAATTTTATGATTTTGATCTTAATGGGTTCTCTCAATATTTAACAGAATTTCTTTTTTATCCAGACCGCCTGCAAAGCCTACCAACTTACCGCTACTGCCAATCACCCGATGACAAGGTGCAATAATCGAGATCGGGTTTTTACCATTGGCAGCACCCACGGCGCGTACTGCTTTAACATTACCGACCTGTTCAGCGATTTCCCGGTAACTTCGGGTCTGTCCATAAGGAATATTCAGCAAAGCCTGCCAGACTTTTTTCTGGAAATCTGTACCAGCAAAGTCCAAAGGCAACTCAAAAACATTGCGCTGACCGGCAAAATATTCCTGAAGCTGACGCCGAGCTTCTATCAATACGGGATGCTGTGGATCTTCAACCAGAGTTGCCAACCTGACCCGATTCGGTTTTTCACAATCCCAGAGTACAGCTACCAGCGCCGTTTCATTGGCGACCAGCTGCAACTGCCCTACAGGCGAGTCCATATAAATATAACTGAGTTGCATGGCCCTACTCCTACAGAATCAAGCTTGCCAGTTTTTATTTTACTCGAAATCAGAACTGCTCAACAGCTCTTAGGAGGAGGATAATTTCATCAAAACAAGTCCGGAAATAATCAGCACCGCAGCCAGCATACGCATAGCAGAAGCAGGTTCACCTAAAACTATAACACCGACCAGAAATGAGCCAACTGCGCCAATGCCCGTCCAGATGGTATAGGCAGTCCCTAAAGGCAAAGTACGCATGGCATAGGCCAACAATACAAAACTGAGCACCATAAAAACAATCGTAAAAATACTCGGCGTGAGTTTGGTAAAACCCTCTGAGAGCTTCATAGAATAGGCCCAGACAATCTCAAATAGCCCAGCGAATACAAGTATAATCCAGGCCATATCGCCTTCCTCCTAATTAACAGGGTCAGGCCGTCCTGACGATTTTTCTTGTTGAATTTTATAAACTTAATCAACAAGGGAGGTCGTTCCCCCTAAAAAATAGACATTTTATAAAGCAAACGGTTAAACCAACCTGCCATTTACAAAATTTGACTGAAAGAGAATTAAATTAACCATGTCTTACTCAAATGCTCAGGACAACCTGAAGATTTCAGCCTATCTTAAGGAACGCCAACATGGGACATCGTGTTATGGCATTACAGAAACTTGAGTAAGAAAAACAAACAAAGGATAAATCCATATTGTTAAGTTATGCACATGAATTAAATTTAAAAATAGCGTGGAGATCTTACACAATGAAACACAAACCTAAGAACTATTGATCACTTTTTGTTTGGCTTGATTATTAACCTTTGATGAATAAACGACCACTAAAATCAAGGGCTGACATATGTAAAAAGAACTCCAATTGAGTTCTTTTTATACAAATTTTGTCTAAGATACAATCAATCAAGGTACAAACGATTACAAAATATGCAACATATCCATATGGTTATCAACATAGATATCTACACACTTATCCATAAAGTTATCCACAGATTTATGCACCATAAACATTTTAGAGATTAAAGCTGGATTTGACCGACTTTAGCCAGCTCACTACGCATTTCATCAATCACAGCTTTATAATCCGGCTTGCCAAAAATCGCTGAACCGGCCACAAACATATCTGCACCAGCTTCTGCAATTTCACGAATATTTGCTGGTCCCACACCGCCATCTACTTCTAAGCGGATATCACGACCTGAAGCATCAATGATCTTGCGCGCCTGACGTAATTTATCCAAAGTCATTGGAATGAATTTCTGTCCACCAAAGCCAGGGTTCACACTCATTAGCAATACCTGATCAACCTTATCCAGTACATAATCCAGATAATGCAATGGTGTCGCTGGATTAAATACCAGACCGGCTTTAGCACCACCCGATTTGATCAACTGTAAAGAACGGTCAATATGATCAGATGCTTCCGGATGAAACGTAATAATATCTGCGCCTGCTTCCAGAAAGTCACCAATCATGCGATCTACAGGTTTCACCATGAGATGCACATCAATAGGTGCCTGAATACCATATTTTTTCAGTGCCTTACATACACCTGCGCCAAAGGTTAAATTGGGTACATAGTGATTATCCATAACATCGAAATGCACAACGTCTGCACCGGCCTGAAGTACATTTTCAACTTCTTCACCTAAACGGGCAAAGTCGGCAGACAAAATAGAAGGTGCAATTAAATAAGGCTTGGACATGAAAGGACCTGGCTAAGTGAAATTGGATTTTTCCCATTATATCAAATCCGCTCCGGCTACTGTGATTCGATGTTGCAAGATTAAAACGCTGTGTAACGCTTTGAGGCTTATGCCAGCATCACCGCTTGGTTTAAAGTACAGGATAATGATGAATAGTGTAGAAAACTGATGAAAAGTATTGCCCATATCCAGATGCAACAAGCTTCACGAATTGCCAAACGCCTGGCCAATCACTGGAAACATAAATTTAATATTGATGAAACCGAACAAAATTTCCTGATTCATTTTCCAAGTGCAGAAGTGAGTCTGACACCCGAGGCAGATCATCTTACCGTAATGATTCAGAGCAATGCTGATTCCACTGACCTGAATAAACTTGAAAATGTAGTGCTGGATCATCTGATCCGTATGGGACAGGAAAATCTGACTGTCGACTGGCAAAGATAAGCACTAAAAATCCTTGATAATCAAAGCATAATAATGATCAGAAGCTAAAAATGATGATTCGCCTGTTCATTAAAAGCATGAATCCGTTTAATTCTTTTATCCAGTTCGGGATGTGATTCCAGATATTTTTTAAACTTCCCAATCAGGCGAATCCATTTCAGTTCAGTTTCTGTCAGGTGCCGGTCTTTTCCATCGATATTGAGAGTGAAATTTTTCATTTTTAAGGTTTGTGATTCCTCTGCCAGTATTCTGGCATTTTTCACCCGCTGCAAAAAGTTCGACAAATGAATACTGGAGATCTGCTGTTGATGCAAATGTTGCATGGCATAATCATCCGCAGCAAGTTCAAGCGCCTGTGAATATCCCGCATCGGCGAGTACCGCTATAGATGCCGCCACCACATCACTTAAATCTCCCGTTACCAAGGCAAATAATCCTGCTGCACTCAAGTTGGAAATCACTTTTTGCATACTATGTTTTTGCACCAGATGACCTTGTTCATGTGCCAGTACTGCAAGGACTTCTTCATCTGCACCGCTGAGCTTGACCAGTTCATCGGTAACAATAATAGTATTGTTTGGAATCGCTGCTGCATTAAGCCCCATAGTTTCTCCACCTTGACGGAAAATAATCTTTGCAGGTTGCCCTACCGCAATTTTTTGTTCGTACAATTTTTTTAGACGTGCTTGATGCTCTGCGGAGAGCTTGGATGACTCAGTTTGCTCAATTAATTTCTGCTCAGTTTGATTTCCTACCTCGATCAAGGTCTGTTCGGGAAGTAATTGAGCGAGCTGCTGGGCGGTATGAGGAATCCCCCATTTAAGAATAAAAATTACCGCACATATCACGATAATCATCGAGAAGAAAATCAGGAGTGGAGAACGTTCAAATTTCCATATGACATGATAGATTTCTTTGGATTTAATCTTCAGCCAATGCGGTGCTTTGGTCAAAAATTCAATCCGGCGATCTTCAGGCAGTTCGATAATCGGTTTACGCCCCCCGACCCCGCCAATATCGGCTTGGCATGGCAATGAAGTCAAAGCGATGTTTTTAACAATTGGGTATTACCGTAGAAATAGCGGATACGGCGTGCCTTTGCCCAAGGGCTATACAAAGTAAGCGTAATGATGGTTAACATCAGATTCACCATCCAGATTCCAAAATATTCAGTGGCACTACCATGAAATTTGAAGCTGTGTTTTTCTAGTGAAGGTGATAACTGTCCAATCTCTGGTTCAGGCTTATTGTGCATCGTGTTCTTAACTGCAACTGGTTCTACCTGATTTTTGAATAGCAACTTATATGTCATTTTTATTATATTTATTTGATATTCATATAAAAAACTCCAAAAATATGACCTATTCTTGGAGTTTCATTGTACTTTTAAATTTGCTTCGCTTTTGCTGCTTGGCTTATGGATTTAATTGCACGGCATGGAATTGTAGGTGGTCATCTACAAAGCTTTGAATAAAATAGTAACCATGATCATAACCCTGATGTTCACGTAAGGTTAATTTATGGTTCACGGCATCACAAGCTTGCTGAAATAACGCCGGATTCAGCTGGCTATAGAACTGATCAGAAAAACCCTGATCAATCAGGATATCGCTAAATAGTGCACCTTTTTCCTGAACCAGCGCAGTTGCATCATGCTTCAACCATTCTTCACGGTTTTCGCCCAGATAATTTGAGAATGCTTTTTCACCCCATGGACATTGGCTTGGTGCACAAATCGGTGCGAATGCTGAAACTGAACAGAATTTTTCCGGGTATTTAAAAGCCAAAGTTAAAGCACCATGTCCACCCATGGAATGACCGAAAATCCCGATCTTATCTGCCTGCACTACAAACTCTTCACACACCAGTTCATACAACTCATCGACGATAAAGCTTTCCATCTGATAATGTTCAGCCCACGGTGCTTGAGTGGCATTGATATAAAAGCCAGCGCCCTGCCCGATATCCCAGTGATCCCCTTTGGCAACATCATCTCCACGTGGTGAAGTGTCTGGTGTAATCAGAATCAGGCCAAGCTGGGCAGCCAGACGCTGGGCATGTGCCTTGATTGCAAAAGTCTCTTCAGTACAGGTCAGGCCAGCTAAATAGAATAAAGCCGGGCAATTTTGGCCTTCCAGAGCTTGTGGCGGCAGGAAGATGCCAAATCTGGTTGGTTTTTTTAATATTTTAGACTCAAAGCTATAAATCCGCTGTTCACCCTCAAAGCTTCGATTATTCTGTACCAGTTCCATCATCATCCCTTTTTCTATTTTCTAAAGTTGTAGATTGGTTTATGGAGCCAAAGCGACAGACGGAGATGCTGAAGTGGTCGTCGCTGGAGGGAAAAGACGCTGTTCTAGTTGTGGCAACATCAATTCCATGTTTTTGCCAATCACCCATTGTGGTTCTGACGGTTCAAATCCCTGAGCTGCTTCCCATTTAGCCACTGTAGTCTTGGCCTGCTCAAAAGAGGCTTTCAGACTGTTATTTTCACGCATGGCCTCATCAAAGAAAGCACGACCGAAATAAGTATAGTCAGCTTCGTTCGAACAACCGAATGACTGACGGTCAGCAGCAGAAGCAGTAATGATCAAGGTATTATCATTCTGCAAAGCCGAAGCGAAACTACCTGAGAAACAGGCAGAAATAACAATCACTCGCCAGCGCACACCTGAGGCATCCAAAGTATCACGCAACCATTTTGGATCAACTGATGCCAGGTCTAGCGGTGCATTTTCCATTTCAAATTCATTTGGCAAGCCATGTGAAGTCATATACAGAAACAGCACATCACTTTCCCGGTTCATCTGCTGACCAATACGACGCAAGGCCAGTTCCATGCTGGTTTTAGAAGCAAGCGGAATTTCAGTCCGTGTTGCTGGATGATTTACCAGCATAATCGAACGGCCGAAAGTCCCAAATCGGGTATCAAACTGCTTTTTAATCCGCTCTATTTCTGAATAGAACACATCCTGATAACTGGCGCCAGCGACGCCCATGAAGTACCAGTGCGATTGTGCAAATTCGCCATATTCAATTGCATCTAGTGCCTTGTTCAGCAAGATCGGCTGAGTATAGAAAGCATCTTCAGCAAAACTTGGTGGAATTTCTTCAACTTTCCAGATGGGCTGATCTTTCACCGAAATCTGCCACACCACCAAAGTAAACAGGGTGGCCAGCATAATCAGTGCCCGTTCCCACCACGGCCATTTTAATTCACGTGAAATTACCCAGACCACAGCCAGACTTTGCCAGACAAACAGCATGACAAATAGGGTCGGAATATAGGCGTAGAAAATATAGGGTAGATAATCCAGATCCCCCAGATACTGGATCAGGCTCTGGAACAGCATGATATGTGTATCCAGCACTAGCCAGAGTAATGCAGGTACCAGCATCAGACGAGGATTATTCACCCGTTGGGACAAGAAAATCCCGACAATCAAGGCAATAAAGGGCCAAAGTGCATAACTGATCAGACCTTGAGAGTTAAAATCTCCCATGCGGCCGGAACTGAGCCAGCTAAACAGGCTATTAGCACAGCCGCCCAAAATGCCCCAGAACACCAGTTGTAGAATAGAGGGACGCACCAGTTGCAGCGAACGCCGAGATCCCAGAAATAACCACATCCCGGCAATTTGGTTGCTTTTAAAATCGTGCCAAAAATTGATGGAGGG
This sequence comes from Acinetobacter sp. YZS-X1-1, assembly GCF_000804305.1. Taxonomy (NCBI): domain Bacteria; kingdom Pseudomonadati; phylum Pseudomonadota; class Gammaproteobacteria; order Moraxellales; family Moraxellaceae; genus Acinetobacter; species Acinetobacter sp. YZS-X1-1. The sequence continues at coordinate 7,244 of NZ_JWHB01000011.1, read as the reverse complement.
TTTAAAGTCGATCATATGATTTCAGGGAGATGAGTGGCTCGCTAATGTGCCTAATAAGTTTATGCTTGATATAAGTTTTATCAATGCCAATTTTTAAATATATAACAAATCCTTGATCTATTTTGAAGCAATTCTCATATTAAGTAACCAGTTCATGCTGAAAATAGGCATCAAAACGGCAAGCATCACCAGACCATTGATGATTTGGCTCTTTTCCAGCTAAAAATACGGCCAAACGAGGACGTTTCACCACCACCCGCTTGCCAATTTTTTGTGCCAATTCTAAGAGATTATCTCCCAGATCCATTTCACCATCTTCAGGTAAAAGCAGATGTAATAACTGCATTTGTTTTTTCACCTGTGCCTGCTTTTTCGGTGCCTGCTGGTTCTGGTCACGTTGTGGAAACATCGGGTCCAGATAAACCACATCGACGACCGCATTCTGCTCAGCCTGTGATTTCAGATAGTCTGCAGAATCTGAAAAAACCAGATGAATCCGCTTAACCACCGAACTTAGAAAAGTGTCCTTTTTCGCTCGGTGATGACTGTCTTCAAGCAGGGTAAATAAAATAGGATGTCGTTCGACCAAGGTGACCTGAGCACCCAAATGTGCCATCAACAGACTGTCATGACCTAGACCAGCTGTCGCATCGACAAGAGTCGGCTTTTCTCCCAAATTACAAGCACGAGCAATCATTTCCGATTTTAAAGAGGCACGTTTTAAGCGCCCTACTTCTGCTTGCCAATCTGGTTGCATTTTCATGCCATTGGCACAGAGCCATAGGCCGTCAGCATCAACACACAGCGCCAGTTCGGGATGTAAACGCAAGAAACGTGCATTCAGCTTTTCAATAACCTCAATGCTAACCTCTACATCACGAGAAGAAAGCACAGCCTCGAAGTGCTGTGCTTTCTCTTGATACTCAGATTCGGTATATAAGCGAATCGTGCTTACCATAATCTCCAACCTGTAAAGGCAAATAATAAAATCAGTAAACCTGAGGCAATGCGATACCAGGCAAAAACCATGAAATCACGTTTTGCCACATAGGCTACCAAGGCACGGATTAATAAAAGTGCCGAGATGAACGATACGATGATACCGACTGCCAGAACTGTCCAGTCTTCTGTGGTACTGTAAACATCATAGCTTTGATAAAGATCGAGCAGGCCTGCACCGATAATGACCGGAATCCCCAAGAAGAATGAAAATTCAGTTGCAGCCTTACGTGATACGCCAAGGAACATCGCCCCAATAATGGTCGCACCTGAACGTGAAGTTCCGGGTATTAGGGATAAGACCTGAATCAGACCAATCCAGATCGCATCTTTTACGGTCAGATCTTCAACTTCCTGGGCACGCACCTTAGGTGGATTCTTTTCAATCCAGATAATGATCAGACCACCAACGATCAAGCCAATGGCAATCGCAATATTATTGAATAGCAGCTCTTTTACGGTTTGCCCTAGGGTCAGGCCAATCAGCACAATGGGAATAGAGGCCAGAATCAGGCCAATCCCTAAACGGCGTCCTTGCGGTTCACCACTTACGATCCCAGTTGCTGCACCCCAAAGCCGTGCCCAATATTCATAAATAACCGCTGCAATTGCCCCCATCTGAATTGCGACGACAAAAACATCGCTTTTTTCTTTGGTCCAGAAATTCATTAATTCTGAAGCCAAAATCAGATGCCCAGTACTGGAAATAGGCAAAAACTCGGTAATACCTTCAATAATACCCATAATTGCTGCTTTCAGCAGCAGTAAAAGATCCATGCTTAATCCTGATTAATTATGCTTTGCCTTGTTCTGGAATTTTTTTCCATGCGTTATCACGTAAATATACCGGAAGTGCCAATTCTGCACTGACCCAATTTTCTGTTTTTGCTGCTGCACGCGCAATCATGGCAATATCCTGTGCTGTTGCACTGACATTTTTATATTCGGATGCTGTTTCTTGAACTAGATTGGCACCTGAACCCACCACAGTAAATTTAACTGCTTCAGCACCTTGTTCATAACTCAAAAGCTGTTCTTCATCAACAGCCTGCATAATCCCTTGAGCATCTAACTGATAACTGGCGACATAGACTTCATTCATCCGTGCATCCAGTACTGCAGTTACTGCAGTTAAACCATGCAAACGATATGCCGCTTGCGCCAAAGCCTGTAAAGTGGATACCGGAATTACAGGCAGATCATTTGACCAAGCCAAAGCTTGAGTTACAGCCGCATTGATACGAACACCACTAAACGATCCCGGGCCACGACTAAAGGCAATCGCTGTCAAATCAAACACAGCCCAGCCTAAATCATTGAGACCTTGTTCAATCATTGGAAGAATGGTTTGCGTTTGTGCCTTGGCGCGCGCATCAAGCTGAAAAAATAGTTCTTGAGTATCATCGATCACAGAGACGGAACACTGCTCATTGGCAGTTTCCAATGCCAGCACTTTCATGCACAACCTTAATTCAGAGAATATAAAAAACGTCGAATATAATACTCCACTCATATCTTCTAGGCGAGATTTTCCCAAGCCAGATACAAAAATGCCTAGAAAATTCTAGGCTTAACTGAGGACATTATTCAGATAACAGCCTAAAGCTGTACTTCTTCCATATCCTGAAATTTCTGGAAATGCTCAGCATAGTGCATGGCACTCATTTTCAGTTTTTGAATACTGGCATCATCTAAAGTTTTCACGACTTTGCCTGGTGAGCCCATCACCACCGAATTATCAGGAATTACTTTCCCTTCTGGAATCAGGGCATTGGCACCAATAATACAATTCTTGCCAATCACGGCATGATTTAAGATCACTGCTTGAATTCCAATCAGGCTATTATCGCCAATGGTGCAACCATGCAGCATGGCCTGATGACCAATGGTCACATAATTCCCGATGTTCATTTCAATGCCAGCATCGGTATGTAGCACTGCATTTTCCTGAACATTGGTGAAGTCACCTAAACGGATTTTGCTGTTATCGGCGCGAACGACGGCACCAAACCAGACACTCACCTGCTTGCCCAATTCGACCTGTCCAATGACTGTCGCTGTAGGTGCCACCCAACCATCCCATGGCTGATGCGTTACTTTTGGTGAATGTCCCTGAAATTGATATAACATGGCTGAAATCCTGTTCAACGGTTAAAAAATTTTGAGCGTTTAAACGCAGGTGAATTAAGTAAAAATGGCCAATCTTTTTTATAGTCCAGCCCGTACTGAAATAGTGAAATCAGCATACGTGCGGTCAGTCCCCAGACAATCTCATTTTCCACCCGCATACTTGGGAAATATAGGGACTGCTGGGCAAACCGTACTTCATAAGGCATGGGCTGAGCTTCCAGCAAATGCTGTAAGGAAGCAAAGAAAATCCGGTCAATTTCTGTCGGCTGAGGAATGAGTTGAATGGTAGGCGGAATTAAACCGACCACAGGCTTAACCAGCATCCCGTTACGTGCCTTTTGCATCGGGAGATCCCCGATCAGATGCACATCAAATGGATTAAGCGCCGTTTCCTCATACGCCTCTCTCAAAGCCACTACAATATTACTGGTATCTTGAGGGTCGCGTTTACCACCTGGAAAAGAGACTTCCCCTGCATGATTATTCATATAAGCTGAACGGCGTGTCAGCAAAACTTTGGGATCAGCTTCATCTGTGATCGCAATTAATACAGCAGCCTGTGCAGTTTGAATCCGTTTGGAAAATCGTAAATGTTTCTGCAAGCGTTGTATTAATCCCAGCTCATCCATTCATTCAGCTCCCTATGCGACTATAATTTCATCATAGCTGATTTTTGATTTGGCGGGATAGAAATGATGCCAAATTTTGATTTTTCAGTTATCCTGACCTTACTGTTATCATTGATGATGAATATGAACTTCTGTGTGAACTGTGGACATAAAACAACAGAGAAAATTCCTTTAGGCGATCAGAAGGTTCGCAAGGTTTGTACTACATGCGGATATATTCATTACATTAATCCAAAAGTGATTTGCGGTGCATTGGTGCTCTGGGAAGATAAAGTCCTGCTCTGCCGCCGTGCAATTGAACCACGTTATGGACTGTGGACCCTACCTGCCGGCTATATGGAACTGTTTGAAACCATGGAACAGGGCGCAGCTCGTGAAACCCGTGAAGAAGCCGAAGCTGAAGTGGATATTGAACAGCTGTACTGCATGTACAATATTCCGCGGATTGGCCAGATTTATGTCCTGTTCAAATCTCAACTGATTGATGGAAAATTTGGTGCAGGTGAAGAAACCATTGAAGCACGTTTATTTAACGAAGATGAAATTCCCTGGAGTGAACTGGCTTTCCCGAGTGTAGAGCATACGCTTCGTCATTATTTTGAAGACCGTAAAACCAATAATTTCCCGATGCACCTAGAGACCTTGGGTACTCGTTTGGATCACACAGGTTAAAATGTCTTTTTATAAAAAAGCCCATCAAATGATGGGCTTTTTTCATTATTTTGTTTTGATGCTATAACAATCCGCTAATTTAAATGAAACACTTCCACCACTTAGCTTGGCCAGATTGGTCTCCTGCGTCGTTTCATCAGTATTATTGTTATTATAAACTTTCTGGAAGCTGGCATAAGTATTCGCCCAACCTACGCTTTCTCCAGCTGAGTTGGTAAAGCCCACACGACTGGTTCCATTCAGTACATTAGATAAATTGAGTAATGCCCCACCAATCACAATCTTATCATCTGTATTGGTTGAAGCCTGAATAGTGGAGTTCATACCTACTAGGGCACCATTTAATGAACCAAATACAGGATCAGCGAAGACCAGTCGCATAGATACTGTTTTTTCATCTATAAATGCACGGCCTAAGGTACCGAGACGATATTGTTGAACGCCGTTATTGTCTTTAAGTCCAGCCGGCAAAATATCTCCCTGGCAACCATTAATGCTATCAGTTGCAAGATTGCTTGCGGACTGCATATTGGTACGCACATCACCATTACTATCAATCACAACACCCACTGTAACAGGACTAATTGAGTTTTCGCTAAATTTAAACTCCATGTTGCCATACATTGGGAAAATATATTCTTCACCTGGCTCTACATTTTCAGCTGTTCTAAAAACTTGACGATCCAGATAGCTGATCGGGAAAATTTTATAAAGATCAATTGAGCCACTATAGTTGTCATCATCGGCATTAAAACGCCATAAGCCAAGACTGGCACGATCAGCATCGCTGAGTTCAGTTTTACCTGTAGCCATCTTATAAAATGCTTCTTTACCGGCAATCACATAATCGCTCAGCAAACGACCTTGGTAAATTTCTAATGGATTGCTGTTGTTGGCCACATTCATTTTATATGGTGCATTTGATGAAAGCATTCTCGTGGCAGGGCTAATCCAGCTGGTTTGCGGTACTGCAGTAATTTGCTGTGGTTTGATTTTACGGATCAATTCCGCATTAATGCCACCCAAAGATCCCAGATTATTGGAGCCCAGTTTTAGCTGAGTGTCACGCCACTGTAGTCCACTGCCGAAGGTATAACCCTGGCGGTCTGTAATCAGGATAAAATGTCCAAATAAATATTTAGTCGTTTTATCTTTAATGTCACATACAGATTTATTACAACCCGCCAGACCATCAGAACCAGTCAAGTTACTACTAATAATGCCTGAAGTTGAGAACAGAGAAAATTCCGGTTGATATACTGCTGCACTGGCAATATTGGCCAGTTTTTTTACGACTTCAAAGGCCTGATCATCACTAATCTGGCTAATATCAATAAAAGGTTTAAGGGTTTCTGCCAAATTTGCATCTGTCAGGCTGATATCTTTATTATTAATTTTGCCCAGATTCTTTCGCATATCCTCTGTGATATACAAGGGCTGTACATCCGTCGGATTATAGATACGGCCTTTTTCCAGTGCCAAGGTCTGCCAGATTTTCACCAGTTTCATCGCCACCTGTACGGTTGGATCTGTCTGTTCGATTCTGGCAATGTTACGACCGGTAATTCCCTTGGCAATATCAAGTACACTTAGTCGGGGTAATTGGCTCGATGTACTGAGGTTCATATATTCAGAGAGCTTGACAGTACCCAATTTGATTTTGGTATCACTAAAACTTTTTAGATAAAATTCGATACTATCTGCTTTTTGACAAGTGCCTGACGCCACCCCATCATTTTGGTCAAATAAAGTAATGAAGGTATTTTCTTTATCACCACTACAATTAAAGTTAAGACCATCAATTGGATATTCAAGCCCCCATTCCAGACAATTCGTTGCAGTAGCAGAGCAGGAACCATTCGTGGTGGCTTCATCATTTTGTTCTGGTATAACATTCGCACTTTCACCTCCGCATCCGCTGAGGGCGGCAAATAAAGCAGTGAAAGCAAATGGATATAATATTTTATTTTTCATCTTATTCTACTCGAATCGTCCTTATCGAATGGCGACTAGTTTTAGTTGTCCATAATTTGTCAGCATCTTGTCTTCAACATCTATGGCTGAAGCGAGTGGGGTCATTAATATATATTGGCTTTGCGCAGGAATCTGAATAATTCCCTGTATCTTCTCATGTTGAATAATATTGGCTTGTGCTTCCTGATTTTTGAAACCGCCCGCCCCTTCTAAAACACAGCCTCGTTCATCCAGAAATACAACAAATGGCCAGTAATAGGCAGGATTGTTCTGACGGGAAGCATAAGACTGAATCTGAATATTTTTAATATCAGATTTTAGCTTCACAATTTCATAATCAAACTCATCTGATTTCAGTGGTGCCCGTGGCCACAGATTAATGGATCTACCTGCACTAATCTCTTTCGCATTCTTAACTTTTTTATCTTTAAAACACTGCTTACCTAAGCTTTCTACAGATTCAGGCTGAGAAATACGGTAGTAGGTTTGGGCCAGTACGACTGGACCAGAATCTACAGCAGGTTGTTGAAACAAGGATTTTATAATCGACTGTCCCACTCCTTTTTCACGCTCAATCGTCTGTACACGTGTTGACCCAATATTTTTATCAACTATCCCTTCAGGCATACTGTAGAAACGTTTTTTACCTTCCAGATTAAATTCTTTATTTTCCAGATATTCACTATCCACATATTCCACCCCTTCAATCTGACTGAAACCCTGTTTTTGAACAGGATCAGGTACTGCCTGAATGACAGGTTCAGAGGTTTGAGGCTGTGTCACTGGTGGTAAGTATTGCGGTAATTTAGACTCAACGTGTTTAGTTGGTTGTACTGGTTG